>NZ_ALKF01000200.1:0-184760 GCF_000283315.1 Paenibacillus sp. OSY-SE | reverse complement strand
CACCCGTCGCTCCCGTGACACCCGTCATTCCCGTGTCACCCGTCGCTCCCGTGGCACCCGTCGCTCCCGTGGCACCCGTCACTCCTGTGTCACCCGTCGCCCCTGTGACACCCGTCGGACCTGTTGGTCCGGTAACGCCGGACTCATACCATTGCTCGGCTAACTGATATATGTCCGCAATAAACGCCAAGCCTGCGTTTCCTCCTTCTCCGTCATGAAGATAATTGACAACCTGAAATGTAAAGAGAAACTTGGATCCAGGAGTAACACTTGCGGGATTAAAGGATGCAGGTACCGAATAAAATCGGATTTTCTGCCAATTGTACGGGTTCTCTGTATCTGTATTCAAAGAGGCATCAGCTCTCAAAGAACCTGCCTGCAAATCAAAATTAAGTAGGGACGGGTCAACCGGAGAGATTGGATTTCCCATAACATCAACCAATGAAATACGCAAGCTGCATGCATTATCGCTAAACAATGATAAAATGATAAGATAAGAGAGCTCATCTGCGCCTGGCAAGATAGGCAGCGGCACAGATACCGCCGCAAACCCGCGGCTTTCTCCTGGGATGGCTCCATGTTGCGTCCATATGAATTCGGGATTCATAACCTGGTGAAACCAAGGATTGTTGTCATTTTGAAAAGTTTCTATATGTGGCCACACAACCGCTGCATTTCCTATATTCACTGCATTCGGAGGACTTCCTGCTATTAATCTTGCCGTTGCCTCATCCCTGGTGGGTGCGGTAACCACATTATTGCTGCAGCTCACAATTCTCTGCAACGGTGTCAATGTCATGAATCAGCACCTCTTTAGCCGGAAGAATTCATTTTTGATTTAATCTTATATTGTATGTTCGTTATCCGTCCCCGGCACCTCTCCGCTCCAGATTTGTTTGGTCTCCCTAAAGCTTTGGGTGGTATAACGAAAAAGCCGCTCATCACCAATAGATGAGCGACATTGTATATCCATTCAGAACAGAAAACCAAAATCATTCACTACTGCCGGGATGAACAGCTTCGTCGAAGTCATATCGTTTCTTCCTATTTTAATACGAATCTGTCTGATGCCCTTTGCGCTCGGCTTCCTTGACAGCTTCGCCTGTATCCGCAGAGCCAATCGGGCCGTGATTGGCCGTACCTTGATTCGCATATTGCTGCAGTCCTTCAGCTACTCGACGCCCATACTCTTCATCACATTTCGTAAATAACTCGACCATCCGCTCCTGGATATGGGAATTGCACGTTTTTATGGTGTTCACGAGATTTAAGATGAGATCATCGCGCTCGAAGTCATCAAATGCCCGATAGGTTTCTCCTGCTTGCTTAAAATCATTCGTTCGGTCGATGCTTTCGCGAACTAATTTCCCTTCCACATGCGGCGTGTACTCGTTATCTGTTTTCGGCGCCTCTTTCAATCCATTCAATGAAGATGGCTCATAGTTAATATGCGGATTTTGGCCTGGAGCGGCATCCACATAATAGGCCATTTGCCCGTCACGTTGATTGGTAGCCACACGTTTCTTCGGCGCATTTATCGGCAGCTGCAAATAATTCGCACCAACACGGTAGCGCTGGGTATCCGAGTAAGAAAGTGTGCGCCCCTGCAGCATTTTATCATCCGAGAAATCCATGCCGTCCACAAGAACTCCGGTGCCAAAGGCAGCCTGCTCGACCTCGGCAAAATAATTTCCCGGGTTTTTATTCAATACCATTCGTCCAACTGGCAACCACGGGATCTCATCTTTCGGCCATATTTTCGTGTCATCCAATGGATCGAAATCAAGCTCAGGATGCTCATCGTCACTCAATATTTGTACGAACAGCTCCCACTCGGGATATTCTCCGCACTCAATTGCTTCATATAGATCTTGTGTGGCGTGATTAAAGTTTTTACCTTGAATTTCTTCAGCTTCCGCTTGCGTCAAATTTTTAATCCCCTGCTTCGGCTCCCAATGGTATTTAACGAGAACGGCGTGTCCTTCTTTGTCCACCCACTTGTATGTATTCACACCGGACCCTTGCATCTGTCGATAGTTAGCCGGGATCCCCCATGGCGAGTATACGAATGTGACCATGTGGACCGTCTCAGGCGAGTTGCAGCAGAAGTCGAAAAATCGTTCACCGTCTTGAATATTCGTGATCGGATCCGGTTTGAAGGCATGAATCATATCCGGAAATTTGATCGCGTCACGAATGAAAAATATTTTAAGATTGTTGCCGACCAGGTCCCAGTTTCCGTCCTCCGTGTAAAACTTGACTGCGAAGCCCCGCGGGTCGCGTAACGTTTCAGGGGAATGGCCACCGTGAATTACCGTTGAGAAGCGGACAAAGACAGGTGTTTTTTTACCCGCCTCCTGAAACAATTTCGCTCGGGTATACTTGGAAGCCGGCTCATCCCCGACTTTTCCGTAAGCTTCAAAATACCCATGCGCACCCGTGCCTCGTGCGTGGACCACCCGCTCAGGAACACGTTCACGATCAAAGTGTGTAATTTTTTCGATGAATTGGTAATTCTCAAGCGTTGCAGGTCCCCGGTTCCCCACCGTCCGTATGTTCTGGTTATTTTTCACAGGATGGCCTTGACGGGTCGTCAGGGTAGATGCTTCTTCTCCTTCCGCCATGCGCTCATCGAGCGCATCCCCGGCACCCGTTACCGAAGTGCCATGTTCCAGCGCATTTTCTTTTTCATTTGTGTTCATCTTCTCATCGTCCATCACTTCATCCTCCTTACGACATGCAAATGGTAAATGTAGGGACATGTGTTATTTTGAAGTAATATGAAATGAATTATTCACTGTTCAATATCTCGGTTCTCTGTAACGGTGTATTGACCCCACAACACACTATACTGCTGATTCTCTCCCGTTAGAATTGTGCAAACTTTTTTTGCTGAAAGATAGGAACGTTGATTCGCAAATAAAATATTGAAGCACTTGGCCTTCCGTCTCATGCATCGCAAGGCGGCTCCTCGAACCCATATAAGAGCAATGACGAGGTCCACTGCCGGAAGCGGTTAACGACCTCTTGCAGATCGAATTCTTGCTCCAATGAGCACTTTTCATATCGACAGACTGCTGGACCTTCTTTATGATAGATGGAATAGACTGCGGCGCCGTCAGAGACACACATGCATTATCCGATAATTGATGCAATAAGAAAGAGGTCAGGAAAGATGAACCATGTAATAGATATGCAGGGAGTATATTGGAAAAATGGCAAGGATGTATTGCTTAAGAATGTCAGCTGGAAAGTCGGGCTCCAAGAGCATTGGGCGCTGCTTGGACTGAACGGTTCGGGGAAAACGACGCTTCTTAATATGATCAACGGATATATCTGGCCGACTCAAGGAACTGTATCCGTCTTGGGCCATCGTTTTGGCCAAGTCGATTTGCGCGATCTTCGCAAGTTCATCGGATGGGTCAGCTCTTCCCTACAGGAGAAGCTGTATGGATCCGATAAGACCCAGCTCGTCGTCATTAGCGGGAAATATGCCACTATCGGCTTATATGAACAATTGTCAGAGGAAGATACAAGCCGTGCCGAAGCGCTGATGCGCACACTCGGCTGCGGTCACTTATGGGATCGCGAGTTCAGGACCTGTTCGCAAGGTGAGAAGCAGAAGGTGCTGATTGCCCGGGCGTTGATGGCCGACCCTCAAATTTTGATTCTCGATGAACCGTGCAATGGGCTGGATCTGTTCTCGCGTGAAAGACTGCTCGACAGTATTCATGAGTTGACGCAGCAGGAACAGACACCTACATTACTCTATGTAACCCACCATACCGAAGAAATTCTCCCTGTGTTCAGCCACACACTGTTGCTGCGGCAGGGCGAGGTCATCCATAGCGGTGCGACGGAACGGATTATGGAGTCAGCCACATTGAGTGATTTCTTTGAAGCTCCCGTGGTAGTAGAGAAGCATCGTCAGCGCGTGTATGTCCGGGTTCCGCATTTGGAGGATTGAAAACGAAACAAATCGAGGTAGAGGGTATCCGCTGGAGAGACCTGGCGATCGCCTTTGAATCCAAGTCATCCCCGCGCAGTCTCATCCCAATGACTTGGAATCAACAGCGACGGAAGCGGGTACTCCTACCATTCTTGTTTCCTTTTCACTTCATTTTTAAGTTCTCAACAAGGGTAGTGCAAGCAATTAACGATTAACTCCGAAAAATGTACGCAGCGAATCAGCTACTTCCTCTATCGCTTCTATTCCTTTATCGATTTCGTCGGCAAAACTGACAAACGGATGAATCGTGCCTTCATAACGATGCAAGACGACAGGCACACCGGCCTCCTTCATCCGCTCAGCGTAGGCTTCACTTTCCTCCCGCAGAGGATCAAATTCAGCAGTAATGACAAGCGCAGGCGGCAAGCCGGTAAAATCAGTAAATAAAAGAGGCGAGACCCATGGATTCGTTGCTTCTTCTTCATGACTGTTTAAGTAGTTGTCAAAGAACCATGTCATTTGATCTCGGGTCAAAAAATAGCCCTCGGCAAATTCCCTGTATGTAGCGGTTTGCATAGACGCATCGGTTACTGGATAGATCAGGACTTGATAAGCAATTTTGAGCGTTTTTCTTTCTTTGGCCAAATGAGTGACAACTGCCGCCAAGTTACCTCCAGAACTGTCTCCCCCAACCGCTAGACGGTTCGGATCGAGTTGAAGCTGTTCCGCATTGTCAAAGACCCACTGCGCCGCTGTGTAGGCAGCTTCTACTGCAGTCGGGAATTTGTTCTCAGGGGAAAGCGGATAATCTACAGACACGACGGCACAGTTAGAAGATTTCGTTACCCGGCGACAAATATCATCAAAGCGGTCCAGATCGCCAAGCACCCAACCTCCCCCATGATAATAGACGAATACGGGGTGAGGTCCCTCAATTGCTGGTGTATATATCCTTATCGGAACTTCCCCATGTGCACCCTGAATTGTAAGATCGGAAACTGCTCCAACCTGGATTTTTTCTTTTGCGGACAATAATTCGGCTTGCATTCCCATTTGTCGTTGAAGCTCTCTTGCGATAGCAGGAGGTAAACTTTCAATCGGCGGTTGTCCTTTTAGTTTCTCCAGAAAAGCTTGAGTTTGATGATCGAGCGGCATCAGTCAACGCCTCCTTTATTGAGTGAAATATTTGTCGATATGGTCTTTAAAGCCTATGTAATAAGGTATCTCTATGTTTTTGGCTTGGCCGTCGTTGAGTACATCATAGTACATCCCGAGCATTTCATCTGGGGAATGTGCGATATGAGCCTTCAGCATGTTTTGCATTTCTTCTTGTTGAAACATCTTGCGGGTAACCATCGTCAGCAGAAACAAAGGCAGTGTATCGTACAAGGATTGAGGAGCAACTTTCTTTACCTCAAACCCTTTTTGTCGGCATACCCGGAATCCTTCCCGCATGGCCAAATAAGTCTCTTTAATGAATACGGGATTACGGGAAAATTCCTCTACGGACCCAGCCTTGACGACTCCGCCGAGAAATGAGGCTGCCCACACATAATGTGTAGTGAGCCAAGTGGTCATATATTTTGAAACTACAGGTTTAAATCCCGCTTGCTTGAAAATGGCCGCTGCTGCTTTCACTCTCGGTGTTATTTCCCCATTGACTTCACCTAATAGATTCGGAACGGCAAAGCTAGATTCGAGAAAACAATCCAACCTGTTCTCTGTTTTACCTCCGCCTACTGACGGAAAACCAAGAAAATATTGCGAAGCTCGAAGATAGGGTTCGATCTTTTTCCTAATTTCCCACATGTTTTGGAAAAATAAAATATCGGCCTCACCTGCAGCCTCCGCTAGCATTGGCAGCACGGATTCCAACTGATTATATTTCACACAGACGAGAATGAGGTCGTATCCGTCAGCAGAAGTAAATTGATCCGTCACCTTTGGCCGGTAGATGGTGTTGATTTGCACTGGTTTTTTTCTTCGCTTGTCAAGGCAAGAAATATGTACTTCTCTCATCGCTTCCAGCTTGTGTGGCCGAACATATAACGTAACGTCATAGCCAGCTTCATGAATAACCCAGGCATAAGCCGTACCGATTACACCTGCGCCTATTACTAATATCTTCATGCTAACTCCTCCTCATCGATGGAGCTGACCGTATCCGAAGCATCTTCCCGCTGTGTTTCGTACGGTTGATTAATCCGTCATCCAACAGCTCGTGAAGCGCTTGAGCAAACATCTTCCTCGGCAACATTGACGCCACCCGTACACATGAATAAAGGAACACGCGCTTCAGGCGTGTTCCCATCAAAATATAAGTAAAGTGTAGCTTCGTAATTATTCTAGGAAATCCTTCAATCGCTTGCTGCGGCTAGGATGTCTCAGCTTGCGCAGCGCTTTCGCTTCGATCTGACGAATCCGCTCCCGGGTAACGCCAAATACGTGGCCCACTTCCTCCAACGTACGTGTGCGCCCATCATCCAATCCGAAGCGAAGACGCAGTACGTTCTCCTCGCGCTCGGTCAATGTGTCCAACACATCTTTCAGTTGCTCCTTCAACAGCTCATAGGCAGCGGCATCCGCCGGTGCCAGCGCTTCACGATCCACGATAAAGTCTCCCAAATTCGAGTCGTTCTCTTCGCCGATCGGTGTTTCAATCGATACCGGATCTTGTCCGATTTTCATGATCTCCCGTACCTTCTCCGTGCTTAGCTCCATTTCTTTAGCAATCTCTTCTGGCAGCGGTTCACGGCCAAGCTCCTGCAGCAACTGCTTCGTAATGCGATTGAGCTTGTTGATCGTCTCAACCATGTGTACCGGAATACGGATCGTTCTGGCCTGATCGGCAATGGAACGCGTAATCGCCTGACGAATCCACCAGGTCGCATACGTGCTGAATTTGAACCCCTTCGTATAGTCGAATTTGTCCACTGCCTTCATCAAGCCCATATTGCCCTCTTGAATCAGATCAAGAAGCATCATGCCGCGACCAATGTATCGTCTCGCAATGCTGACGACGAGACGCAAATTCGCTTCAGCCAGTCTTTGCTTGGCTTCTTCATCTCCTTGTGCGATCCGTAAAGCCAGGTCAATTTCGTCCTCTGCGGATAGGAGTGGAACGCGTCCAATCTCTTTCAAATACATACGCACGGGGTCATCCAATTTAATCCCCGGCGGCAGTGTTAGGTCGTATTCTTGTTGGTCGTTCATCACAATCCAGTTCCCCCCTATATACTACTTGCAGCACTGAAAATATATTTGACAAAAATCCTATAATGTGGTATGATTTTGATTAATTATATTTATTTTTATAGCATCCGTTATTCTATCATTTTTTTGGGCCTAAATCAACACCTAAATTTCACCTTCTCGCATTTGCAGAAGGTTTTTTTTATATTCTACGTAAGTTAAGCCTAATTGGTTCATATGAAACTCTTAGGTAAACCTATTAAATACATATGGATTATAAGAAACAACCCTCTCTGTGATGCTACGGATGAATCCATGAGCACACTCGTCATTGTACAACATGAATGAGTGCTACAGCAATTGTTGAGGTGAAACTCTTTTACACCAATATCTAATCTATTTTGACGAATGATATTCAAATTCTCCTTCGATCTATTTTCAGCTATCCCTAAAGTTATTTCATCGTTCTCTACGTACCTCTCTTATTGTGCGCCTCCCTGAACCTTCGTTATAATGAAGTCATAATACTAGCTGCAAGGAGAATCCTCAATGAATACGAAAGAAATCGAAGAACAGATTATTCGAAACTACCAACAAGACGAACAAATGATGATACTTGTGTTCGCGCAGTGGTGTATCAATCATGACCTTGATCCCGCTGAGTTATATCATCGCGCCTATCCGAAGCAAGGAGAAAACCATGCGTTGCAAGAAGCGATGGAATTGACGGTTGCCAAGGAAGAAGCTGGAGACATTCCCTTTGATACATTGCTTGGCGTCTTGTCCTTATTTGGCAACGAAGACTTGGCGTTCGTCGTTACGGAGGAAACCAACAAGCTCAAGAAGAGCAAGTAACTGAGCTATGGTATTATTTCGAATACATCGACGCAGAGCTGGCTGCGGATCAATATGGAGAACTCGATATTACCTCCAGGCCCATTGAAGTGAAAGGTGCTTCAACGGGTCATCCCCCCATTTTCCGCATAAAAAACGCGTTTCTTACACAAACTGCCCTCATATGAACAAACATAAGGATGAGAATCATGACGTGTAAGGCCGGAACGATACATGAACAAATCGAGATAAATGTTGAACGGCTGCAAACAATATTTACACACGCTCCGGATCTGGTTATTCGCAGCCTCGAGCTGATAGCCGGCCCTTCTGTAGTTCTGGTTTATTTAGAGGGATTGGTAGATATGAATTCCATTAATCAACATGTCATCCGTCCCCTCCTTGATTCTAAATCCCACAACGGTTTTTCGTTGCCGAGGATCCGCAAATCGAAGCATCCATCAAAGGAGCCCATCAGGGATTCGTTGAAACGGCAATACAAAACATTTCGCTTGTGCGCCGCTATATTCCAAGCCGGGAGCTGAAGATCAGCCTGGTTTCTGCCCAGAACATGGACGGCCTGGGTTATGCTGTTGTTCGTCGTTCCCGCCTACGTGATGGCCCGCAATCAACTACATGTCATCGTCCGGTATTCAACAAGGAAGCAAAAACGAATGAAGAAGAGTTCGAAGTTACCGCCTCTACGTTGCGGCGCTCCAGAGAAGAATTCGACAAGCTTGCGCTCGGAAGCACATCCGCTGGCAAGACTCAGATACTGCTCATCGGCAAGCACTTGGCTCAGCAAGGAAACTGGGAGGCATTGTTGGACCCGTTCTACCGGGATACGAAGAGTACGGTTACCGCAAGAATAGCCTTGGTGGAAGGTCCCGTAAGCGACGTGCTTCATTTCTCCCCCAACAACAAGCCGCGGCTTCCGCTTCATCTGTCCAATCTGATTGATACAGCCGTTTTCCGCAACGAGACGACTAAGACGAATTTGCAGGAATTCCACCGTCAGTTGAAGGAAAAAGGCATCATGCCAAGCATGACGGTTCTACGTAAGGAAAAAGATATAATCATTCTCGGAACAGCATTGCTGGACAAACATGCCCGGAATCGATAACTGGGGCGAGGCGTTCAAAGACGCCGAGGTTAATGTGAAGGTAAATGTAAAAATAATTGGTATGGGCGCCGTAAAATAATATCGAACGTGCAGGCGGTTAAATTTATGAGACCAAAATGAAGTCAAAAGGAAACATGCATGGTGGGGGGCTGCTTTCGTTGCTTTTGAATCCATGGCATTTGGTTAAGAATGTGCTCTGGAGACATGAATTCAAAGGCGATCGCCAGCTCTCTTAGCAGACACCCTCCACCCCTATTTGTTTCATTTTCAACCTTATTAGGCATCTTCGACAGCCGAACGCTTAGCCGGTTCATCCCGTTATGGTTCGTCTACATATTCGTCCTTGTCCGCGATTTCAACGATCCCATGTTGTAAATCAGCGGGAGAATCAACCTGAGCGATTGATGGTGTAACACATTGCTCCTGTAATGCAGCCTCTTCCTTGACGAATTTCTTGTCGGATTCAACATTTTTCTTTCCAGGCATGGATATCCTCCTTTCTTTTATTGACATTAGGATACCCGTTATGACACAAGCTTATTGATGCAATCATAGATGTTCGATGCGCATTCTTTGTTATAATAAGAAGAGATTACGTTCATGAGAAAGAAGAATGAAGCTATGGCATTTGGTATTACAAGAACAGAATTGTCGGTGTGGAAAGAACGCGTAAAACGGGGAGAACTCGCCTACTTGACCCATTATTGGCTGGACGATCGCTTTCCGGGCATCAAGACCGTAACCAAGGTAGGCTGCAGTGATTTACAACGCTTGACCGAGTGGTGTGCAGCTCATGGCTTGAACCCAAAGTACATTCATCATCGTCCTCCTTTCCCCCATTTCGACCTGATGGGACCGAAGCAGCAGCAAATATTGGCTGAAGCCGGGTTGCACGACCATTTAGAACGGTTTAACCTGTTGTAGCCGAGGAATGAGTGCTCTTCATTTTCATGGCAGAGCCTCACTCCCCCGGTTCGGTAATTTTTCGGAACTAGTTGACTGACCGAAGGGGAGAGTGATCGGAAGAGCCGAATGGAGAGATTATCGCCTCTCCAATATCTTGAGATAAGTAACGAAGCTGTATCAAACGCTAATCAAGAAATTCAATAGTTCAACTTATATAGTACCCTGACTATTTTTATAACTTTCTATCAGTTTCTCGATCAGTTGATGCGTGTCCATCACACGGTCGGCTGCGATCGTACAATGCTTCGGATTGTCTAATGATTGCAGGAAATGATTCACAACGCCTTCAAAACCACGGCGATAGCCAATCGTGTCCCAACTGCTGAATCGTCTTATTTGCTGACCGCTGTTCCGATCGTTCCAGACCGCAGATTCCAGGTTCGTAATCTCTGCTGTTCTCCCGCCTCCATGCAATTCCAGCCGCTCCACATCCGCCCCAGCTCGCCGGTTCATGCTGAACAGCGCCATCGAACGCGAAAAAGCCACGCTCCCTGCAGCATGCAGCAGTCTTCCCTCTTGATCCTGTTCCTGCATATATGACGCTAGTTCGTATGGCTTGGCTCCACACCACAACAGAAGATCAATCATATGAATCAGATCATCATACAATGTCTTATCTGCCGACATCGATTGCTGTCTGGTCCGATGCTTTTGAACAATGCACAGATCGAATCCTCCGACTTCTTCCATCCAGTCCCGCGCCTCTTGATACATCGGCGCAAAGCGCCTATTGAATCCAACAGCCAACAATCTATCATGCTTCAATGCGGCTTCCGCCATCCGCTCGGAAGCATTGATATCGTAAGACAGCGGCTTGTCCACGTAGACGTGTACGCCTCGTTCCAGACAATTCGTCACCACGTTCTCATGAGTGTCGGTCGGCGTATGTATGAATACAGCATCCAGATCCAATTGCAGCAGTTCGTTCACATCCGTGCACCTGCCAGAGATACGGTACTGTTGTCCGATTTTCTCTACCGTAGACGGCGTTCTGCTCATAATGCCGGCGATATCGATTCCTTCATGCTTCCCCAGTACGGGGAGATACGCCTTCTGAGCGATATCCCCCAGCCCGATAATCCCGATTCGTTTCTTCATGACGGTTCCTCCTAGTTTGGTTAGGGTAACCGTAGTATAACAAATGAAAACGAACCAAGTCGAGGCTGGGGAGTATCCGCCAAGGAGGGGGCCCCCTCCTTCTTCCCGCTTGATAATCACACAGCTGGCGTACCTTGCCGCTCGTACATAGCTGTTAAATAAAACAGCGCGATACAATAACCAATAGAATAAAGAGCACCAAAATTACGCCTGTTGATGTAAAGAGAGATCCGCAACTGCCAAATCCAACTCCGCCTACACATTCACCCATGGCTTAATCCTCCCTTCCAGCAAGATACGTTGTATTGTATTACTGTTTCGCTTGTCCTTGACTCGGTGAATTGCCTAATATGCATATTTTTCAAATGCCCAGTCTTATTCACTCCCCTGGGAGCATTGGTCTGACGATGTTACCTTTTGTTTTTTTTGAAACGATGCCGCAGCCAGCAAAAGCAACGGAAGCGCAAATCCGAAGGTTGAAACAAACGGCAGCCAGGTTTCCTTATTATAGACATTGGAATGAACGATGTTGGGATGGACAATTAGGGAGAATGCAACTAAAATTAGGCCCATCGGCATCACAAGCGGCCGGTACTCTTTCAAATGCAATATTAGCGCCAGACCTTTGACCGACACATAAAAATATATGGCCATTTTCAAATAAATCGTAATGAACCACATGATAGCGACTATCACTTCAATATGCTGCAAGAAATTACCAATGTTTATTTTTTTGGCCAATACGTAGCTTGGGTACATCTGCCGCGACGTAGTATCCGCTCCAAGCACCAATATAGATGATGCGATTACAAGGATTAATACGATTCCGGCTAAGAGAGTACCGATGTAAAATGCCTTTTGAGCTTTTTGCGGTTCATTGATCGATACAGGAAAGACCATTAAAAACAAGACAGCAGGTAATGAAAATACACTTATAAATAGTAAAGTTGCAAAGATTAACGGCTTTATTCCCGTTTCGAATACAGGCTGGATGTTGCGAATCTCAATCTGAGGAGCAATATATAGAATTAAACCCAAAAATAAAGCAACAAAACATGGGAACAGTATTTCTGCTGAGCGAGCAAGTACTTCCAAGCCTAGACGCACCCCCATAATAACGACAAGCGCGAATAAAATATTTATGGCTTGGATTGGGGTCTCCGGCATGATTTGTGTCGTCATAAAAGTCCCCATGAAATATAACAATTCTGATGCGGTAATCAATGCAAAGAAGACGAGCAGTAGCGAAACAGCCTTGCCGCACCACTTTCCGAGCAGCTGCTCGTTCGTTTCAATCAAGGTCAGACCGGGAAACAAATTCCCTACAGCGCTATACAACCTTACTAATAGCAAAGCTAGTCCGACACCAAGAACCGCGGCAATCCATGCATCCTGCTTAGCCACTTCTGCCAGACTTGATGGAATGACCAATATCGTAGTCCCTACCGAATATAGAAACACGAG
The DNA here is from genome assembly GCF_000283315.1 of Paenibacillus sp. OSY-SE. Taxonomy (NCBI): domain Bacteria; kingdom Bacillati; phylum Bacillota; class Bacilli; order Caryophanales; family Paenibacillaceae; genus Paenibacillus; species Paenibacillus sp. OSY-SE. The sequence goes on along the minus strand of NZ_ALKF01000200.1, from coordinate 172,134 downwards.
TATCGTGAACTGACGTACCGATATGTTTCCATTTTCGTCCGCTGGCATTTATCATTGCTCCTTTCATTTTTCATTTTTCATTGCAATAACCTGGATATCAGGCTGCTTACCGGCTTGTACACTGCCACAATCCAGTCCAGCGGGTTCGGAATATCGATCTTAAATCCTAATGCAATGCCAAGGGACGTTCCGATTGCAAGCAGCACCCAAAATACGCGCAGTTCTTGCTTGGTTCCGTTCTTCACCAGAGCAGGAACTTCGATAGATATAATTACGAAGACAATCAATAGTATCCCTATACTTGCCAACATGGAGTCTGCTCCTCCATTTCCTCGATGAAGGAAAGATTGTGTTTGATATGCGCTCTATTTCAATTATGGACGGCGCTCCTCTTTTTAAACTTATTTCCGGCCAAAATAATCTGAATCATGAAAAAAGCACGAACAGTTTCCCATTCGCGCTTGCCCATTTTATGCATTTTTTATCATTTATTATTTCAACTCGATAGCCTGGCGCTTGACACCGAACACAAGCCAGCTGTCGATGCGTTCCAACACTTGCGAGCGGTCGCGGTGGAAATCCGGAAAACGGTCAAGCAGAGCGTTCAGTGCAATGGTCGCCTCCAATCGCGCAAGCTGGGCACCGAGACAAAAATGGATACCATGACCGAAAGCGAGATGCGGATTCGGACTGCGGCGGATGTTGAATGATTCCGGCTGTTCAAAGATGTCTTCATCATGATTGGCCGATCCGATCCACAGATTGACGATTTGTCCTTTGTTAAACGTTAATCCATCCAACTCGGTATCGCGCTTGACTCGTCGAACCATCATTTGTACAGGAGAACAGTATCGCAGCACTTCTTCAATCGCAGGGGCAAGCAATGAGCGATCTTGGCGAATTTCGTGCCACTTGTCTTTACGGCTGTCAAAGCAGAGCAGTGCTGAAGACAGCAAGTTCGTCGTTGTCTCATTTCCAGCGACGAGCAGCAGGATACAGAAGCCGATTAACTCCAGCGGCTGTAACGGTTCGCCATCCGCTTTCGCTTGAACAAGCCGGCTAATGAGATCATCCTGCGGCTCACGGCGACGTTCCTCGGCGATGGCTGCAAAGTAAGCGGCCATTTCCTTTTGACACCAGACATAGCGCTCATAATCGTTCCCTACCAACGCGTCAGACCACTCTTTGAACCGGTCCCGATCTTGCACAGGGATACCCAACATATCCGCGATGACGATAATCGGGAGCGGTCCGGCAAAGTCGCTGATGGCCTCCATCGCGCCTTTGCCCTCCGCCCGATCGAACAGCTCGTGCGATAGCGCTTCGATACGGCGAATAAGCGCTTCAATTGCACGCGGAGTAAAAGCTTGCGACACCAAGGTTCGGAGCTGGCGATGCTTCGGCGGGTCCCGCCGCAAAATGCTGAATTCAATCGGTTCATCATGGCCCGGATCCCCTTCCGCTTGCGAAGAGAAATGTTCGTGATCGCCAAATATCGCTTTGACATGCTTATATTTGTATACATTCCATACACCATCTTGACACGAAACCGGATCCGTTGCGCGTTTCTGCGCAAAGTGGGACAGCGGCAGGATGTTATTTTCATTTGCCCATTCCATTGCATTCACCACTCCTTCACTATTCAACCTTACGTATCAATCCTGATGTAACAATTGTAATAATTACTTCTTCAAGCTGTTCCCTAGCGAGGTGTTCTCCTTCTGTCAAAAACTCCGCGCACACATGCTCAATCATACCGATGATACCGACAGCGGCCAATCTGCTGTTAACGGAACGGAGCATCCCTTCCGCTCTTCCCATTTCCAATACTTCGGTTAGAAAGCGGATATATTCTTGGTGTATCTGTTGAATGTTCTCCAGCACCTCGTCCTCCAGGCCGTTGGACAATTCATAAAAAACAATCCGAGCCAGAGCGCCGTTATCCAGATATAGGTCCAGATGGTGTTGCACAATGCGTTTGATTTGTTCCTCCAACGTCACATCCGTATTTAAATCCGAACGGATTTTGGTGACGAGTTCACTCATGCCTTCCGTTACCAAGGTTTGAAACAGTTGCGCTTTTCCCGAAAAATGATAATACAGCGTTCCTTTTGCCACATTTGCCTGCATAGCGATTTCATCCATGCTTGCCCGCTGATATCCATGTGTGGAAAATACGTCTGCCGCGGCATTTAATATTTTCACTCTGCTCACTATGTTTCTCCTTCCACCACCACTTTGAACTGACTAGTCAGTTCAAAGCAAACTTACCATGTCAGTTATATTATGTCAATTAAAAAAATGAGCAAAAAGGCCGTCAGCTGCATTTCAGCAGCCAACGGCCCGGTGATAAAATAGATCCTATTTGAGTCCTCTGTACAATGCGCTTAACAGATTGCCCGTTCGGTCGCAGCTGTACTCCCAGAACATAATGCCTGCGATTTGATGCTCTTTAATATACTCGCATTTGCACGTCAAAGATTGTTCGTCATCATAGGTGATAAAGGTGCTGCCGTCGTATAGATAAGGAGCCTTCGCTTCGTCATCCCAGTAACGGATGTAACCGTTGCGGTCGATGTATTCAGCCGCTAGTGCCGAATAGTCAGGACCATAGCCTCCTGAGGACGAAGTCATTTGCAGGTAGCCATCATTCTCTTTCGGCACATCCTTCCACATTCTCGAATAGAAGGCAGCCCCGATAACAATCTTCTCGCGCGGAACTCCCGCGTTCACGAAGAGACGAACCGATGCATCTACGCTGATTCGGAACAGGTCCCCGGTAGAGGCGAATAGATTCGTATGATGGCCCGTAAGCGTCTGGAATCCGCCGCGCATATCGTATGTCATCAATTGAATGAAGTCCAAATATTGCTGAACCTTATCCATTTCAGTCCCATCCAAATAATATTGATCGGCACCCGCTGCAATCGTAAGCAAGTAATGACGTCCGTCTTCTTGTCCCTGACGGTCAATCGCCTCTCTCAACTCTTTCAGAAGCAGCGTAAAAGTCGTCTTGTCATCAGGACTGGACTTAATTCCCGCTTCTGAATAGCAAGGATATTCCCAATCCAGGTCAATGCCGTCAAACGGATGCGCGCGCAGTATTTCCACAGCAGATTCTGTAAATAGACGGCGCCCTTCCGCCGTTGAAGCCGCTTCCGAGAAACCGCCGGCACTCCATCCGCCAACAGACAATAAAATTTGCAGTTCAGGATTGTATTCCTTCAACTTGGACAAATAAGCCAGATTCTGCAAATGGCCGATCGTAATTTTGTCGTTCTTCACATGACCGAAGGCCACGTTCAAATGGGTCAATCTTGCCGCGTCAACTGGCGTAACTTGCGGTAGAACACTGTCCCCTGCATAGCCTGCCAATATGTAGTTCATTGTTTTCATCTGTCATCACCTTTTCAATGGAGTTATCGATATCAACATGCACAATAACTTCTTTTTTAAGGTACCCATCTTAGTCTCAGCTCTCAAAGATATTATAGCACCTGAATCGCACATTTCATATGTGTTCCCGTGGATCAACAAAAAAGGCAGCAGTCCCCTGCTACCTCGTCGTATTATTAGATATGAGCCAATCAAAATTTGAAATAATTTTTAGCAGAATGCTTACTGGAGGCGTGTTCGTAAAGAAGCGATACATCTGCTCCCGTTTTGAAATGAATGGATTTGCACACTTCTTTTACGGTATTTATATACGGCGTATAAATATTGCTGATAATCGAATAATCGAATGAGATCGGCGCCAATTGCCACAAATCGTATTCGTCTTGATTGTAGATAAGCATATTTCCGAAATGGTAAGATACAAGCTCGTTATCGTAAATAAATACTTTATTCTCTTGCACCCCGACGGAATAATGGTTGTTCAAGATGACGTTCCACGGGGCGGCATTAATTCCTTTATGATCGATTAATTTAATATTTTGAAAAATGAGCGGGATATATTCTAAATATCTTTGATCTCTGAACGTTTGATCATTCGCATCGTAATTCTCACTGCACTTTTCTAAGCATTTGTCCTTCCACCACTTCAAAATCGTAATGCTGTTTTCTTCTCGCTTGAATCCGACGAGGCTGCTTTGGAACAGCCCTTGCACCTGTTCATGCTCATAATTCCCTCTTTGCTTGCATAAGAAAATGGAATACTTCCACCATTCATCCAATATCGGCTTCGGATCGGAGAAGAAATAAACTTCCGGGTCACAATAAATGATGTGGTCGATTTCCTTATAATGGCCAAGGATATGAAGACATAATGGCGCTTTTAATGTCCAACTGTATTCGTTTAGTTTTCGCGAGCTTTTTACTCGTAACAGCTCTTCGTTTTCAACCTCCTTCATTTGGATTAACGATGCATTTTCCAGGTTCATTCTGCTCAACGCATGATAGCTGTAATCATCCATGCAGCAGATCCAATGATGAAAATTCCCTATTTTGTTTTTCAATGAATGATATAGCGCCAACCCTCTAATCAGGTTTTCTTGGTGGACGATGGTTGCGAAGTTAAAGAACTGGTCCCACTGATCCATTTTTCTTCTGAATCCGGAATATTTATAATACGTTTTCGCTTTGGATGGATCCTCGTGATTTAGAGTTTGACTTAACGCATAACCATCATTCACTTTGACAGATGCAATGATGTCTCTTAATTTATCGAGGTACGGTATATAAATTTCATTTTTAATGACTTTGCCGATCGTTATTTCACCAATCGACCAGAGATCGAACTCATTCTCGTTATAAATGGCTATGCAGGCAAAATGATAAGCGACAAGTTTATCATTTTCGATATATAATTCGTTGTTTTGCCGATAAATTCTGAAATCATTATTATAAATGCAATTCCACGGAGCCGCGTTAATTCCTAGGTTATCCGATATTTTTATATTCGGAAAATAGTTCGGCACGTAGTCTAAATACTTTTGATCCCCGAACTTTCCTTCTTCCGCTCTGTGGTAGCACCACTCCAGACATTTTTCTTTCCACCATCGCAGACTCTCCAGACCGTATTGATCATTTCTGAAGCCGATCAAACCGGCTTGATACCTTCCGTACAATTGTTCTACCCATTCGACATCCCTCTGTCGGCACATAAATACGGAATGGCTTCCCCATTCATCAAAAATGGGCTTCGGATCAGAGAAAAAGTATATATCCCCATCGCAGTAAATGACAGAATCGATTCCATAGTGAGTCAGGCAGAATTCGATCAGAGGGGCCTTGAGCGTCCAGCAGTACTCATTCATTTTCCGATCGCTTTTGGCATACCGAAGGCGATCATCTTCTATGACCTCAACTCGAATAAGAATGACGTTGCTCAGGTTCATTTTCCCTAACATAGAGAAGGCAATCGGATCCATGCAGCATATGAACAGATTGAAGTTGCTGGTATGCCTTTTTAAGGAATCATGCAGAGCGGCGGCTTTCACAACGTACTCCTTGCCCGCAATGATGCAAAAATTATAATTGTTAGCTCTGGTGATGGTCCCGCTGATTGACCCTTCCTGCATGAGAGAAGGGATGTTTATCTCCCGCCATGGTTGATGCGCCTCCGGTTGACTGCTCCATTCCGGTGCAGGTTGATGCGCCTCAGGCTGACTGCTCCATTCCGGTGCAGGTTGATGCGCCTCAGGCTGACTGCTCCATTCCGGTGCGGGTTGATGCATAACCGGCGGCTCCTGGGGAGCCGGAGACGGCGGAGCAATTGCTTTTGGAACAAACGACAAAGGCTGACCGATTCGGGAATTATATTCGGCTACTGCATATTTTAAATGTTCAAACGTTACATTGTTGATAATCCCGGTCGCCGGTATGCTGCGGTCCATTTGAAACTTACTCACGGCTCGCTGGGTGTATCTATCGAATTGTCCATTCACATCTACGTAATACCCTAAACGGCTAAGCATTTGTTCAGATTCCAGCACTTCGGGTCCGGCACTCCCGAGTGACAAGTACAACTCCATCGTAATAACCCCTTTCACGACAGGACAGCTTTTATGAACCTTATCCCGACGCACTACATTTGCAGTTGGCGGCCGGATATCAGCCATCGTCTTGTATCTTCACCATTGTATGATTGGCGATGCCTTTGTGCATCAGCATTTAAACAAATGGTCAAGCGTGATTTTAGGGCTTCAAACCGAAAAAATGCGCTTCACGGAGACATATCGTATAAATTGGCGCGAACAAGAAATAGTAAACGGTAGAATAAAAAAAACGATTGCAATAAGGAGTTACAACCAATGAAACGATATGTTATTTCGTCCCTGCTGGTCATCATGTTGACGATGACAGTTGGCATATCGGCGTATGCCTTTGAGAACCACGCTTATCATTTCGGATTTAAACGAAGCCAGAACGGCCAGCTACCTTCAATTGATCAGGAAGGATTCAAAAATATCATCGATAAAAACGGAGCGATATTTTTAGGCGATACCGGCAAAAAGGTGCTGTATCTCACGTTCGACAACGGCTATGAGAATGGATTAACGGAACAGATCCTGAACACGTTAAAAGACAAAAAAGTGCCCGCTGCTTTTTTTGTGACCGGACACTACGTGAAGAGTCAACCGGAGCTTCTGAAACGAATGGCCGCCGAGGGACATATCATCGGCAACCATTCATGGAGTCATCCCGATATGACGCAAATCTCTAACGCGCAACTGAAGGAAGAGCTGGACAAGGTGAAGGCGGAAGTCGCACAAGTAACAGGTAAGCAGCAAATGATCTACCTTCGCCCGCCCCGTGGCATCTTCAGCGAGCGAACGTTGGCAGTAACTCGCGAGATGGGATACACGAACGTATTCTGGTCTCTGGCCTACAAAGATTGGGATGTGAACGCTCAGAAGGGCGCGCGTTATGCATATGACAAGGTGATGAGTCAGCTGCATTCCGGGGCCGTTATGCTCCTCCATTCGATTTCGAAGGATAACGCCAATGCTCTGGGCAGTATTATTGATGGTGCCAGAAAACAAGGATATGAGTTTATTGCGCTGGATCAGTTGCAGCAGCCGAAGTGAATATCCACAGCATGAACGACGGTAAATGGATGAGCGCCCGACCTTCATCACACCTAGAAGGAGTCCTCAACTACGGGGACTTCTTCTTCTGTGTATCAAAAAAACTATCATTCCAACTTCTTCAGGATTGTTGTATACTAACGCTTTGATGCTAGGAATCCATTTTATAAATACCGAGGTGTCTGTCAGAAAAATGTCATCACGAAAAACATCGCATTTATATGCCCTATTGGTTATCGGCATGATCGCAATTTCGTTCTCCGCCATTTTCGTCAAATGGTCGGAAGCCCCTGCTCCGGTTATCGGAATGTACCGCTTGCTGCTGACCAATCTGGTGCTGCTGCCATGGGTATGGTCGTATCGGGCGGAGTGGCGCTCGATACAGCGCAGGGATTGGCTCCGGATGACGATGTCCGGTTTCTTTCTCGGGCTGCATTTTCTTCTCTGGATGGAATCGCTTCGTCACACGACGGTAGCTAGTTCCACTGCTCTGCTGACGCTGGAGCCGATTCTCGTCATGGCCGGTTCCTTCTGGTTGTTCAAACAGCGGACGACGTCGCGGGCTGTATTCGGGATTGTCATCTCTCTCTTTGGAGTTATACTTATCGGTTGGGGAGATCTGAAAATTTCCGGGCAAGCGCTCTATGGAGATTTGTTGTCTGTGTTGGGCGCCATTGCTGTAGTCATACATATGCTGCTCGGTCAAGACTTACGGCAGCGTGTCTCTTCTTATGTATACAACTTTACCGTATTTCTCGTGGCGGGAGCTTGTCTTGCCGTGTATAACATCAGTGCCGGTTATGCAATGACCGGATACGGGGCAAAGGAATGGGTGCTGTTCAGCTTAATGGCGATCGTCCCTACCGTGTTGGGGCACATGCTATTCAACTGGCTTCTCAAATACATGAACGCCACTTCCATTTCGATGGGCGTACTCGGTGAACCAGTTGGCGCTAGCATACTCGCATGGATTTTGTTGGGGGAAGCGATGACGCCTTTGCAAATGCTAGCTTGCCTGCTTCTCATCTTCGGTGTGTGGGTGTTCCTTGTTAACGATCGCAAGGCTCCTCAGAGTGTTACAACCACGGCGGATGTAGGCACCGCATAGCAATCGAGACGTTAGGGCTACAACATCCTCAAAGCTTTGCTGCAGCGCATCGTCGTCTCCCCACTCATTGACCGCATCGAAGCACTGCAGATTAGAGCTAGTACGCGACAAAGCCCAGGCATCCACCGCCTGGGCTCAACGTATCTGGACTAAATTATCGAAGATCCGATCGGTTGATTGAGGGCCAATGCATCAGAATCTTACAATCAAGGGTAGAACGAATTGACTGCTGTCGTCGTGGAACACCAACGCGAGTTGAACAACGATTGAATCAGCACGTCCTTCGCCTGGTCTGTTCCAATGTATCGAAGCGCTTCCAACGCATGGGCACGGACGTAACGGTTATCATCTTCCAGTGCCTTCTCCAACTCAGCTACGGCTGTCTCGGCAGCAGAACCCAGACGGGCCAAGGACAGCCCGGTCATGAACCGCACTTGCACATCGGTATCATGCAAACATTGAATTAATCCCTGCACGACGTCCTCCGCTGGCGTTTCGATCATTCCCAATGCATCTACTACGGTGCGTCGAATCGTCACAGATGAATGGTCAAGCAGACCAACCATGGTCGGAATGGACTGTGACGCAAGCTGACGCAATTCGCCGAGCGCAAAAACAGCATGAACGATCGTCTCCTCCCGCTTGTCGCTTAAGGCGGCGATCAAACCGGGTACGGCGTCTGCACCCGCAGCTGATAATCCGTATGCCGCAATCCTCGACACTGGGATGCTGTCATGCCGTAGCCCCTTCAACAGCTCTTCTACGCCTTGCTGTCCAAGACATGCAAGCTCATACGCTGCATTGAGTGCCGCTGGTTCATCCGATTGCTCCAGTTCAGCCCCAAGGCGACATACCGTCTCTGCATTGCCAGTAACCGTATTCGCGATACTGCCGATTTGTCCCGACAGCCAGTTCCATGATTCCTTCCACATGACCTCATGCTCCGCAATCGGAGTATTGAGGACGGCGGGCTTCCTCCAAGCATCCTCCTTATTATTCCAACTTGGGGCTTGCGGTGCTACCGTACGCATAAATTCAAATTTCAACATGTACCGGTGCTGGCCGAGTACGTTCGGAGTGGAACGGTGCCAAATATCGTAATGGATCAAGGCAAACGTGCCCGCTTTTCCGCTCGCTAACTCCTCTCCTTCGAACTCGTCTGCAGCGAACGTACGCGATTCATAGTTTTGCGTGCCGGGCATGATGCCAGTCGGCCCCAATTCTACTGGAGTATCCTGCGGAAAATACATAATCATCGCCCACCAAGGGTGATGGTTCCGCATTCGGCCGTACCCCCAATAGCTGTCCTTATGCCAGCCTCCTGCTACCGGACTTGCGTTATAATGTCCATGCCGATGGGCATGCAGCATATAACTCGGGCCGAGCACACTCGTCAACGCTCCGGTAATGACAGGATGATCGAACACCTTCTGCAGTTCCCTTATCCGTGGCAGCAAGTTATTTCCGGGATTGCCTTCTTGCTCATACACCAGGTTCAACTGCTCTGTCAGCTGCTGATGGAATTGCTCCGGCAAATCGGTCTGCAACATCAGAAACCCTTCAGTAATAAATTTTCTCATTTGCTCATCCGTGAGCAATAGCGGGTTGTCACACATCCTGATCCACTACCTCCTTAGCATGTGATTCGTATGAAACTTTCCTTAATGGTAAAAAAAAGGTGTGGAATAATACATAGACGATGCTAACGTTCTTTTGCAAAATACTAAGATTTGAAGGATTTTGTTGTATTGGATCAGAATTGACAGGTCACTTATTCGTCTTTGAACAGCCGTTCTCCACGCTGTAATCGCCACGCAATGCGTGCGATGTGTGACTGCTCGCGCGCAGTCGGAGCATGTGCAGCCAAATAGCGGGTCAGTGCCAGAATCATCGTTCTTTTTGCCCGATTCGCAAGCGGGCCGGTAATGTTCGACCATTGATCATATTCCTTGATGGCGGCTTCGATCATTTGGAAGGAGTGGAACTCGGCGTCCTCACGCAGCAATGAGTGGCCCAACGTGTTGAATAACGAATCGACATCGCCTCCTTGATCGAGGTAATGTGCGACCCAGTTAGCAGCTTCTGCAACTTGTTGGCGTTGATTCATTAGATCCAGCAGCTCGCTTAAGTCAGTCGTGTAGCCATAGCTGCCATACTTCTCAGCTGTCGGTGGCGATGCGGCGGGAATGTTGAGGAAGCGGTCAAGGTATATGCTGACGGCCGCATAATAGACCGCACGGATCGTAAGATCGTTTGCTCCGCGAAGCAAGCTTTCATGCACGGCATGAGCATGTGTAAACGTATGCAACACTGCGATCCAGTCTCCGAAATCATTTTGCGTATGGAACCGGTTGATTCGCTCTGCAGCAGCGAGTGTCACGAGGCGCGCTATGTGAACGGGTGCCACTCCGCCTTGCAATGCTTGTGTGATGGCAGCAAGCGCGGCAAGCGGTTGATCACCGAGCAGTTGATGAATGAATTGCTCCTCGTCCAACTCGTCATGTTGTTCGGTGCTGCGTTCCCTCAGCTTCGGCAGAGCTTCAAATGCTTGATGCAGCGGAGCAACCAGATTAATCGGATGCTGCCAGCTGTGCCGTTCTTCGCTTCGCGAAGGATTGCCGAGCAGCGGGACCAAGGAAGCAAGCACACGTTCTGCCAGCTCATCGCCTGCCTTCTCCAGCATTTCAAACGCTTTATTATGAAAATCGAACGTATGGCCGCCATCCAGATAAAAATGGTCCGTTGCCGCTATCAGCATCATGTCCAGGATATGCCGTTTGTCGGCACCACTCCGGATCGCAGTGAGCAGCACGCGTTCTGCCCCTTGTGTATCGCGAACTTCGATACATTGACGATACCAAGATGTCAGCCTATCTATAGATACGCCACTATTCGGAAGCGCTTGCATAAGAAACCTCGGCGACCGACCTGAACAATCAGCAGCGACGCGTCTAAGACCGTGATAGAGTGCCAGTATTCGGTTATAATGCTCTAGCTTCGGCAGGATGTTGACCATAGCTGCAAGAATGGTCAACCCAGAGCCCCATCCACCCGAACGGTACGTTGTTCCGTACTCCAATCCCACTTGGGCGATCTGTGAATCGGGCACGCCAGCTTCAACCAAGGCAACGACAGACTTGGCGATGACGAGCGCCAGATTCTGCTCCATCCCCTCATGCAGCCGCTGGAAGTGTCTTTCCGTTTGGCCCTTGGTCAGCGGCTTCGGATTGACATAGATTTCTCCCGCTTCCAGCTTGACGGGATAGGTCGGCACATCGTCCGCCCAAGGATCCAGCGTCCCTCCGCTGCACACGTCAAAGCGCGCATGGTGCCAATGACACGTAAGAATGCCGTCGCATAAGCTTCCCATATGGAGCGGAAATCCCATATGAGGGCAGCGGTTATCCACCGCATATACCTTCTGCTCATGATAGAATACGGCGATGCCGCCCTTAATAACCTTTGCGCCTTCCTGCTTCAGATCTTCTAGTGCACCTGCGTGAACCCAGTTCGTCAATACAGTCCCTCCTCTAGCATCATTCCTATAATATAATGATTATAATAAGATATTTCCTACAATATAATAATATACGTTTTTGTTTCAAAAGTGAAACCATTTGTTATTTTCTACCCGCTTCTGATACCAATCGTTCCTCCATGTAATCGATTGTATGTGTCATTGCTATGTCACATAGTATAGTTCAGTCCAAAATAAAAAGCGGACAACATATTGGTTGTCCGCACAAGCTATCTCGAATCGAAATCAGTTTAAGGTTAAAATGAAATATCTATCACACCGCAAATATGACTGGCTTCACGCACACTGGCTTCGAAACCTGAACCGAACTGCCGGTATATTGCAGCTTGCCTGTCGCTTCATCAACCCGGAATATCGCAATATTGTTCGTATCGCGATTGGCGGCGATCAGGAATCGTCCTCCCGGCGTCAAAGCAAAGTGACGCGGATGCTTGCCTTCCGTGGACACGTGCTCCACAAGCGTCAATCGTCCGGTCTTGGAATCGATGGTGTATACGACGATGCTGTCGTGACCCCGATTCGAACCGTATAAATATTTTCCGTTCTCAGATACCGTAATTTCCGCGCAAGAATTATCTCCTATAAAATCAGTCGGCAGTGTCGGAACGGTTTCAATCGTATGTAAACGGCCCGCTTCTGCATCGTAACGGAAGGACGTAATGGTAGAATTCACTTCATTAATAACATAGACGAGTTCCCCGTTCGGATGGAAGGTCAAATGACGCGGACCCGCGCCCGGCTGGACTTCCGTATCCCCGTGCCATTGCAGCACCTTGCGTTCCTTATCAATTGTATATGCGCGAATACAATCAATGCCGAGATCCGATACGAACAAATACCGGTTATCCGGGCTGAAGAACACCGAATGCGGATGCGGCTGATCTTGCCGTTCCGGATGTGGTCCATGGCCTTCATGCTGCTTGACGTCTAGCTGCTCGCCGATCAGACCGTCTGCTTGAAGCGCAACGAGTCCTACTCTGCCGCCGTGATAGCTAGCTACTAATAGGTAACGGTTGTCCGCATCGCGTTGAATATGACAAGTCGGAGCATCGACAGCGAGCGCACGGTTCAACTCCTGCAGCTTCGCTTGAGCAGGGTCGATGGAGAAGCATACCGCTTCACCCGTCTTCACGCCTGCTTCCGACTGACCTTCTGCAATGGAATACAGCTTTGCATCTGGCACATTCACATTTAGAAATGTCGGATTCTTCAATCCCGACACTTGATCCTGCAGCGTGAGCTCTCCTGTTTCTTCTTTAAATTCATAGACGTATACCCCTGGATCGGATGCTTCCGCATACGAACCGACAAATACAAGCATGCGTTCAGTCATGTATTTATTCCTCCTTGAAAGCAATCATTGCTGAAGACGTATATTCTCTTAATGTACACTTATCTCGTCCCCAAAAGCAATCCGCATTTGCTGCTCCTCTATTAAATGTTGAAAAAATGAAAGGGGCGAATGAAAAAGCTCTCTCAGCTTCCCCGACGGCGTACGAGCGACTTATGGATCCATATCGCCGCTTGCGCTCCTTCCCCCATTGCGATCGTGGCCTGTTCGGAATGCACGCCAATATCGCCAATTGCCCACACTCCCGGAACATTGGTCATCTTGCTGCGCGGATCGGTCGGAATGTGCTTGTTCTCCATCCGTTCAACCCCCAGTTCCGTCGCCAGATCCGTATGGACGGCATTGCCGCCAAAGGCGACAAATCCCCGCTCCGCCTCGATAACCCCGCCCTGTACGAGCTTTACTCCGGTCATCTCTCCATCTCCAGCAACCGTGATTTCGCTCATTTGTTCATGCATGACGGGGATTCCGTTCTCATTGAGTTCACGGTACATTTCATCTTTAATTGCAGTGCGCTCATGATTGATATAAATTAATTCGTTCGTCCGGCTGCGGAGGGTCAATGCCATCTCGGCACCGGTGTTGCCTGCTCCGATTACGACAGTGCGGCGGTTGCGGACCTCATAACCGTCACAGTCCGGACATACGTAGAGCGTCAGGCCAAGACATTCGCGCAGTCCGGGAACTGGAGGGAGCCGATCCATGATTCCAGTGGCTAGCAGCAGCGAATGCGCCAGATATTTCACCTTATCTGCGCCATCACCGACTATGACGAAGAACCCTTCTTCCTCACTTCCGCCTGCGGATCCGGCTTTGCCAGTGACGAAGTGAACACCGAGTGTATCCGCTTGTATTCGTCCGAGCCGACGCAGCTCATCCCCTGCAACACCGTCGGGCCAGCCCAGAATGTTGCGGTACCGGCGGCATAATGTAGAACGTCCGGTTCCCGAATCGATGACGAGCACGCGATGCTCATAGCGTCCAAGCTGAATCGCAGCCTGCAGGCCAGCAATTCCGCCGCCAATAATGATGCAATCGAACATGTGAATCTCTTCCTTCCATCGTTTCCCTGCTATTTTCCATTTTATCGTGTCCCGGCGTTGGCTTCGTTATGCTTGCACTCACTTTTTACATTCCACTATTACCCATATTTAAGTATAATAGAGCTTTGGGATAAATTGAGACACCGAGGGGAGAAATATGGCGAAACGGATTAATCTCGGGCTGCTTATCGTCATCGTTACAGCAATATATTGTTTGATTTGGGGGAATCTTCACCAAATGTTCGTCGGCAGCGGCTCTATCGGTCTCGGTCTATGGGCAATTGCCGGACTGCTGTCCGGCACCTTCAGCGATGCGAGCTATCAGCGGTTCAATCAAGAATATGATACCGCGGAGGATGAACAACGACGGTTGCGGTTGAACGTGACCCTATGGCTGCTTGGTCTGCCCAGCATCATAGCGGCGCTCATTCTGTACATAAGCGTTTACCGCTAAAGCCTGTAATCACGACAAAGGAGAGCCACGTGCGGCTCTCCCCGATATTATGACATGACGTCACTAGATATGTTTGGCTACGTTTCCTTCCGGCAACGGTCCTTCATTCCCTATATAGTAATGTTTAATTGGCTTCAGATTGTCATCCAATTCATATACGAGCGGTACTCCTGTAGGAATGTTCAAGTTGGCGATACCGTCTGCAGGAATGTCATCCAAATATTTGACGAGCGCCCGTAACGTGTTCCCGTGCGCAGAGATGATGACTCGCTTGCCCGCTTGAATCGAAGGTACAATCGTATCGTGCCAATATTTGAGCGCTCTTCGTTCCGTGTCCTCCAAATTTTCAGTGAGAGGGAACTCCCCTTCCTGCAATTCTTGGTACTGAGGAGCGAACGCTTCGTATCTCGAATCACTCTTATCCAAGGCAGGCGGTCTTACTTCGACCGACCTTCTCCATAAATGCACCTGTTCCTCACCATATTTCGCGGCGGTTTCCGCCTTGTTCAAGCCTTGCAGCGCACCGTAGTGACGCTCGTTCAACATCCAGGTCTTATGGACGGGAATCCACATTTGGTTCATTTCATGCAGCACAATCCACAGGGTACGAATCGCCCGTTTAAGCACGGAAGTATAAGCGATATCGAACGCAAATCCGTTCTTCTTCAGGATTTCTCCCGCTTCCCGTGCTTCGCGCAGCCCTTGATCCGACAAGTCGACGTCCGTCCATCCGGTGAACCGGTTTTCTAGATTCCACACACTCTGGCCATGACGAATAAGCACGATTTTCGGCATATGTCTCCTCCTATCTGTCCATGCAATATCTAGTCTGTACTCATTTCATTATAACATAGCAAGCGTCATTGTATCCTCTTACCGGTATCCAAGCCTTCCTCCATTTCGATGGACCAATCCACGTTCGTATACAGCTTGTCGACGACCGTGCGAATCAACGTGAGCCTAGCCGGAACGTCCGTCATGCCGTTGATGCGCAATTAATCCAATAAAGCCCGCACGTCCGCTGCGATCTTGTCATGATCCGGCTCCAGGCCATCGTATTTCGTCAATACCGTTCCCGACTGGTCGACCAGAAAAAAGGAAGTGCCGTGCGTCACCTGATCCGAATCCTCCGTCTTCAGCACAAGCGTCTTGAAGGAATCACGGCTGAATTGCTCAATCGTCTCCTGGTCGTATCCCGTGACGAGCCGCCAACTGCTCGTGTCCGCCTCATATTTTCCGATGAATTGCTTCAGCTTCTCCGGTGTATCCACACTTGGATCGACGCTGAACGATACGATCTCCACCTCTTGAATCCCTTTACCTTTCAGCATGTCCTGGATTTGCGTCAAATTGTAAGTCATTGGCGGACACACCGTCGTACAGCTTGTAAACATGAAATCCGCCAGCCATACCTTCCCTGCCATATTTCCGGTCGCAAAGGCATTTCCGTTCTGATCCACCGCAGACAGCGCGTTGACCTTCCAGTCGAAATCATTCGGTTTTTCCTTGCCCGAACAGCCTGACATGAACACGGCCAGCAGGAGCACAATCCCAAATCCGATATGTATGTTCTTCATAGTTCAGCCTCCGTTTCCCAAATCTACGTCTCATTGTAACGGATTGCTGAATTGCGGCATGACTCGATCGGGCTAGTCATCCGCACAAATTTGTGACAGTTCAAATTTGTAAGTTTTGAATGCAATGATGTCATATGTCATAGTACAACCCGTAGCCGGATACACATTAACAAATTCCCTTTATGGAGATATGAAAATGAAGCTGAAACCATTCATCGTTGGCGCAGCCGCCGCCATTAGCCTGCTCCTCCTCATCAGCGCCGGCTATACGTGGAAGGATTCGATTCAATATGAAGCAGTGATGACTGTGCAGCAGGAAGGTGTCGAGCTGCAGACGGAAATCGCACCGTTTCCGCCACAGATGCTGGCATCAGCCACGCTGTCGATTCGCCTCAGTGACGGCAGCGGACAGCCGGTGAGCGGAGCTGAAATGAGCGCCGCCCTATCGATGCCGCACATGATGTGCGGGCGGATTGAGGTCAAGATAAGCGAAGCGGAACCGGGTATTTACACGGGAGAGGCCGTGCCCCTCATGGCGGGAATGTGGGAAATGCTAGTCGTTGTGCATAGCGGCGGAAGCTTGGTCGAGGCCGTCCATCCATTTGAGGCCGTGCAATGAAAAGCGGCTATCTGCACCTGTGGCCTACCACAGCCATGGGTACAGATGGGGAATCCAGCCGTTCGCAGCCATGCCCCGCAATATCGACAGCAGGCCGATGATGACCGCCAACACTTTACCGGCTGTCGTCATATAACTGCGCAGCCATTTATGAATGTGGTTGGCGAACAAGGCAACGACTAATAGCGTCGGGAACGTGCTTAAGCCGAACACGGCCATGATTGCCGCACCGCTCCACGAGTTCCCGCTTGCGGCGGCGTTCATTTGCATGGCATAGGTTAAGCCGCATGGCATGAACCCGAACAGCACCCCGCTGAGCAAGATGGTCCAGCGCTCCTTGCTTCCCCGCAGCCTGGTGAGCCAACGCTGGACAACGGCCAGCCGCAGCGGGCTGAAGCGCTGGACAGGCAATGTAATTTTGCCGAACACCCATAGCATGATAAGGAGTCCGCCCATAATTCCGGATATCCCTTGGAGACCGATCAACACCCCTGCTCCATCGACGAACGATCCGATCAGGCCCATGAAGGCGCCAATAAGCGTATACGTACACACGCGCCCCAAGTTGTAAGCGGCTGCTACGGCAAGCGGTCCTTGGTTCGCATTTAAGGTGAAGCTCGCCATCGTCCCTCCGCACATGAGCACACAATGCGGCGCGCTCATCAGGCCCGACAACGCGGTAAGCAGCAAGGTCTGATTCATCATTCGCCTCCTGTCGCTCATTTCGAATGCTGAAGCCGCAGCGCGTTGCTTACTACGGATATGGAGCTTAACGCCATGGCAGTCCCGGCCATCCACGGCTCCAGCCAACCAATGACCGCAAGCGGAATGGCGAGCACGTTGTAGATGAGGGCAAACGACAAATTTTGCTTGATGTTCGCCATCGTCTTCTGGCTGATGCGGATAGCATCCGTCAACCCGGTAAGATGACCACGCACCAGATTGACATCCGCCGCCTCAACGGCTATGTCAGCGCCGGTCCCGATCGCGACGCCGATATCTGCCGCAGCTAATGCGGGAGCATCGTTAACACCATCACCGACCATCGCGACCTTCCTGCCTGCCTGCTGCAGCTTCTGCAGTACTTTGACTTTATCATCCGGCAAGGAACCGGCATGCACGCTGCGGATCCCCACTTCCTGCGCAATCGTCAAGGCCGTTCGTTCCTGATCACCTGTGACCATGACAACGTCGACACCCCACTTGCGCAATGTGTCAATCGCTTGGACTGACGTGGCCTTGATGCTGTCACGAGCCGCCAATAAGCCGGCCAGCCTCCCCTGAATGGCCACATACAACACCGTCTTCCCTTGCGACTCGAACTTGACGGCCTCTGCCATATCGTGGACCTTCACGCCGTCTTTGCGCAGCCACTGGGCTGTGCCGATGAGCACGTCCTTCCCCTCGACCGATGCGCGAATGCCGTAGCCGGGAAATGCCTGAAAGCCGGAAGCAGGCGGAACCGCGAGACACTTGGCCTCCGCTTCGGCCACGACTGCACGGGACAGCGGATGCTCTGAATGAACTTCTGCGGCGGCCGCGTATCGGAGTAGAGACATCTCGTCGATGCTGCCGACTGCGATATAGTCCGTTAATTTTGGCTTCCCTTCCGTAATCGTTCCCGTCTTGTCCAGCAGTATGGTATCGATTTGCTGGAGCATTTCGAGATGCTTTCCATCCTTGAACAGAATGCCTTTTTTGGCGGCCTTACCCGAACCGACCAGCACAGATGTGGGCGTCGCCAATCCGATTGCGCAAGGACAGGCGATGACAAGCACAGAGATGGCATGTTCCAACGCTTCTCCGAAATCGCCCGGAGCGAACACGAACTCCCACGCCGCAAAAGTAATCGCTGCAAAGCTCATTACGATCGGAACGAATAATTCCGCAATATCATCTGCATGACGCTGAATCGATGGTTTCGTATGCTGAGCCTGCACGACCAATTGGATCATATGGGACAAGGCCGAATGACTGCCTATTTTCTCAGCTTTCACATGCAAAGTCCCGTTCAGGTTGACCGTTCCGCCGATAACGGTATCCCCGCTATGCTTATCCACCGGCTGTGATTCTCCGGTTAGTAAGGATTCATCAATCGCTGACCATCCGGTGATGACGGTTCCATCTGCGGGAATTTTTGCTCCGGGCTTAATGACAATTGTATCGCCGGGAAGAACTTCCGTCAGCGGAACACGTACAACAGTGCGCCCCCGCAGCACGTCGGCTTCCTCAGCCTGCAGTGCATGAAGCTGCTCCAGCGCATGCAGCGTCCGTTTTTTCGCCATCGCTTCCAGCCATTTACCAAGCAGGACGATGGTGATAATCATGGCGCTCGTCTCGAAATATAACGGCGGATGCTGTCCAATCGCAGTTGCATTGGGATGAAATACAACATAATGACTGTATAAATAAGCCGCCGATGTGCCGAGGACAACAAGAACGTCCATATTGGCGCTCTTATGCCGAAGCGCACGGTAGGCACTCGTATAGAAAGGTCCGCCAATGACAAACTGCACGAACGTCGCCATTGCAAATTGAAACCAAGGATTCAGGAACAGCACGGGAATCCAAATGCCGGAAGTAAAGTGAAAATGGTTCACCATCGTCCATAGAAGTGGAATGGTAAAGCATGCGGACAGGAGGAATCGGTTACGCAGCCGATTGCACTCCGCACTGGTCAAGGCTGACTTGGCGAACAGATTCGTTTCGACGCGGGCGTCGAATCCGAGACGCTTGATGTTGTCTGTAATCTGCTCTACCGGAGTTGTCGTATGATTGAACGTCACATCCCCTTTTCCTAGAGCAAAGTTGACGTTGATTTCATGGACTCCTTCCATTTTGCTGACGACTTTCTCGATTCGTGCCGCACATGCGGCGCATGTCATGCCTGAGATCGACAAAGACTGCCGCTCCATAGTAGGCTGACGGTTGCTCATCTTTCATCTCCCCTTACACAGTTGTTCAAAACGTCCCATTAGTGACCTTTTTGAACTACGCTTATAGACAAGCCTTTCAGACAGTATATGAAGAGGTTGAGATTTTAGGATAGCCCGATAGGGCTATGTCTTGCCCTTCGATACGCACAGGCTTGTCATGATGCCGCCGCTGGAAATCGCAATGAGAGAGAGCAGCAGTGTCTCCGTCGAAATAAGCAAGCCGCCAATACCGATCACGATCGCATCCATAATGAAAATAATGAAGCCCGCATTGATATTAAGCACATTGGAGATGTGCTTCGCCAACAGATCAGTTCCTCCCGTGCTTGTTTCGAATCGCAGCATGATGCCTATACCCGTTCCAATGATGAGACCTCCGATCGTGGAGCTCATCGGTGGAGATAAGTTCACATAATAGAGAAAATGATATTGCAGCGGTTCGAACAAATCGATAATGAAGGATGATATGAACATTCCGTGCAGACTGTTGTAAAACAATTCGCGTCGGTATACCCATGCCACAGCGAAGATCGGAATGCTGCATCCGATAATGACCAGCCCCACCTTCGTTCCAAACAAATAATTCAGTATGAGCGAGATGCCAACGATTCCTCCGTCGAGCACTTTGAAGGGGACAAGAAAAAATTGAATTCCTGCAGCGATTAACAAACTCCCAAGTAATATTGCAATTGCTTTGTGGACATACCGCACCTTGATCAACTCCGCTATAGGCATGTCTTATATATATGCGCGCGCGGATAAAAATTGCCGCAATCCTATGGACTGGCTGTCCCATACACAACAACAGGCGATGGGAATCTGTCTCCCATCGCCTGTTCTGTTTTAATGTGGTCGAACGGTCATCATCGTTCCACTAAGCTGCTTAAAGGGACCTCCCGTTCTTGCTCCGGTTGGTCAAGCGGAAAGATGCGGGCCGTCTCATTCTGTTCGTTCACGTGTTGAATATAAATCGGCGTTCCCTCATAGGTGACCTCCACCACGTCCGGTGAAGCCGCAATCTCCATAGCTCGCTGCTTATTCATACTCGATACCTCCCTATTGGCTATACGTTAGTAATGTTGTCGCAAGGAGGTCCATTTATTCCTATCTCCAGCCGTGATGGCCTTATTCCCGTCTTCTTCGCGCAGCGATCGGCCAGACTTGCACCAGACCTAGCGGACCGCCTGTCGACGCAGCAATAGCGGAATGAAACAGAGCGGATAGAGAAGCAGATACACATTCGGTATCCACCAAGCCAGATCGAATTCGAGGCGAATCGCCCAGTAGGAGATCGCCTGCAGTCCTGAGCAGAACGTAAGTACGAGCGAAATGAGCGCCCACATGCGCCAAGCTTCCCGTTCGCGCTTCTGCAGCAACATACTGTATAGACCGGTAAATGAGATCAACAAATCTAGGGGCATGAAAGACCAGTTCCATGCGACCAATATGGGGTTGCTGTAATCGCTGTATAGATATTGAGGCGGAATCAGCTCTAACGCCGTCACCGCCCAATACAAGATGAATCCGACATCTGTTATCCAGAAAAACACTCTCATCCATCGCATCGCTTATTCCCTCCTCTCGACGATTTTGACGTTGCTAGTTAGAGTGGAAGCGGTTGAGTCCGCAGCAATCGGGATCGACCGTTCCTCCTTTTCCGAGCTCTGAACGGCTCGAACATCATTCACTTCACTGGCATGCGCTCCTCCGCCAATGTTCAGGCCGATTACACCGAGAATGATTAAGATGATGGATGCAATCTTCAGAAAAGTCAGCTCCTCTTGAAAATACATGTAGCCGATAACGGCGATGGCCGCCGTTCCAACGCCAGACCAGATGGCATAGGCGACACTGACGTTAATTTGCTTGAGCGAGAAATTCAAGCTAGTGAAGGCCAATAAATAAAAAACGATCATAAGTGCCGACGGCAGCAGCCGCGTAAAGCCTTGCGACAGCTTCATCGATACCGTGCCGGCAATTTCCAGTACGATAGCGCCAAGCAAAAAGAGCCAATGCATCGTTGTCACTTCCTTTTATGAGGTTGTTACTCGCTCTTTATCCTTCCCTTGCATCATTCACATTCTCTTGAGCTGCAGACAAACCGAAGGTCAGCATCTCCGCCATCGTTTCGACAGCCTGCCGCAATGTGCAGGACGAGCGCAATAAGAAGTCCGGATCGAATATTGCTGCTGACGCACCTATCATCATTTGCAGCACGCTCGGGACATGCACGGGACGGATATCACCGGCTGCTATCCCTTCTTCGAGAATGTTTTTCACCGTTCCCCATCCGTACTCTTCTTGCAAATAATTATTGATTTTACTCCATTCATTCGGGGAAAAACGCTTCATCTCCGCCAGCAGCCGTCTGTCGCTCAGCTTCAGACCGCTTGGAACAATGGAAAGCACTTGCTTCAATTTCTCGACACAGCTTAAGCTGTCGTCCTCATATATTCCTTTTTCGATTTGAATGACCTCTGCGATGGATTCGTCGACGATCGCCCCGATCAGCTCCTCTTTAGACGCGAAGTGCTCATAGATAGTCCGTTTACTCGTGCCTAACTCACTCGCAAGATCACTCATCGTGAACTTGAGACCATGCGATGTCATCAATTCCAAGGCGACTTGCATGAGACGGTCTTTCATGTGTGTCTCCCTCCTCGCTGTAACACGGGTACTAATATATTTTTTTTAGTACCATCACATCAGTATATTTTATCCCGTAAATCCCTGTCAAGCGCCGCTTGCTATCTTATATCCGAAAATGATATAACATATTCACCCAGATTCAATAACTGGTCATACTAGTTCAAGCAGCTTCTAGAATAAGGCAGGTATCTTATGCAACTCAACATATTGACGTTCAATATACATCATGGCAGAGGGACAGACGGCAAGTTGGACCTGGGCCGGATCGCACATATCATTGAAGCAAGCGGTGCAGATGTCATCGGATTAAATGAACTGGATCGGAGCTTTTTAAGAAGGAGCGCTTTCGTCGATCAACTGAAATGGTTAGCTGAACGCTTGAACATGCATGCGGCTTTTGGAGCGACGGTGACTCTGCCTTCATTGAAAAGAACACCAAGACAGTACGGAAACGGCCTTCTCTCCCGTTTCCCAATCATCAGCCACTCCAATCACCCCTTGAATGTGCTTCCAATTAAGATCGAAGGACGCGCCATGCTGGAAGCATGTCTGCTGGCACACGGGCAACCGTTTAAATTGTTCGTGACCCACTTAAGCATTAATCCGGTGTTGAAAGCAATACAAGCGAATAGGATTCGCAAAAAGCTTATCAATGAATCAATGCCACACCTTGTGATGGGTGATTTTAATTTAAGACCGGGGACAGCAACCTGGCTGAAAATGAATGACTGTGTGCGCGACGTGTGTCATGCTGCTCACTCATCTCCCGTACACACTTTTCCCTCGTATCGTCCTTTGTTTCAGTTAGATTACATCTTCGCCAGCTCACACTTCCAGATCGATTCGGTTGAAGCGCTTCGTCTCCTGCCTTCTGCTTCAGATCATCTGCCATTGAAGGTGTCGCTCACTCTGGCTAACAATCCGATTTCAGGGCAGCATTGAACCTGACTAGATCGACGAAGCCGGCACTCTGCACAGAGATGCCGGCTTCGATCAATAGACCTCGATTCAATTCAATTGAGCTGCCTAGAACAAGCTTTCCAATTCATCCACCAGAGAGCCTACATAAGCGACAGCCTGTTGGATCGGTTGGCGCTCGGACATATCAACACCAGCCAGCTTCATCAGCTCCAACGGACTGAGCGTTCCTCCGGCTTTGAGCGCTTGCAGCCAGCGATCTACAGCAGGCTGGCCTTCCTCCTGAATCAATCGGGCCGCTGCCGTAGATGCTGTCAGACCGGCGGCATATGTGTATGGATAGAGCTGCATGTAGTAGTGCGGCTGGCGCATCCAAGTCAGTCTTGCGCCTTCATCCAGCTCCACTTCATTGCCCCAGAAGGATGACAACACCTCGCCCTTTTTCTCTGACAATGTCTTTGCAGTAATAGGCTCATTGGCCATCGCCGAATGATAGACGCGTCTTTGCATTTCACCTTCGAGAAGGTGGGTGACGAAGTTGTGGTAATACGTATTCAAGAGCTGCATAATGACCCACCGACGCATGCGGTTGTCTGTCGATTGGCTCATCATATGCTGAGCCAGCAGCATCTCATTCATCGTTGATGGCGCTTCGATGAAGTACAGGGACGGGCGCGTGTTGACCAGTCTTTGATATCGTCCTGCCAGCATAAAATGCCCAGCATGACCAACTTCATGAGCAAGCGTAAACATGCCTCTCATATTGTTCGCCCAAGACACGAGAATGTATGAGTGCGCTCCGTAAATAGACGAACAGAATGCGCCTGTCGATTTGCCGACATTATCCGCGTAGTCGACCCATCTCTCGGAGAATGCGGTCTTCACAATCTCTCCGTACTCAGGGCCCATAATTTGCAGCGCGTCCTGAACTAAGCGGCTTGCTTCTTCATAGGTGATCTCTGGATTGAACTCCGGATCCAACGGCGCCTTCAAATCACAATACAACATCTTGTCCAAGCCGAGGACACGCTTCTTCAGCCTGGCTAATCGGCGCATATGGGGAGCCAGCTCTGCTTGGATGACATCGAGAATATTATTATACATGTCTATCGTTACTTCTTGCGGCTGAAGCAGCATATGGGTAACAGATTCGTAGTTCCGCTGACGGGACAGCACGATTTGTTTCTTTACTTCCGTCGCATACGTCTCGGCAAACGTATTCTGATAGGTTGATAACGTTTTTGAGAACGATTGAGACGCTGCCCGCCGCAGCACAATATCCGGAGACTGCTCATACTTGTTCTCATATAGAGCAAAGGATACAGGCAATGTGTTCCCGTTCTTGTCTTGCACCTGTTCAAATGTCATATCCGACAGCTTGCTCCGCAGGTAGATTCGATAAGGTGCACCAAGGACCTCCCCCAGCGACGCCAGAACCGCTTCCGTCTCCGCGGATAGCTGATGCGGCTTCGTCTCCAGCAGCAACAGCAGACTTCTCCGATATACTTGCAGCTCAGGCTCTTCCTCGAAGTAGCGCTGAAGTGTACCATTCGGCAGCGCCAAAATCTCCGATTTGACAAACGATAGCGCGGAGGACACCTCAGACATAATGTTCCCGGCCCGGCCCGAATTGGCTTGGTGATCCGAGTTCGTGCTGTCTTCGGATAGACACAACCGCGCGTATGCGGATACCTTGCCAATCCGTTCTTGAAGTGCTTCCTGCGCATTGAGGCAAGACAACAAGGTTGCGGCGCTCTCATGTAATTGACCCTTATATTGCGTCACCGTACCTACATCTGCATGAATGGATTGCAGCTCAGCTTCCCACGCCTGTACGGTCGTAAACAAATCTTCCAGCTTCCACGTTGCCTCCTGCGGGACTTCGGCGCGTGTCAGTCTCTTTTCCATCTTTATTTACCCCTCTCACCATTGGAATGAACAGTTCGAATTATGTTCTATTATAAAATAGTACCATATACTAACAATCTAGTAAAAAGACTTCTCCTGATCGCCAATCTTTCGCAACTTATGTACGATGGTAACCCAATCGGAAACCGCCGCGTAAATTGGGCGGCTTCCGTTCATGGACAGTGAAGAGAGATACGGGCCAAGCCAGCAGTCCTTTCCCGAGTCTCTGAGCTATTGCTACTTGTTGGCGAGTGTTCAACCCCTTTTTGCATGTTTGCGAGATGATGTCGCGCACGAACGAGCTGTCTGTGTTTTTCGGGTTGTTTTCTGCAAACGTTTACCGCGTGAATTGGATACGGCCACTTGCGGCGCGCCCAATAAACCGAACGTTCGCATCATCGAATTGAGCTGCTGATACATGCCGTACAATTTTTGAACGTGACCGACCGTCGTCATGATGCCATCAATGCCCCCGAATCGCTCCAACAACGAGAACTTGGCAGTAAACGGCCCGCTACCGGTCGCTTCAGTCAATGGTGACTCGGGTCCAGACAATCCTGGAACATTTTGATTGAGCAGCGGCAGCGCTTGCTTCACGCGTACAGTTTTTCTTTTGTTCATCATGAAAGCCTCCATTTTATTTTTTATTAATATGGTTTGCATTTGATGCGAGACGAAGACCGTCCATTATGAACAGCTTATGTCCGCAAGCCTTCCATGGATTAGGTAAACATACTTGCTATGAATAATTTTGCAGCAAAAAAATCAACAGCGGATGATGCGCTGCCGCACAAATTCGCTGTTGATGACAAACATATATGAAAGCATAACCAGAAATTAGTTCCGTCCTTCCGGCTGGTGCTCCGGTTGATCCATCACGATTATTCATTGTCATTGAAGAAGACCACGCTTATCATACCGGCTTTCAAATTCACTTGAAAGATATGCATCTTCTCATTGGCAGGCTTGTATATGATGAGCGCTTCGGTCACCGATAGGTCGCCTTCCTTCCGGGTCGTACGCTCAACCTCCTGCTTGTTGCGCCTTCAATGCCAAATGATGCCTCGAACCCCTTCAACAACTCATTAGAATTGTTTCTCCAATCGTATTCCAATCAGGTGCAATTCGCAAGAACACGAACCGTGGCTTGATTGGCAGTTAGTTCAATGGCATACTGTACTGTATAATGCAGCAGAACGCAGGAGGAATCGATTCATGAGGAGCAGAAAAGTACTAAGTTTGTCCATTCTATTGATTGCAGCGATGATCATGATCGCAGGATGCGGCGCCAAATCAAACGCGGACAATGCCCAATCCGCCACAGACACATCGAACGTGTCTGACACTGAGAAGAAGGAGCCGGCTTCGAACGGAAAGAATCCGCTTGTCATAATCGAAATGGAAGACGGTAAAAAAATTGAATTGGAGCTTTACCCCGATACTGCTCCGAATACGGTAAACAATTTTATTTCATTAGTGAAAAAAGGGTTCTACGATGGACTGATCTTTCATCGCGTCATCCCAGGATTCATGATTCAGGGCGGCGATCCGGAAGGTTCAGGCATCGGTGGTCCCGGCTACAGCATTAAAGGGGAATTTGCCGACAACAATTTTCAAAATGATTTGAAGCATAGCGAAGGCGTCATCTCCATGGCAAGGTCTGCTTCTCCGGATTCGGCCGGCTCCCAGTTCTTCATTATGGTTGCCGAAGCCTCTCATCTGGACGGACAATACGCTGCCTTCGGCAAAGTGACTAAAGGAATGGAGATGGTCCAAGAGATCGTCAGCACACCTAGAGATGCGCAGGATAAGCCTAATACTCCGCAAAAGATGAAGAAAGTGACGGTCGATACTTTCGGCGTGGAGTACAAAGAGCCTGAAACCATCAAGCAATAGCGCTGCCAAATTAATAAGGAGGGATCGTATGTATCAAACGATAAACGGTTTTCTGCAAACGTGGGAATTCGAGGCAGGTGCAACTCAGCGCATACTCGATGCGCTCACCGATGAATCGCTGAAGCAAGACGTGACGCCGCAAGATCGAACGCTTGGAACGATCGCATGGCATATCGTGACTTCAATACAGGTCATCATGGGGGGAGCCGGTTTGCAGATCGAAGCGCCTGGCGGCGATGCTCCAGAACCGTCAGAGGCTCAGAAAATTGCCGAGAGCTATCGCCGCACGACTGATGCATTGATGCAAGCGTTGAAGTCGCAGTGGACGGACGACACGCTGCAGGTGAAGAGCGACATGTTCGGACAACAAATGCCGAACAACGTGATTTTGATGCTGCTCATCAATCATCAGAACCATCACCGCGGTCAGCTGACAATATTGATGCGACAGGCTGGTCTCGCCGTGCCTGGTGTATACGGACCTTCCCGAGAAGAATGGGCTGCAATGGGTATGGAGCCTCTGAAGTAATTTCGTAGTTCCTCCCAAGTACCCGTTCGAAAAATGAGACAGGCTGCCATGTGGCAGCCTGTCTTTTGTCTTTGTTCTGTTGTTATCGTATCCGGTACGTATAAAAAACGGTTGAACCATTGCAGCACCCGCTCGATAATCTGCAACGATGTCCTCACTCTATGAGTATTGGGAATGATCCAACTTTTCTGTTCCTTGAAAGTAAAGCCATCCTGAGCATGACACATGTGTTGATTCTCCGCTTGCATTGCTTGTCCAAGTGTATTCTTTGCCGATTACATGGATGACATGACTCAACGGGAAGCATGTGAGCATAGTTCATTTACATGCCCTTAGCGGCACTCTCCCCTTCTCTCAGAGAGACATCATTTTACCTGACATTGTCCCGTTCGCTCTACGGCAATTGCGGCTCTATCTGAGTATTAGGGAGAATGGATCAAGGCACCGTATGATGAGGTACAACAGCTCAGCTTCATAACCTTATAATAGTGTTCCATAGTAGTAACAAGGCTCCTTGAGTCGAGTCTGAGCAACCCCTAGGGCCATCACACTCAAGACTCAAGAGAGCCGCCAGCCACGTTCAATCTAACCACGCAGCTCGAGCCTGCGCGCGAACATGGATAATGCATAGTTGACGATAAAATAGAGCAGAGCCGCGAAGAGGTAAGTCGGAATGATGTAGTTGACGCTTTGTCCGTTGAC
Organism: Paenibacillus sp. OSY-SE; assembly: GCF_000283315.1. Taxonomy (NCBI): domain Bacteria; kingdom Bacillati; phylum Bacillota; class Bacilli; order Caryophanales; family Paenibacillaceae; genus Paenibacillus; species Paenibacillus sp. OSY-SE. Next base: position 143,875 of record NZ_ALKF01000200.1, on the reverse strand, counting down.
GATCTGCACGTTGTGCATCAGCTCCGGGAGCGCAATGATGACGGTGAGCGACGTATCCTTGAGCAGCGCGATGAATTGGCTTACCATCGGAGGGATCATGCGCCTTAACGCTTGCGGCATGGTGACGAATCTTAACGTTTGGATGAAGGACAGCCCGCTGGAACGGGCAGCTTCGATTTGGCCTTTGTCTATGGACATAAGACCAGCACGAATAATTTCTGACACCATAGCAGCCTCGAAGATGGTGAGCGCCACAATTGCCGCCGCGAACACGCTCAACTTCAGCCCGACCTGCGGCAGGGCGAAGAAGACGAAGAAGATAATGAGAAGCAGCGGCAAGTTCCGAATTATCTCGACGAGGACAGCCGTGCACTGTGATAAGACAGGAATACGGGCATAGCGGACGACGGCGAGCAGACAGGCAACGAGAAAGCTCAAAATAATCGCGATGCAGGCCACGCCAATCGTGACGAGAAACCCTTCCAGCATATAGAGCACATTATCGGATGAATAAGCTCCGATGAAGTCCAACGATTCCCCCCCCTCTTCTATCCGCTTCGGGCCATTCGTCGTTCCAAGGCATTCACTGCGAAGCTCATTGGTATCGTTAGGATGAGATAGAACATGCCAACAAATATATAAACGCTGAATGTCTTGAACGTATCTAAATTGATGAGGTCGCCGTAGTACATCAGATCGAGTCCTGCAATGACACCGAGGACAGATGAATTTTTGATGAGATTCAGGAACTGATTGCCGAGCGGCGGAATGACAATTCGCATCGCTTGTGGAAGGATAATGTGCCGCATCGTCTGGACGTACGTCAATCCCGCTGAACGTGCAGCTTCCGTCTGCCCTTGAGGAACAGACAGAATACCGGCCCGTATCGCTTCTGCGATGAATGCCGAAGTATACACGGTGAGTCCGAGTGTTCCCGCCACAAATCCGTTCAGATTGAGGTGAAGAGCAGGTAAGCCATTGTAGAACAGGAAGACGATTAAGATGAGCGGGATGTTGCGCACGAACTCCACGTAAGCCGCACCGATGATGTTCAGCAGCCGATTGGGAGCTATGCGCAATACCGCGAACAGCGTCCCGATGACAAAGCTGCCGATAAGGGCGAGAACGCTAATCGCCAGTGTGTTGCCGAATCCCGTCATGTAGCGGTCCCAATTTCCGATTAGTACGGAAACATCCAGCATGCCTTTCCCACCTCCCCGGTGCAGTTAGACGTTCGTAAAGTATCCGGTACTGGCGCCAGACGACAGCTATTTAGAAGGCTTCTCGCCCATCCATTGTTCGTACAGCTTGTCGTATTCACCGTTTTCTTTCATTTCCTTCAACAAATTATTAATGAAGGAGGCAAATTCCATATCTCCCTTACGGACCGCAATCCCGTACGGTTCGTCGGTAAAATTGCCCCCGACCATCTCGAAATTCGGGTCCTGCTTCATCATGCCGAACAAGATTGAATTGTCCGTCGTCAATACTTCTCCTTTGCCCGATTTCAAAGCGGTGAACGCATCCTGATAGTTCTCGAACTCAAGCACTTCCGCGTCAGGCGCCTTCTCGCGGACGTTCTTCGTCGAGGTCGACCCTTTGACGGCCACCACCTTAACGCCTTTCTTCACGTCGTCAATCGATCGAATCGGACTTCCCTTCTTCACCAGCAACGATTGTCCGGCATTGTAATAGACCTCCGTAAAATCAACCTGCTGCTTCCGCTCCTCCGTGACGGTCATTGTGGCGATTATCGCGTCGATGTCGCCGTTCTGCAGCATCGGAATGCGAGTCTTCGAAGTCACTTCCTTCAGCTCCAGCTTGCTCTCGTCCCCGAGCAGCTTCGTGGCTATTGCCTTGGCGATATCGATGTCGAATCCTTTCACTTCGCCGCTCGCTGGGTCCTTCAAGCCGAATAGATTCGTATCGAACTTGACGCCGATGACCAGCTTGCCGCGCTCTTTGGCTGTTTCGACGGTCGAAGCGGCTTTCCCCGTACCGGATTGGTTCTCGGTTCCGGCTTCCTTCCCTCCGCATCCTGCTACCGCGAAAGCCGCCAACATCAGAATCATTCCGCTAAGAAACCATTTGTTTCGGTACATCTTTCTCATTCTCATCCTCCAGATCTCAGTGATTTAATAACCGGCTTAAAAAGATTCGAGCCCGTTCCTCCTTCGGCTTGTTGAAAAACTCCGCAGGCGCCGCTTCCTCCACAATCTGTCCTTCATCCATAAAGACGATGCGGTCGGCAACCTCACGCGCAAAGCCCATCTCATGCGTAACGACGACCATTGTCATTCCTTCGCGAGCAAGCGATTTCATTACATCGAGCACTTCACCTATCATTTCCGGGTCTAGCGCAGACGTAGGCTCGTCGAATAGCATAATAGCCGGATTCATCGCAAGGCCGCGGGCGATGGCCACACGCTGCTGCTGTCCCCCTGACAACTGCGATGGATACGAGTCAGCTTTCTCAGGAATGCCGACTTTCCGCAAATAGTACATGGCTCTTTCTTTCGCTTCCTGCTCCGGCAGGCCGAGTACTTTCATCGGGGCAAGCATAATATTGTCGATTACTTTTTTGTGGGGGTACAAATGAAAATGCTGAAAGACCATGCCGATCTGTCTGCGCAGTGCATTGATTTGCAGCTTCTTGTCATGGACGTTCTGTCCGTTCACCGTCAATGTGCCCGAAGAGATCTCCTCTAAGCGGTTGATGCAGCGCAGCAATGTGCTTTTGCCGGAACCGGACGGACCAATGACGACGACAACTTCCCCTTGCCCGATGTGAAGATCGATGTCCTTCAGTACCTGAAAGGATCCGAAATACTTGTTCACCCCGGCACACACAATCATGTGAGTCACCTCCCTTCTTCCGGTAATGGGTGGATAAGAAGCCTCTATTATACATATGGACCAGTCTTAGGTTTATTAATAAAAAATGCGAATACATCCGATTGGCAAAGTCCCGGGTGCAATCTATCATTTACCAATAATGATTATGTTTGTATGAAATCGCATCAGAAAGAAAGCGGGTTGAAAAAATTGGGAGCAGGAACAGACAATCAGAAGCTGGACTTGAGCCGGATTGTATTTATCGGGCGTACATATGAGGAATATACAGGCATGTTCAACTTATCTGTAGAACAAATGGCAGGCAAACGAATTCTGGATTGTGCAGGAGGCGCATGCTCGTTCACCGCGCATGCCAATCGCCGTGGAATTCAAGCATCAGCATGCGATATCGCCTATGAATTCAAAGCAGACGACTTGGAGCGAAAAGGCATAGACGATCTCAACCATACGATGGAGAATATGGGACGGGTGGCCGATCAGTATGTATGGAGTTATTTTAGTTCCTTGAAAGCGCTGCAAGAAGAGCGAGCGCGGGCACTGCACGATTGTGTCCAGGATATGCGTGAGCAACCCGGACGATATCAAGCCGCGGCTCTCCCGACTCTCCCTTATGCAGACAAACAATTCGATATGTCACTGAATGCGCATCTCCTCTTCATGTATTCAGATCGGTTGGACTATGAATTCCATCTGACATCCCTTGTGGAATTGATTCGTGTCACGAAGGACGAAATTCGGATTTTCCCATTGACGGATCTGTCTGGCCGGAAATATGAGCATCTTGATCGTTTATTGCATGACGTGCAAGCTTGCATTCATTCCGCGCACATCGAAAAAAGCTCTTACGAGTTCCAACGAGGTGCCAATGAGCTGTTGTCCATCCGCCTGCAGCCATAACACAGCGGCAAAGCGTGCGGATACGATGCACCCCATCATTCCTTGGCTTGACCAGACGGAACGCCCCTTAATTTAAAAGGCATGCTATGTCTTCATGACAAAGCATGCCTTTTGCTTTTCGATGTCCTTTCAACCTGCCGTGCGGTTTGCCCGCATCTGCTTCTTCTTGAAAAAATGAATAATCTGCGCAATCGCCCCGTCGCCGGTCACGTTCGTTGCGGTGCCGAAGCTGTCCTGGGCGATATACAAAGCGATCGTCAAGCTTATCATCGCTTCGTCGAAGCCGAGCATCGATTGGAACAAACCCAAGGCTGCCATCACTCCACCTCCAGGAACACTCGGGGCGGCAATCATCGTAATGCCCAGCATAAGTATGAATGGCAGCATCGTTGCAAGCGATAGCGGTTGACCGTGAATAAATAGAATTGCGGACGTCACTGATGTTATTGTAATCGTCGAACCTGTAATATGAATGGTGGCACATAACGGCACGACGAAGTTAGCGACTTCCTCGTCCGTACCCAACTTCTTCGTCTGCTTCAAGGTTACCGGAATCGTCGCGGCGGATGATTGCGTGCCGAGAGCTGTGAAGTAAGCAGGAATCATCGTCTTCAGCATCGTAATCGGATTGCGCTTGTTCAAGGTGCCGGCAATGCCGTATTGGCACAGCAAAATGATCATATGCAGCAGCAAAATCATCACGAATACTTTCAAGAACACTTGCAAGATGAGCGCCACTTGCCCTGCTTGAGTCATGTTCATGAAGATTCCGGCGATATGAATCGGCAGAAGCGGGATGATCATGCTCGATATCACTTTGCCGACGATGTCCTTGAACTCACGCGTGAGCCCCAGAAGTGACTTCGCTTCAGTTGCGGTAATACCGATTCCGATGACGAAAGACAGCAGCAGTGCCGTCATCACGCCGAACACGGGCGGCATGTCGATGTTGAAAAAGCCTTGAAGCAGCATCTCTTCCGGATTGCCTGTCTGCACGGCCGAAGCGCCGGACAAAAGGGACGGAAAGGCAAATGCGGCCGCCGCATACGCAAGCATGCCGGACAGAACTGTCGACACATACACGATTGCGGCGGTCAGCCCTAACAACTTTCCTGCCCCGCGTCCTAGTTCCCCGATTCCCGGAATGATGAAGCCTAGAATGATTAATGGAATCATGAAGCTAAGAAATTGATTAAATATACTATTAAAGGTAGCAAATATCCGCACCACCCAGTCCGGCGCCACGAGACCAACCCCGATCCCGAACACCATGGCGATGATGATCCGTGGAAATAGCCCCAATCGTTTCATGCTATAAATCCCCCTCCAGTCAAAGCGAACAAAACAGACCTTTTGTCCTCACTGAGGAAACACAAGTGTTCTTTGTGAAGACAATTTCATATGATAGCACAATTCCGAGCGGAACCCTACTGCCAAATTCAGGAGTCATTTGCTTTGCTGGGTTAGACTCCTTGCACTATGGAGATATAGCCGCTACAAGCTATCCTTCTCCACGAACGGCTTAATCTTTGGAAATACACGCAACGCCGTATTATAGAACACATCTTCGTGATACGCCTCAGGAATGAGCTCTTTCACAAATTGAATGTACGGCTCCACAGGAGCGAGCGGCCAATCGGTTCCAAACAGCAGCTTGTCGTAATGATCGCAATACGTAATGGCATGCCGCAAATGGGCGAAGAAAAGTGGCGAATCTTTCAGACGCGCACATTGTGCGCCATCCCCAACCATGAGGCCGGATAGATCGGCGAATACGTTCCGGTTCTTATATACCACCTCAGCTCCGTCCAGCACCCACGGATCACCGAAATGCGCCATCATGAAATTGACACTCCGGTGCGTAACCGCGACTTCGTCAATTGTCAGCGGATGCGAATATTTGAGCAGGCCGCGTTCCGAATAGGTATCTCCGGTATGAAATACGACCGGCACCTTGTAGGACGCCGCCAGCTCATAGATCGGATCGTAGACGCGATCGTAGGCGTAGAACGGATAATAACCAAGGTAGATTTTCAGACCGACCGCTTCTGGTTTCTGTAACTCCTGTTCCAACTCTGCCAGTGCCTGCCCATCCAGCTTGTGCGGGTTAATGCCTAAGCAATACACAATTTGGGAAGGAAGGTGTTCTGCAAGATCCAAGCCCATCGGAGTGACAGCCTCATCATCAGGGAAAGCGCCTTGCTTCGTCTCTGTCAGTCCCATTCCGATACCAAGCACTACGTTGTTATCCGCATATTCGTGCAAGATGCCTTCCGCACTGTAATCGACGAACGATTTTTCCGCTGCGGTTGCCTTGAATTCTGCGATGTGAGACAGATGCATATGGGCATCAATGATTTTCATGAGCAGCAGCCATCCTCTCTATTCCGGAAATCGGATCTGTTTCAACGCAGCCAATGCTGCCGATTCAATCAAGTCATCAGTAAACAGGAACCATATCGGCGCAATATTCTGCACGCTTGTATTTTCCATGTTCAAATTCCGGTATACCGATGTTTCGCAAATATCGTTGTTGAAATAAATATTCGTATGGGCACTTGACGTCGAATTCACAATCTGGAGCATCTCTTTGCGTTGCTCCGTACCAAAGGCGCAATCGTTCGCCTCCCGAATGGACATGTGTCCCTTCCCTAAACGGTACAGTTGCGAAGCGCCTTGAGAAGGGTTGGTGCGAATCCAGCCCTCATCCATTCGTTCGTCGGGTTGAATGAATATCTCAGTCGACCACCCCTTCGATTCGAAGCAGGTGCCGGTTCGCTGATTGATTTCAACCGTATGACACACAACCGGAACGCCCGGAAGCAGCAAATAATACTGGCTGAACTTCAGCCCTTTGAGCTTGTCATGCTTCTGGATGTCAACACTAACCTTCAAGCCCTGCCACACGTTCCCATGTTGATCCCGTCGTTCCGTAAATTCAACCGTGCATGCTTCCTTCAAGACGGATAATGCGCTCAAACCGCCAATCTCACTTGCAGTACCGCCGATGTATGGATTCCACCACGATTTAGGTCCGCGCTCCGGAAATCCGCTCGACAACCACTCTCTTCCTTCGTATTGCATCGAATAGAGTGCAGGATAGAAATCGGGCGCTACCTTCATCCGAATCAGACCGTTGTCAGCCACGTATGTCTGATATCCCTTCTCCGTCTCGTTATAGAGCGAGATATCGGCATCCGTCTGCGTAAATACGACAGCGCTTCCCTTCACGTCATGCGTGCTAAGACGAGCGTGGATCTCGACGACATCGAGCGGCCGCTGTGGTGCCGGAAGCGCAAAGCTTGCTGTTCCCGCTTCCTGTTCGAACTTTAACGATTGGACCACCGCAGAGTCCGCCTCATGGCGCAGCTTGGCCGTAATCGTCCCATCATAGAAGTCGAATTTGCGCTGCTGTAAATCCACGTTCATGTCTGCGCGAACAAAGGGATTGTGCCCATTGACGACTAGCTCCGTGTGACTCGTCAGATGCAGATCGTCACGCAGCGCGTCCTCCAATGCAAAGGCACGGAACGCTTTCCAATCGGTAACTCCGCCTAAAGTCAAATATATCGGATCCATCGTCCGCTTCTCATGAGCGTCCAGCAGCCCGATATTGAATTCCAGACTGAATCGCCAGCCGTCCCTGTATAGCTGGCAGGACTTCGGCCAGCATATGCCGCGCGGCAGCGGACCGTTCGGAGAAAATATCCACGGTTCGGTCACTTTCCCGCTCTCCCAATGGTCATATTCGCTGCCAGCTGAATCATTGATTTCAATGAATCGTCCTTCATACGGCAGTATGGCGCCATACAAATAATATGGGATTGGCTGAGACAACCACAGATCGGCCGTCAGCTGCGCCCCAGACACATTCTCTGCTTCATACCAATGCTTGACCGTTCCGTCTCCGTACAGAACCGTATGCGAGATCAGCGCGGTCTGAGGAAACGAAGTCGAGCGGTAACGCACCGACAGACCGATGGCCCCTCGCTCCTCGAACCATTCGACCCGTTCCGGCTTCGCCTTCGACAATTCACTGGAGTACGGCTTGCCCAGCTTCGGATACGGCAGTGTGAGCGAGAACTCTTTCATGCCGGGACAAGAAAGTGATAGTTCATTGCGTTCTTTTCCGAATGTCAACGTAAATTTGCCGTGGAACAGCTGCCACTGCTGCTCATTCTCCCCTGCAAACGCTGCTCCCAATCCACGGAATCCCGCACCTATCAATTTCGAGAACGTAACGACACTTCCACATTCTTGACGTGCCTCGACTTGCAGCGCAGCGGAGTAATAACCTGGCGCAAGCACGCGATAAGGAACGGCTATCGAAGTTCTTTCTTTTGCCTGCAGCTTGACGCTGAAAGTCCGCCGCCCGAAGTCCAGATATGGACTCTCTGGGAGCTCGAGGCAGAACTCCGCCGGCTCGGCGAAGTTGTTCTCGATGTCCAAGCAGAAGCTTCCGCCCCGATTCGGGTATGTATCCCGGTCAGTCATCTTCAAGCTCAGATTGGCGGGAAACTTCGGCACGACGCCGAGCTGGAACAACGCCTCTGCACCGTTAATCCATATTCGCGTACATACCCGCGGACATGTCCGCCATTCACTTTGCTCTTCATTTACAGGACCTACGAAGAAGCTCGCATCGAGAGTTGCTTCTTCTTGCACATTTAGCTGCCGCTTCCATTCGAATGTAATATTGCGATCGTTTTCGCCTTGAAGCTCCAGCTTGAGCGGTTTACCGGACTTGTTCACGATGTGATATCCGATCTTATAAGACTTGCCAAATACAGGCTCTGCTTGCTCCACCGTTGCGCTTACGACATAATCGTCCGTTTCGATCAGACGCATGCCTCTGCCGCGCCGCTCGAATTCCACCCGCAGAGAAGAATCGCCCTTTTCCCAGGTGTAAGCGTAATAGTCGAATCCGTTCTCTTTCCTTCCGTCCGGCTCCACGGCGATTGCCCGCGTCGAGTCCGCATACCAATCGATCTCTGCCCAGTAGTTCGCAAGCGCTTCCGTCTGCAGCACAGCCGGGATGAAGTTCATCAGATGAGTCGTATCCTCCCGATCTTCCCAGAAAAATCCGCATTTCTTGTATAACGGCACGGCTTTCGTGTTGCCTTCCCAGGTGTATAGGTCCAGCCGAGGCCAGCCGAGCCGCACGGTCTCATCCAACGCTTCGCGGACGAGCATTTTGCCTGCTTTCTTGCCGTGATAATCCGGGCGGACGTTGAGCAGTCCTACGTATAGCGCTCCCGTATCTTCCCGGTATTCGAGCAAGCTGCAGTATCCAACCACTATCTCCTGTTCCATGGCCAGATATACTGTCAGCGAATCAGAGTTCTCCTCCTCCATCCGTACTTGCTCCGCCGTACGAATCGAATTTCCTCCACCCCAACTATCCTTGCTCACATTCCACATGTCGGCTACGGCCGCTGCATATTGGGGTTGGTAGCGGACGATCGTAATCGGTTCCATTGTGAACAACCTCCTTCCGATTCGATAATGCCGAATTCCTCTTCTGTCTTCTGGAAAAGGATTGATTTGAAGTGTGATGACCATAATATGCCATCTACTATAAATATAACGCCGTTAAGCAACAAAAGTTACATAAAAATGGGGCAATCCGCTCGATGCAGAGGATCTGACAATGGAAACGTTCATAAAGGCATTGTCTCCTAAGCTGAGAACGTGCCAAACAGCCGGTCTATCTTCGACCGGCTGTCCATGACAGGCATTCGCTTTTTCCACTTGCTCACCCTAATATTTGGAGCAAATATTGCTCTATCAATGCAGCAATCCCAGCCACAGCCAACATAAGCAACAGCGGGAACGAAGCCGGCACATAACAGTAAAGTGCTGTGACGAGCATGGCGCACCATATCCCCGTGCACCAATGACAGCTTAGCAGCATCCCCATCCACCGGCGAATGCCGGTGCCTTTGATTTCAATTTCCCGGATAACGGTGCCATTCTCATGAGTCACATACGATACGGCGAGAAACGGAGACCGAAGCGCCCACGTTATATCGTCGTAGACGATCAAGTGTGTCAACCGGAACGAAGCGAGTGCCAGAATGAACAGCTGAATCCATGTCAATTCAAACATTTTCACACCCCCTCATATGCGCAGTTCGTGCGAGTTCAAAAAGGTCACTTTTCAGCACCGAGAAGTACAAGTTTTCGTAAGAAACCTGCATCGGAAGCATACGAACAACAATCAGGCTGGCATGTCCAATCATTCTAGCAATGCATTGCATATGATAGAACTAGGTACGGGAATGGAGGTGACCGCTGATGTGCTTTTGCAACTCGATGAATAAGCTGAATGCGAATGGCACGAGAACTGTGGAAGTAGTGAAAAATGGACAAACACCGCAGCCTTCCCAGCAGATCATGTTGACTGCCCGCAAGGTGGAAGGTGTTGCCTATCCTGCAAACACATGGCGCAGCAAGTAACGGATGAGCTGAGTAAGAGATGATAGTACAACGTATGCTGTTCTTCCACAATTGGTGAGCAATCATATATTCATAGGTTGGTAAATAGGATAAATACCGCTGCCTCTTTGCTGCATCAATATCGGTCTCATCGACACAAATCGATGATGCCCATAAAAAAATCAGACATAGCGTCTGATCAGATTGTTGAGAAAAGCGGTTTTTAACTTCTCCAACAATCAGTTATAGGTTGAAAGAACAGTGTGTCCCTATAGAATGTAAATCGCCCCCTACTTGGCCTTCCTGGCCAGGTGGAGGGCGATCTTTTTAATGTTCTGTGCAGTGGCAGTCATCAATGCTTGTTCGAGGACGTTTGCTTTGCCCCGAAAACGGCAGTAGCGAAGCCCGTGGAGCTCTTAGGCATCCGCAAAGCTTCGCTCGATCGTTTAGTATCGCAGTCGGTACAAATACTTGCCAGAGCGGCTGAGTCGATTTCTCCACTTGGTATTTTAGCCGCTCTCCGGATCCGTCGTGCTGACCTTAATTTTCTTTTGTCTCCGCCACCTCCTGCGGGGAACGTTCGACCACCTGAACATTATGTTTCCGCTATGCTTAGCGATATGGCGAAGTAGATGATCTTCAGGCACCATATGTTCAAGGCAAACCAACTCGTAATCTAACTGAGGGTTAGGTTGAAGAGAATACAACATGCTAACACCGCTCCTTTCGGTCTATTATTACCGATATTATATTGAATTACCGCGGTGATATATTAAATTATTTGATTGAAAAAAGACTGTCGAGAGACTTTCTCGACAGCCTGTTCTCAACCTTGTTGAGACGGTATCATTCGCTTACGGCAGAACTTGGCGATCGCTCCTCCAGCGGTTACCGGGAAGCGATCGCTGCAAGCTGTTTTTCGGGCCTGGATGGTCAAAGCTGTAAATAAAGCCGGTACAGCATTCGGGCAGCTTCCCCGCGCGTAACAGCCTCGCGGGCTTTAATCCGCTTATCAGCGGGAACATCGATCAAGCGCTGCTTCACCGCCAAGGACATCGTTGGCTTGGCCCACTTGGATATCGTTTCTTTGTCTACGAATTGGTTTAGGTAATCCTCCGGATTCGAAGGGTAATAATAATGCTTCCTCTCATGCAGGAATCTTGCGCCGATGGCGGTCATTTCTTCCCGGGATATCGTACGATCCGGCTTAAATGTGCCGTCAGGATAACCTTCGACGATATGATTTTTTTCGGAAGAAGCGACAAATGGATGATGCCATTGCGGCGGATGCACGTCCGAAAAGCTTTCCTTCGCCGTTTCATCCATAACGTTAAACGCTCTGACCAGCATGGCCGTGAACTCTGCACGGGTGAGCAGGGAATCGGGCTCAAAATTGCCTTTGTCTTTTCCGGTAACGATTCCTTTGGAGCCTAGAAATTGTACCGCTTGCTTTAATTCTGGATCTCGGTCGTCAATATCAGGGAATGATTTCGAATTATCGTCCACGAGATACGTTCCGGATCGGTTGATTTCCGCTTCCATGCCGTTTTTGGACGGATTGTACTTCCCGCCGATCGGCTGTTTTATTTTCCCATTAACATAGAACATACTGCTATGTACTGCGTCTGCATAATTCGCAGGCAAAATGAGCTGGATGTTGCTTGATACACCTGAAAGCTCCTGCCCTTGTTCATCTAAAAATTGTATGCGATATCCGGCGTTATTCTCTTTCACCAGATGAATGACGATAACCGATTGCGAATGGAACAGGCGCTCTGCGGCCGCAACATTGAATACGAGTTTCGCATCCCCTGCATAAACGGTAATATAGTCAATATCCTTCCGGCCGACTAAGCCATTCTTATCCAGCTTGTATCTATATTCATTCTGTGCAGGCAAAGACAATATTTCCGCATTCACGATCAGCTCTCTCGCAGGAACAATCTTATTTTCTGACAGCGCCTGCTTTACCGCTGACTTCGCCTTTGACGCATTGCCTGCTAGTCGGTCAATCAACTCGGGCGTTATGACAAGCTGACCGTTAACAGGAGTCGGCTTCTCGCTGCTTGCGGCTGTGATCACAAGCTCTCCTGCTTGCGTCAGACCTTCCACGATAACCGAATTCTGCTTGTCAGCGTCAGGAATAGACCGGACGGCATTGAAATACGTATCGGACACCATGCTGCCGTCCACGACATACAACAATAAGTAAGTCGTCTCATCCGGAAAACCGGCTCTGGTTGTCGTGGCCCGTACAATGGTTTGTCCGGATTTATTCGCTGTTATGACCGGTATGCCATTCACATTCGCTATGGTTCCTATGCTCGGATCGTCAATGGTATACGTTATTTTGGTTCCGGGAAGCACATTGTTTGCGGCAATGGACTGTTGTCCGCCAGGCTGCAGCATCGTGATAAACGGATAAAGGCTGACTTCCGGTGAAGTCCGTATCACAGGTTGAGTTTTTGTCTCAGGACGATCACCCGTCGATTTGTTTACTGTCCCAGAATGATCGCCAGTTGGTTTGTCTGCTGTCCCTGAATAATCGTCAGTTGATTTGTTTCCTTTTCCCGAGCGATTGCCAGATGCCGATTCTTTCGTGAACACAACAAGCTTCGGCAAGGCAGAAACACTATCTTCCCACGCCCACAAGGTCTGATCCTTTTTCAATACATAATTTTTAAATATATATTTCCCCATATGTCTACCCTTGTCCTTATGGTGTACGGAAGCGATATCCGTAAGCCCGGGGAACACTTTACCGTTGTCTATTGACCAGAGCTTATCGTCCTTTCGCAAAGCATAAGTAGTATCGATATTCGAATCTGTCGGCTGTGAGCTAAATTGAACAATACCTCGCACGCCTGTTGCTTTATGTAATTGGACAGGTATACTTTCGGGTTCATACATTGGCCAAGACCAGACCGTGCCATCTTTCTTATAGGCATAGTTTGTCAAACCGCCCATCTCTATGTTGACGATATCTACAAGCCCTTTGATCTGCTTTGGACCTTCGTTATTAAATTGGTTTTGCGGCCAGTACATGTATGCCTCCCATTGCCATACCGAACCGTCTTTTTTAACCGCGTATACGTGTCTGTCCGCAGATTTTATGGATACGACATCATCAAGCAGCTTGTATTGAGCCGTCGACGAAGCTTTTCCTAATCGACCTACCCAACACCAAACCGAACCGTCTGATTTTAATACATACAAGGTCTTAAATTTTTGGTAGTTACTGGAATAATCAGCGACGAGTGAAGTTACGTGATTCAAATCTTTGATAGGCTTCGGAGTAGTCCTAGAGCTATCTATAAGATAGGTGTTGTTCCTAGAATCCCAACACCATACAGTTCCGTCTTTTTTTAGCGCAGCGTAGTTCGTCATAAATCGACTTTCCCCGTCCTTGCCCTCGAACGAGAACTGTTTCACATCCTGTAAGCCCGGAATTTGCTTCAGCCTGGCTTTATAGAATGGATCGGAAGCATGGAGGGGATAACCAGAGAAGTCCCAATACCATACGGTTCCGTCTTTTTTTGATAGAAGTATATTCCCATCAAGAATGTCGTAATCCTCGCCGATACGTGTATATTGCTGTTCGCTAACAGCACTTATGTCATTCCCCTTGGCTTGCACCGAACCTGAATGAGCCGTGAGAATTAACATAAGACTTAACAGCGCTGCCATCAATCGTTTCATTGTAGACCTCCATCAAAAACCTTGTTAATCTCGTTGTTCTGCTTCCCGGAGCCACGACGGTAATCCGATTGCCTGTCCCTGTTTTTCAATCTGGTTCCCTCTCTTTTCTCTATTATTTCTCATAATAGTTTCATCGGTTAAAAGGCGTTTCGATTTCACTTTCACCAAATTATTCATCATATAATCACTTTCCATGGTCAATGATTAATCCTCCAAAAGAATAACCCCCGGCGTTCCCACACGCCGAGAGTGAAAAAATGCTATTTTAGACCGAGTTATCACCTTAATTCATTCAGCAAATTTTTATGGGTGACCCGCTGATCATCACTAACCACCCGATCTGTCGCCAACCGGAATAGCTCGGGATGGTCCTCGACACAAACCAAGGGCTTCCCTTCAAAACAAATCGTCCCATCTAAATCAAATACAAATTTCATGTCATTGTCCACCTTCCTTTTACTAATCATAACAGCTTCCTGTATGATTAAAAGGACATATGTCCGAAAAAGGTGAAGACGATGAAGACCTCACAAGATCAAGCTATCGGTCAACGTTATTTATCACGACTTAAATTAGATGAAATATTTTCCCGATCAGATACTATCCCATTCAACATCGGATCTATGAACGTAAAGAAATCATTTTGAGAGAAGGAGATGCGCTGGACGGTACCGCGTGATTCAGAAGCTATCCGCTGCAGGCATACTCAAAAAAGAAAAGAAAAAAATAATCGTTTTGGACTGGGACGGGCTAGACGATCTTTCAAATGGTCTGCGTTACGAATGAAAAAGTGCCGGCAAATATGCCAGCACTTAATCTTTAAATCAAATCTAAGAAGCGCTTTGAGCCAAATCGCCTTCCGGAGACATGATGTTGACAAAAAGCCTGTAAACACCAGCCTGATCAACCTTCATGAAGGTCATTCCGGTTTCCGCAGGTTTAATCTGAGCGCGGAATTCCATAACTCAACAGGCTGATCAGATATAGCATCTGATTTTTTTCTTTTCCGGTCAACTCTTCACCATAGCTGCACATTCATTGGCAAGCTTGGAGGTTGCCATCGAGACGATGTTGCCCAGTACGATAACAGTAACCTTGACATCCGGGATTCTTATTAGAGATGAAGTAAATCCATTGATTCCTCCATGATGGAAGATCATCTTGTGCCCGCTGCGTATTGCATAATCGCTGTTGCGGTAAATGGCTTCGTAATGGAACCGATGCGGAACTTCATCTCCGGCGTATTGGGCACCTCTAGCTCTATATTTGCCATCCCATAGCCGCACCGAAGCATGATCTCCCCCTCCTTCGCCACGAGGGCGGAACCGCCAAATTGCTTTTGTGCAACCGCCTGTTGTATGTGAGAATCCAGTGCTTGTCTCATTATGCTTCGCCACCTGAAATCGGAGTGATGCTCATATGCTCCAGAGATTGCGCCAACGCCTTCGCCATGCCGTTCAGCTCCTCTCCGATCTCTTCGATTCCCCGTAAGTTAGCAATCATGCCGAGCAAGATGACTCTGCGCGGCTGCACTTCCATCAGTTCCTTTTCTAAGATAGCGACGGAGTCCAATGCATCCTGCATCGACTTGGCAGGGAGTGTCAAGCGTGTAAGGTGCTCCCGTACTTGCTTGACGAGGACGAGTGGATGAATCGATTTGCTGTGCTCGCTGGAAGCTATAAGCTCCATGCGCGGCCACACCTCCTGACTGAGCAGCGGCTCAGGCCGTTCCTGAATTAATCCTTCAGCGGCGTAGTCCACCATCCGTACAATGTAGTCACTCAGCATTTCGATCGATAACGATACTTTCTCCAACAGCATGATGCTGTTGTATGTCGAAATCATACTGCTCAGAAGCAGTGCCATTTCGAGCGAGTAAGGAGCAATTGATTCGCCATAAATACTATTGATATTATCCGTGAACATCTGAAGATGTGCCGCGTTTGCCTTTTCGATGAACTGCTCAATGTCTTTATTGGAAAAGCTGGCGTTCTCCCTCATCTGCATCGTTAGGAACTCCGGATATTGTTGCGACAAGGTGAAAATCACTTCGATCTGTTTCACCAATCGTTCGCGCGGAGACAGGCTCTGCTCACGCATAACAAGTTGTAATTGGTCATTGATTAGCTTAAAGTAATATTTGAAAATGCTGAACAGCAATTCTTCCTTTGAAGTGTAATGCTGATATACGCTCCCTTTTGACATTTTGCAAAATTGGGCTACCTCCTGCATCGTAGTCTGGACGTACCCTTTCGTTGCAAACAGCTTCATGGCCGACAATAATATATGTTTCTTCTTCTCGGATAATATTTCTTCCACGTTGTCATACACCGCCCTTAGAACTTTTAAGTTCTTTCATTGACTAATAAGTACTAAATACTGTCATTACCGTAATCGATCTCTCATGAATTTGCAAGCTTCTTCGTTCGAAAAGCCAAAATGCAGTTGATTTTGGTTGTTTTCAGTGTGATCGTTGTCACAGAAATGACGGATTTGCAGCAATAATCTGCCAAGTCTGCTTGCTATAATGTGATGCGTACATAGCAACTGTCAAATCTAACCTGAAGCGGGGCGTGTTATGATGTGGAATTTGAACCGTCATAGTGATGTACCGCTCTATCGCCAAATCGTGGAGTGGATTGAACAACGAATCACATACGGCGAGTTGCCTCCAGACAGCATGTTACCTTCGGAAAGGAAGCTGGCCGAGCAATTGGATGTGAACCGCAGTACAGTTGTGCAAGCATACGATGAGTTGCGGGCAGCCGGTCTCATCGAGCGAGTCCGAGGCAGCGGAACGCGTGTCCGCTCGAACTCGTGGAACATCGATGCCAAGCGCACACCGAACTGGAGGGAGTATATTGATGGAGGAATGCTGCCGCCGAGTCCGCCGTTCATTCGTCGAATACGTGATGAACTGCGGCGCTCTGACGCGATTATCGACGTTGCCAGTGGAGAAATGGGTGCAGATATGCTGCCGCAGGAAGAGATTCGGGCGATCCTGCGCGACCATTCGTTCGATGATTATTTGGGTTACTGCGATCCATACGGCTACGGACCGCTGCGTGAGATTGTCGCCTCACACTTGAGTCGGTCTCGGGGCATTCAGGCAACCCCGTCTTCCGTTCTTATCACTTCCGGTTCCCAACAATCGTTATACTTAATCACGCAATGTCTCTTAAGTCCCGGTGACTCAATTGCCATTGAAGATCCTTCTTATTGCTATTCGCTGCCTATATTCCGTTCCGCCGGTCTGAAGGTGTTCGGTCTACCCGTAGATGATCACGGTGTCATTCCTGAGGCGATTGCAGATTTGGACCGCAAGCACCGATTGAAGATGATTTTTGTAAATCCGAATCATCACAATCCGACCGGAACGGTGCTCGAACATTCAAGACGCGTCACTTTGCTATCACTCGCGGAGCGGTTCGGCATTCCAATTGTGGAGGACGATGCTTTTGGACTGAACAGCTTCGGAACCCTTCCTCCGGCATCGTTGAAATCAATGGATGGGAGCGGAATTGTCATCTATATCGGCACGATGTCCAAGGTGGCCGCTTCCGGACTGCGCATCGGCTGGCTGGTTGCACCGCAGTCCATCGTAGATCGGCTATCTGATGCGAGACAGCAGATGGATTATGGACATAGCATTGTACCGCAGAAGATCGCAGCCCACTTCATCGATTCGGACTATTTCTGGAAGCATGTAGACAAAGTTCGGGACGTGCTGCAGCTGAAGCGGGATTTAATGGTGCGTGCGCTTCGTCGGGAACTGCCCGGAGCAGTTGACTTTCATCTTCCACAGGGCGGATTTCATCTCTGGATGAAGCTGAACAGCCCTGTCAGCGAGGCCAAACTGCGAGATGAAGCAATGAAGCGAGGAGTTGCCTTCGTTCCCGGCTGTGTATTTGGTTCCGCGACAGGCTATGCCCGCATGAATTTTGCTAGGCCGTATGCCGAGGATATCGAACGTGGCATTGCTAGATTTGCTTCGGCCCTCCGATCTTTGACGGAGCATCCATAAATAATATTACGACAAAGAACCGCCGTTACTATTTCGTAACGGCGGTTCTCATTGCGATATTAATTGAAGACGAGCGCCAAGAACAGCGCTAGACATATGAGGCCGGCTATTGTGTAGTAGACGGACAGCCGGACGAATATATTTTTCGTCTTCTGGTCGTACGTAGGGTTGCCTTCCCGGTTCTCTTTCGAATTGCCGACAACGATTGTGGCGATGACAGCAACGAGAATGACCGCGCAAGCAACGAGGATCAATACGGATGCATTCATACGATTCACCTAACATTTCATTATGATGAGCAAATCATTGCTTTAAGTATAACGGAATGTAATGAATCCGTGACCTGCCATTTTCCTCTTAGCCTGCCCATCCAATTGGACCGTATAATATATGCGGTTAGGTTAATCTCGCTCGCTATCGAATCCGACCTGAATCCGATATTTCAGCTCATCTATGTTATGCTCTAGCTGTTTCACAACGTCTTCGATAAATTTCTTGTCAATTTCCGGCCGCTTCTCTGCGGGAGGGTTGAATTCAACCTCCTCCACCTTTTTATGCTGGAGCGCTTCATAATTGGCACGTGCTTGATGCTGCACTTTTTCATATTGGTTCAATAAATCATTTATAATGACAAAAAATTGCCCGTAATCCTTAATTACTGTGTCCAAAAACGTATCCACTTCATCAGGATCATATCCACGGAATTTAGTTGCAAAATCCTTCTGATGAATCGTCAACGCATCCAACTCAACGTCCAGCTGTTTAAACAACTTCTTCTGTTCCTCAAATTGGCGTTCTATATTCTCTTCCATTATCCGTTCCTCCATTCCAACATGCACATACGCTAAATCACTACACACTCTAATTTATCACACTATCAGTCTTGTACACAGTTTTCAAGTGGTCTTACGTCGCAAATTCAATCCAGCAAGGACAGTTGTCCCCCGCATATATTCTTATATTACCGAATACGTTGTGTTATGCAACTTTATTATTTCATGTTTTTTCAAGACCATGGATATGACGAGAGGGGAAGCGAATCATGAGTGACAATCGCATTTCATCTGCCTTGTTCGAGCATCGGTTCTGGCTTCAAATCTTGGGTGACCATGCGCGGTTCATCTTCAATGCGCTATCACCCCGAGAAACGAAGGATATCCAGACGGCCCAATATTTCATTCGAAGCTTCGATACACTGCTGGAACAGTCAAAAAAACAGGCCGCAGAAGCAAGTCTCGACAATATTGCGAAGCAAGCTTATCCCCTTACTTTGCAACTGCGTTCCTTCAAGCTGGACTTGCAGCGAAAGCTGCTGCTGAGTCAAGTCGCGGTTCATCTGCCACCGACTTTTTTCAATCACATGGTGAATGAGCTCGATGAATATGTGCTTATTTTAAACGCTCTCCTGTCCGGCCATGCTGTTCCCCAATTCGATTCGCTTCATTACGATTTGGTATGGCTCTCAGATGCAGCGGGGCATGCAGCTGCCCTTGCGTCGGATTTGGATGCCGTCGAGAAACGGCTGATCGAGAAGAGCACAGAGTTCGAAAGGCACTTTAATGACTTTTATTTGAAGGCGGTGGAAATGGTCGGATACATGCGCACGCAGTTGAAATTATTTCCGGCGCTGCGGCGGTTCCATTCGGATGTGAACCTGGAAATCAAATTGTTCACGAAATTTCTGTTGGAGCTGGAGGAGATGGGATTGAACTCGGAAACACTTGATATCATCAGTCCACTCATCCCTGATCATATGGCACGGGAAGAGTGCTATTACTTAATTAAACTAGCCCAGTCCGGGGCCGTTCCGGACCCACTATGTGATCCGACAACACCCCGAGTGGGAAGCTGAATTGTATAAAATGAAGGCTTTGTTACATTATTGCTTCAACTATAATTTCATCTAAAAGGAATGGATCTATGAGTGCCTATCCACCCAATGGAATTAGAAAAAGCCTGGCATTAGCCAAGCTTTCTTATCTTCCATAAGATGTACTATTTTTCTTCAGCCTCTGTTGAGCGATTGGCTTCCTGATGTTGAGTATCTGCCATGTCAGAGGCAAATTCGGTGTCTTCATTGTTAACAACCGGCATTTTATTGAGCTTGGTCGACTGCACTTCCGCTTTTGTAGCTTTATCGTGAGAATTGTCCATTTTCAGATCGCTCCATTCATGTAAAGATGTCTAATTGAGTGTCAAGTTATAGTATGTATAACAAGGATTGTTATTATGCATCTCGTATGACGCCCGGTAACTGAAATGGTTATTACGCGTAGTGGCCCGAGAAAGAGCTCAGCTGCCAACAGTGAATTCAGCAATGTACTGTTTGCAAACGGGTTCGTAACCGAGCGATTCATATAGACGAACCGCGCCTTCATTATCCTCCATTACATTCAAATAAACATGCGGCGCAACCTCTCTCCCCTTGCGTGTCAGCTCCGCACATACCCTTTTGCCGAAGCCTTGCCTTCTCCATGAGACGTCCGTTCCAATATTCCCTAGCTCTACATAATCATCATTGTAAATATGATAGCCTCCTACCGCGATCAGATCCCGTTGTTCCAACACGCCATAGAACGGATGCCTCAGTTCTTCTCTCGTAAAGGCCATCGTCTGCAGTTCGGCCATTTTCGACTCAATCTGGTCAAAATGGGACGGTCCCAAAGGGACGACGTACTCGTCCTCTGGCGGCAACGCCTCCTGATGGACATGCTTCATTAGAAGCAGTTCTTTGGGCGGCTTGAGGAATTCGAGCTGTGAAGCGAGGAGCGCCATTTCCTCCTCATTAATAATAAAGTTACCTACCGTATGGTCCGGCAACTGCAGTTCCTGCTTCATGAACGATAACAATGGACGGATGCGAAATGAATCCTGCACGGGATATACGGAAAAGGCATCAAACGGAAGTCCCCTTAAATAAGCCAATGCTCCAAGAAAATCGCCTCGGTCTGTAAACTGCCCGTAGTGCACCGCATTCTGCTTGCGGGATGTTAGGTATGAATAGTATAGAAAATGCTGTTCCCTGTTTATTGAATTCAATAGTGCTTTCATCTCTGCTGGCGTTAATTTGCGTATCATGCTTCCGGTCCCCTTCGATGTCTGTTGTTGCTTCACTACATATGTAATCAATTAAAATATATAGTCTTCCGCTGCGTCAATGTCAATCAAATGAAAAGGTGGTGAGACAAAGGAGGAGTCGGCCAAGCCTCCTAGTGATTCGCCTTGATTGATTTCATCGTGACAAGACTTGTCTTGTCTCCTTTTGGAGTTGCGCGATCTCGACCTATCACATCTCCAGGTGGATATTCATTTTGAAGGGGGTCCGCTCGTCATCCATTGGATTTCATCCAATGATTGGGTGGTCAGAGACCTCAAACGGGCCATTTCATTGGAAATGGTACAGCAGAATCCATATAAACAGCTGGAGTGTGAGATAAAAGCGAGATTTGATTGGAAGTTTTCCAGCGAAATGTGATTATCCAGTTGAAATGAGCCATTTGACTGTACATTTTCCAGTCTGCACTATCTCTTCATGAAAAGAAGATTGGCGGATGAGCACTGTAATCTTGATTCGGAAGATTCAAGTTAAAATTATATATTTTATACAGAATCTCGTTATAGCGCAATATCTAATTTCATAAAAGAATTTGATTGCAATAAATCGTAAGTCACGAGAAAAGTTCAAGGCTAACGATAATATTAGACAAATTTTTATGTAATTCATCACTTTTCACCATAAATCTACTCATTCAACATTAGGACAAAATCCTCATGGATAAGGTCAGACAGTGTATTAAAATGATGACTATGAATCCATGGTAACATATGGAATCTAGTATTTTGCAAAGGAGGGTGCAGGGTTTACATATTATAGACCGTTGATAGAGCACAGCCTAAATATCCGAAGGGAGGCTACAGCTTGAGAACCCACACGATACGTAAAAAATTAGCCGGACTCATTAGCATCGCCATGGTTGCCGGGATGCTGTTCCCGGCCCCGTCAATGACCTACGCACAGGAGACTCCTCCTCTGGAGCAAGTGACGCCGAAGGTAAAATCCACGCTTTCGCCACAGCTCCCGATCCATTCTCTCTCCACACCTTCCTTGCTTCATTCCAAGGCCGACATTTTTGTCACGCAATCCGACAGCGATGAACCCGTGACGGTGATCGTTGAATTGGAAACGGACCCCGTAGCCTTGCATGAGGCAAATGCAAAAAACAGCATTGTGCCGTTCTCTGGCAATCACGAGAAAAAAATCCGTTTGGAACATACCGCCTTTAAAATGCAAGCCATTAGAAACCTGAACGTTGAATTCAACCACGAATACACGATAGCATTCAATGGATATTCGGTGCGCATTCCCGCAAATGAAGTAGAGCGGTTGGCAGAAATCCCCGGTGTCAAAGCCATCTATCCGAACTTGGAATACACGGCGCTTCCAATCAGCGATGAACTGCCGTTCGGACCGCTCATGGATGACAGTGCGCCGCATATTGGCGCAAACAAGCTCTGGGATATCGGCGTTACGGGCCAAGGAATTAAAGTCGGTGTGCTGGATACAGGCATCGATATGAATCATCCGAGCTTGAAAGGTGCGTATATAGAAGGCTGGGATTTCGTCGACAACGACCCCACTCCGATGGAAACCTTGCCGGATTCGACGAAGCTGCCTTTGGAGGACGGGACGGAATACCACACTACGCATGGCACGCACGTATCCGGAACGATCGCCGGACGCGGCAATCCGAATGACCCGAACAGTCCAACCGGCTGGGTCAAGGGTGTTGCTCCCGGCGCGGACTTGTACGTGTACCGCGTGCTCGGGCCGTACGGCAAAGGCTCGACCGAGAACATTACGGCAGCGATAGATACAGCAGTAGGGAAAAATTTGGATGTCATCAATCTGTCGCTTGGCGGAAACTTCAACAATGCGTACACGGCCGATTCGGTCGCGGTCAACAACGCGGTGGCCTCCGGCGTGACCGTCGTCTTGGCGAATGGCAACGCAGGTCCGAAGACCGGCACCGTCGGCAGTCCCGGAGGAGCGCATCTTCCGATATCCGTCGGCGCGTCCACGCCTCCAACGATTACCCCTGTGTTCGATGCTCCTGGGTTGCAACGGGTCTATGCACATTTGGCCGAGCACGCCAAAGAAATAACCGAACAAGGCAAATCGTTCGATATGGTATATGCCAATTACGGAAAACCAGAGGACTATAAGGGCAAAGACGTTGCCGGCAAGCTAGTGCTTGTTTCGCGCGGCGGTACCATTCTTGTCGGAGACGAAGAGGTTGGCCTGTCTTTCGGAGACAAAGCGGTCAACGCGGCGAAGGCCGGCGCAGCCGCACTCATTATTTTCAACAATGTAGATGGGGAACTCAAGGCGACACTCGGAGACCTCGACGAGTATATCCCTACCTACTCACTCTCTAAAGCTGCCGGCTTAACGCTCAAGGGCAATATTGAACGCGGAGTAACTACTGTCGCTTTCTCTACGATTGAAGAGCAGGATCTGTTGGCTGACTTTAGCTCCCGCGGCCCTGTTTACCCCGATTATACAATAAAACCAGACATCTCCGCTCCGGGGGTCGCCATCCGCTCTTCCGTTCCGGCTTGGGACGGCAACTATAAAAATGCTTACAAAGATTCGCAAGGCACCAGCATGGCCGCTCCTCATATCGCAGGCGCCGCCGCCTTGCTGCTCGAGAAATATCATCATCGAATTAGAACGAACGAACTCAAGTCGCTGATGATGAATAATGCCGTGCCAATGTATGATCGCGATAAAGCTCCCTATTTGATAATGGAGCAGGGCGCAGGCCGGGTTGACTTGAACAACATCCTCTCTGCAAAATCGATTGCAATGGCCAAGGCAACAACAACAGCCACAGAAAATAAGCAAGAGTCCGAGTACGAAACGGGAAGCGTATCTTTCGGCTTGGTCGGAGCAGACAACCAATATTCTAAGAGCATTAAAGTTAAGGATATCGCTAACGAAGATCAAACTTACAGCATCTCCATCCTATGGAGTGGAACCGATAAAGGAATTGAACTAAGTGCCGACACCGACACTATCTCAGTGTCTCCGAACGGAGAAAACACGTTTGACGTTAACGCGATGGTGCCGGCAGATGTTCCCGATGGACGCTATGAAGGCTTCATCATCTTAACGGAGGCGCAAGGACATGTGCTTCGGCTTCCAGTCAGCCTGTATGTCGGGGATAAATATGAAATCGATACGATTACAAATATTACGCCTAATCCAAAGTTCTTCTCTCCGAATGGAGAATCCACCCAAAAAACGACTAAAATGACCTTTGCCGTGACGAGGTCAATCGAAGATTTCACGATTTCGGTAACCGACAGCGTATATGGCCATCACATGGGAGACGTTTATGTCAGCAAGAATTACGGTAACATACACGATCCAGATATATATGGCATTCAGAATTGGAATGGAACCGTAAAAAAAGACGGCCAATCCGTCACGCTGCCGGACGGAAAATATGATCTTGTTCCTGTCATTGGAGGGAACGAGCTGGAAAAACAGAAATCATGGTTCATCATCGATCGGCAAGCGCCTGAGTCCGTAATGGATGAGGATCCTGTTCGAATCGATGAGGTAAATCCAGGGCAGGGCATTATATCGGGGAAAGTGACGAAGGATTTGCTAATTGATTTGCTCCCTAATGAGCCTATAGGCAACAATATTTTTGTAGCGGCAATTCATCAAAGCAGTGGGCAGCAGAAACACGGCACCGTTAATAATGACGGGACGTTTACGATTTCCATGCCTTTGAATCCGGGCATGAACAACTTGGATATTTATGTTTATGACGCAGCCTTAAACGGGGTGCTTGCCCCTGCACACCACGTCGTGTTTGACAACAAGGATAAGGTGTACGCCGGAAGCGACAAATCAGAAGTGCTGACAGGAGAACCGTTTGATGTCAAGGTCAACTTCTCCGTTCCAGAAGCTGTCTACTCGGCTTCGTTCAGCCTGACCTATGACCGCAATCTGACTCTATCAAAAATAGAGCCAAGCGTTGTGTTGGCTACTTATCAGCAAGTGCACCATCCTGATGTGCCGCTAATCATCCAGCAAGAAACAAGCGACTTGGATAATGGCATGAAGAAATTGGATTACACCGTCAGTCTGACCGGCGGCGCTTATGAGGGAGCCGGGGATATTGCAACCTTTACCTTCTCGGGCACTCAGGAAGGAACCTACACCTTTAAGCTTGGGAACACGAAGCTGCACAACGAGAAGAACGGGCTTATCCCGATAGGCGCAGTCCTTTCTCCAACCATTAAGATAGTGAAACCGACCGTTCCGAATCCGAAGCCTGATACCGCCCCTTCAACGTCTTCTTCGGGAAGCACTGCCTTCACTGCCGCAGTTCCAGCAGTGGGCAGCAAACTGAAGGCGGGAACGTTGACCGAAACGAAGAAGGGCGATACGGTGAACGCGGTTCTCAAGATCGATGCCGCAGCATTGAAAGCACAACTGCAGGACAAGGACGCCAAGCAAGCGCGACTCGATCTCAGCGATGTGCAGATGAAGAAATTCGGTGAAGTGAGCCTCACGATCGAGAAGTCTGCTGCTCAAGCGCTGCTCGATTCCGGCAAAGACTTGCTGCTGACCGCAGCTGATTTTGACATCGCCATTCCGAACAAGGCCATTACCGGACTTATCGGAAACCACGGATTCGAGTTAGTCCTATCCTTGTCCGAACATAAGGAAAAAGGGTTCAGCAAGGATCAGGGCAAGACAACCTTTACAGCTCCAAAGCTGACCATTCATGGGCCTAAGGAAATGAAAGATACCGCATTGGAGATTACTTTGAAGCTCGACACCGCAGCATTGCAGGATATTCGCAAGGCCGCCGCATACGCCCAAGATGCGCAAGACGCTTGGCAATATGAGCAGGCCGGGACGAAAGCAAAAGATGAGAAGGCCGTTACCTTCAAAGTAACGCAATTCGGCACGTATACGATTGCAGAGCACGCAAAATCGTTCAACGATATTACCGCCCATTGGGCCAAGGACGAGATTGAAGTCATCGCGGCGCACGAGCTGCTGCGCGGCAAAGACGGCATGGATACGTTCAAGCCGAACGATATTGTAACGCAGGCGGAATTCGCTACCTTGCTCGATCGTTTGACGGACACCGGCAAGACATGGGAAGACCGGATTAAAGAACCGGGCGCCCGCGATCCGTTAACTCGCGAGAACATGGTCGTAATGCTAGTCCAAGCGCTGCAGGCGGACCTGTCGAAGTTCGGCGCGTCACTCGGCTTCAAAGATGAAGCGCTCATCTCGAAGGACGCCAAAGCGGCTGTCGTCTTCGCCGTAAGCAAAGGCTTGATTAAAGGAACCACCGGCAACAAGTTCGAGCCAGCGGGCACGTCTACGCGGGCGCAAGCGGCACTCGTTCTATACCGCGTCATGAATCTAAAATAAGATCGGCTTAACACAAGAAGCAGATCTCCAGGCGTTATCGCCCGAGGAGACCTGCTTCTTCTTGTGCTCTTTCCCGCAACGAGTGCGTAATGATTTCATCCAGCAACTGGCTGTAAGAAATGCCCGCAGCTTGGGCGCTCTTCGGCAGCAAGCTGTTCTTCGTCAATCCCGGCAGTGTGTTCACTTCCAGCACATAGGGAATCCCATCTTTGATCATCATATCGATACGGGCATATACGCTGCACTTCATCGCTTTATAAATTCGGAGGGCTGCTTCACGAACCTGATTATCGTATGACTCAGGCAGTTCGACGACTTCCTCTGCCGCCCCGCCGTCATCATACTTGGACGAATAATCGAAGAAATGCGCATTGGCCCGGATAGACACGATCGGCAGCATCGTTCCGTTCAGTACGGCACACGTAATTTCGTCGCCGCCAATATATTGCTCCAGCAGCACTTCCCGATCCCACTGCAGCGCATCCGCCACCGCTTGACGCAGACTATCCGCACGTTCGACAATCTGAACGCCGATGCTGGATCCGCCCGTATTCGGCTTCACGACGACCGGGTAGCCGAGCCGGTTGCCGACTTCCGCGGTGTTCAGCTCATCAAGCGACGTAATCAGCATCCAGTCCGGCGTCGCAATACCCTCGAAGCGGATGATTTTCTTCGACAACTCCTTATCCATGCACAAGCTGCTGGCTAAGACGCCCCCGCCAGTATAAGGAATGCCGAGCGTCTCCAGCGTCCCTTGGACCGTTCCATCCTCGCCGTATTTGCCGTGCAGCGCCAGCACGGCGATATCGACCGCCTTGACTTTTTCGACCAGCTCTTCTTTCGAGTTCAGTTGTATCGGTACAGCTTCGTATTTCTCACCCAGATGAGCCATGATTTCCTTCCCTGTCATAAGCGACACTTGCCGTTCAGATGAGATTCCTCCCATGATAACGCCGACTTTCATTGCTTTCATCAAAAACCCTCCCGCATATGCTGCCTTACCGTCTCGCCTATCGTTGCAATGCCCTTTTCTAACTCTTCCTCAGATACACGCGAGAAGCCGAGTCTGAACGTATTGGAACCAAAACCATCAGTATGAAAAATATCCCCTGGCGTGAAAACCACGCCCCGACGCACACACGCATCGAGCACATCGCGCGCCGACAAGGAATCATTCAATTCAATAAATAGATGCAATCCTCCGTCGCCGCTCAACCTTGTATATGGAATGTGCTCCTTGCACCATTGAACGGCCAGTTCGTACTTGCGCTTGTATGCATTTCTGGCTCGCTTGATGTACTTCTCGAAATTCCCGTTGTGCAGGTACTGATACAGCACCGCTTGATCCAATGTAGATGTATGAATGCTCCGCGCCCGCTTCATGCTTTCCAAATAATCGATGAGCTCCCGATCCGCCAGTACCCAGCCTACGCGTATACCCGGGAATAGGACCTTCGAATAGCTGCCGATATAGACGACGTTGTTGCCGCTGCCGCCGCAGGCAATGAGCGGCGCGACGTGCGAACCAGAATAACGCAGCTCCTCATTGAAGCCGTCCTCAATGATCGGGATGCGATATTCCCCGAATAGACGCAGCGCTTCCATCCGCTTCTCAGGGGACATGACAATGCCTGTCGGGTTGTGGTAAGACGGAATAAGATAAGCCAGGTCGAATGCATGCTTCGCCAAAGCTTGTTCCAGTTCCCCTAACCGGACGCCGTCATCTTCCATGCTAATACCCTCGATATCCATTTCGTGCATCTTGAACAGCTTGATGGCGGTATTATGGGTCGGATTCTCACAGAGAACTCGCCGATGGGTCTTACGCATGGCGGACAAGACGAGGTCGAATCCTTCTGTAAACCCGTTCGTCACAAGAAGATCTTTTCCGGCCAAATCCACGCCCTTCGTCTCCATATACCGCAGCAAATAATCGATTAACGGCTTATAGCCTTTCGCATAACCATAGTTCAATAAAATCTCGCCCTCAAGCGACATCCGATCCAGAAATGCTCGCTTCACATTGTGCAGGTCGAACAGCTTCTCATCCGGAGCAATGCTCGTGAAGGAAATCATCCCCTTCTCCCAACGGACACCGTGCTTCATGAGATCTAGCTTCTCGGCCGTACGGGCGCAGTCTCCGATCATTTCCTTCCATTCCAACCGCGCGCTGTCTGCAGCAGGCACGACCTCTTGCGATACATAGCTGCCTTTGCCGGCGACGGAATGGACGAGTCCTTCGTCCTCCAGCTCCCGATACGCCGTAATCACCGTATTGCGGCTCAGCTTCCACAGCGCGGCGAACTCGCGGGTCGATGGGAGCTTCTGATCGGAGCGCAAAATTCCTTTATATATCAATTCCTTTATATAGTCCTTAACCTGAACGTAAGCAGGGCGCCCATCCATGAGCTTGAAATCGTTGAACATTCACTCATCCCCTCACGACTATATTGGCACATTTCAGCTCATAAAAAAAGAACCGCGTCATGCCTTTTTCAGGCAAATCGCGGTTCCTGCGTATATTAATGAGGTGATTAGGCCATACTATGCGCTTCTTGCAGCACAAGCACATGTCCTTTGGTGCCGTCCAATCGAATCAACGCGCCGTCTCGGATGAGCGTCGTCGCATGCTCGATCCCGACGACGGCAGGCATGCCGTACTCGCGGGCGATGACCGCGCCATGCGTCATCATGCCACCGATCTCTGTGACGAGCCCCTTCGCTTGCTGGAACAGCGGTGTCCAGCCTGGATCAGTAAACGGCGCTACCAGAATCTCGCCTTCCTTAAGCGCAGCCGTGCTCGGATCGAGCACGACTCTAGCTCTGCCCTCGACGATGCCGGGAGAGACCGGAATTCCAATTAAGGAGCCTTCCGGAGCATCGCCGCCGTCCAGTCTACCCTCGATAATCTCCCCTTCGCTCGTTATAACTCGCGGCGGCTGCAGCCGCTGATAGTGCTTAAAGCTATCCTTGCGGGCAGCGATCAGCAACTGAACGTCTTGTTCGAATGTGCCGGTTATGACATCTTTCATTTCAGGCAAGGTTAAGAAAAAAATATCGTTCCGTTCGCGAAGAACGCCCCGTGCCGCCAAATCATCGCCTAACTCTATCACCGCTCGTCTATAGAGCTCAAAATGACGAACCAGCACGAATTTGTGATGCTCCCGCAAGCCCATGAAGCTGCGGTAGACGGTAATCAGCCGGGACACGATCCGCTCCTTGAACGCTCCATCTTCCATGCTGCGGACTTGCGATAGAATACGTCTGGCTGCCGCATCGGCTTCCAGTTCCCCTTGCCGGAAGCGCTCGCGGTGCTCTCCGTGCTTGACGCTGTCCAGATGACCCACGATCGATGAGATAAGCATATAAGGCCGTTCCGACCAACGCGTTCTGACGATGTCGATCTCGCCCGGGCAACGGGCGCCGTATCGTTCCAGCCACTGTTCGAAAGCCGCTTTGAATTCCGGGCCTCCGGCAACGGCGTCCAGCCCCTCCATAAATCCTTCCTCAGCCGCGTTCCTCAAATATGCCGCCAGATCCGGGCAGACGCGGACCCTATCCGCCAAGTCCCCCAGTTCCAGCCCCATCTCGCTCGTAACATTGAATGGCAGTGATTTGTTCAGCGTGATGAGCTCGCCACCATCGAATGTCCACCATTTCGCAAGCAGTTCGAGCAGATGCTGCGCGACCACGGACGCCATCATATAGTGAAAGTCATCGCGCATCAAACTCTCAATTAAAGACTGGCAATTTTGCTGAATAAACGTAATTTTTTCGGCTCCGCCGCATTCGTTCAAACGCTGCCGGCACATCTCCACGCGGCGCTCCGCATTTCCCTCGACCTCCGCGTAAGCCGCCTGGCCATCCCCCTCCAACATGTCCTTCAGCACTTGCGTCGCAAGCGGGGGAATGATCTCCGCCATTGGATCCGCATCCGGGACAGGCCCTTCCTTAATTGGGAAGCGGTCCAGGATTTGTCTCGCCGCACTGCCTATCAAGGCGTCCATCTTGTCGATTATCCTCAGCATCACCTTGCGGGCCAAGTTGGATTGCAGTGAATTCGTAATATCGACGAACAGTCTCCCTCCCGCTTCTACCAATGATTCCACGCGTTCGTCCCCGACTGAAGCACGTTCAGTCGGTATCTTCCAGACCGAAATGCCAGCAGGTGACATCACATCCGTCATCATCTGCAAGTGGCCGAACGAGAAATAAACATGCAGCCCGTCGTCCGGCGCGTTAGGTATCGGAAAGATTGAAGTTATCGGCCTGGCCTGAACGATGAAGAATTGTCCGCCGGACAGGCACCATTCAATATCTTGCTCCGATCCATAATGAGCTTGAATCTGCTCTCCCAGTCGGGCCAGCTCCACAATCTCTTCGTCGGACAGCGCCTGCTGCTTCTGCTTCTGTTCGGGAAGCCGTTCGATAACCGTTCCTCCCTCGGCTAGCGGAAACACAGCCTCCTTCTTGCACGATACCTGTCTCTTGACGATGACGCCTTGTCTGACTTGATACAAGTCGGGATTGACCAGACCCGATACGAGCGCTTCACCCAGCCCGAAGCTCGCATCAATGGAGATCATGCTGCGGTTGCCTGTAATCGGATCGGCCGTGAACATCACCCCTGACACGTCAGGCACGATTAAGTGCTGGATGATGACGGCAAGCCGGACAGAACGATGATCAAATCCGTTCTTCATGCGGTATGCAAGGGCTCGTTCGGAGAATAGAGATGACCAGCATCGCCGAATGGCATCGAACAGCTGCCGTTCCCCTTTTACATTCAGGAAAGTATCCTGCTGCCCGGCAAAGGAGGCTGTCGGCAAATCCTCTGCCGTCGCACTGGAACGAACGGCATACACGTTATGGTCGCCCAATTCTCTCCATGCGCCTAAAATGTCTTCGATCAAGTCACTCGGAATAGCCAGACCGATGATGTGCTGCTGCATCCGTCGGCTTACGCGCCGTATCTCCTCCATATCCTGAACGTTCAAGCGGTCGAGCTCTTCATAGAAGGTATCCATCCGAGCCGATTGTCCCACTACCGCGTCATAGGCGGAAGTAGCAACGCAGAATCCAGGCGGAACGGAAAATCCTGCTTGCAGCAGTTCTCCCAGATTGGAACCTTTTCCCCCTACGATTTGCAAATGGGACTGATTCACTTTCTCCAAATACATGACATAAGACAACAACGGCTTCAACTCCTTAGCAATAGGTTAAAATAGCCACAAATACTAGTTAATGAATGTATTGTTGATAATCATCCAATTGGATGTTTATAATTTTACCAAGAGCTGTTATTTGTTCAATACGCAGTTTGCTGTCTTCTGTTCATTACCGCACAAAGCGAGCCGAATTGTTGATTAAATGTAAATTATTCGTAAATAAGAAGGTGATGCTCAATGTCCAATACGGCGGATCGGCGGGTCAAAAGAACGAAAAGGAAAATAAAACTCGCGCTTATCGAATTGATGAACGAAAAAGAGTTCGGGGCAATTACGGTGCAGGACATTGCCGAACGAGCGGACATTAACCGGGGGACATTCTATTTGCACTATCAAGACAAATACGATTTATTCGAACGAAGCGTAGATGACATGCTGGAAGAGCTCGCCAAAACGGTTGGGCCAACCGAAAATGAACGGGGGAATATTGCCCGTACCTACCCGGAACAGCAAGTTATCAGGTTGTTTTCCCATTTTCAGCATCATAGCGATTTTTACAAAACCATGTTCGGGGACAACGCCAGAACGTATTTTCAGAACCGCTTCATGGACATGTTATTCAAGCAATTCAGCCAAGCCTTTGAAGAGTTGAAGCTGACGCCTCGCGCCATGAACGGTATTAACAAAGAGATTGTGACCCACTACGTTCTGTTCGCCCATCTGGGAGTATTGGTAAACTGGCTGGAGCAAGATACCCCCCATTCTCCCGAATATATGGCGAAACAATTGGAATCGATTTATGAATACGCATATCAATTTACGCGCCCGGAGGAAGAGCGCTTGACTCGCGCCAATCGGCATGGTACCGATTCAAGATAGCAACGGGCCGCTAACTGTAGTAAACTATCCTTGCAACTTGTCTCATAGACTATAGACGATGGAGTGACTGCATGTGACTACAATACCATTACAACGCAGCGGCTATCCGGTCAGCCGCCTCGTACTCGGCTGCATGGGGCTGGGCGGGGACTGGAATAGCGAGCCATTTGCCGCCGATCATGTAAAGCAAGCCCACGAAGCCGTGGAGGCTGCTCTTGATAGCGGCATCAATATGTTTGACCATGCCAACATTTATACGCGGGGCAAAGCGGAGCAGGTATTTGGGCAAGTACTCAAGGAACAGCCCGAATTGCGAGAACGCATCTTCATCCAATCCAAGTGCGGCATCCGCTTCGCCGAAGGGGACGTGCCGGGTCGATATGACTTCTCCGAACAACATATTATTACTAGCGCAGAGGGCATCCTGTCACGCTTGGGCATAGATTACATCGACTTCCTGCTTCTCCACCGGCCAGACCCGCTGATGGATCCAGACGAAGTCGCAAGCGCCATTCACCAATTGAAAGCATCCGGCAAGGTCCGCGCTTTCGGGGTGTCGAATATGAGCGCCGGCCAGATTCGTCTCCTGCAAGCATCCTGCAACGAGCCGTTCATTATCAATCAACTGGAGATGAGCCTTGCCAAGATTGGCTGGCTTGACACTGGCGTGCATGTGAATCAGGCTGCGGCCACTGCCGATATTTTCCCGGAAGGAACCATGGAGTTCTGCCGCTTGGAGAACATTCAGCTCCAAGCATGGGGACCGCTTGCGCAAGGAATATTCTCTGGCCGTTCCATTGACGATCAGCCTGAATCCATTCAAGCGACAGCGAAGCTGGTGCAGCACATGGCCGAAGAGAAAAGCACGACACCGGAAGCCATCATCCTTGCCTGGTTGATGAAGCACCCTGCCGGTATTCAGCCTGTCATCGGAACAGTTAACCCAGCCCGTATTCGGGCTTGCGGGGACGCAGTCAATGTGACGCTGTCCCGCGAAGAATGGTTCCGCCTCTATGTCAGTTCAAGAGGACGGGCGCTTCCATAACCCTCAGTATTACAAAAACGGGAGCGGTCGCCTGATAAGGCGATCATTCCCGTTTTTTTGATGTTCACGCTCAATCATGAACCAGATGTTATATCCCTAAAGAAATATATTTAATTTCTAAATATTCATCGATCCCGAAGTGGCTGCCTTCCCTGCCCAAACCACTCTCCTTCAAGCCTCCGAACGGAGCCTGGGCGGCCGACGGAGCTCCATCATTCACGCCGATGATGCCGTATTCCAAGCTTTCCGCAATCGTTACCGCCTCCCGAATGTTCTCGGTGTACACATATGCCGCGAGACCGTACGGCGATTCGTTCGCACGCTGTACTGCTTCCTCCACCGATTGGAACACCGCTACCGGAGCAAGCGGGCCGAATGTCTCCTCCTGCATGCACAGCATTTCATCCGTTGCATCCGCTATGACCGTTGGCTCGATGAAGAACCCGCGATCGTTCACATTCGGCTGACCGCCTGTGAGAATACGTCCACCTTTGGCAACCGCATCCTCGATATGAGCGATTACTTTGTCCACCGCGCGGCCATTGATGAGCGGGCCGATATCCGTCGTTCCCAGCATGCCGTCCCCGACCAGTAAGCGAGCCGCTCTATCGGCAAGCTTGCGGGTAAATTCATCGGCAACAGGAGCGGCAACATAAATCCGGTTCGTGCATACGCACGTTTGGCCCGCATTACGGAATTTGGATGCAATTGCTCCCTCCACCGCCATATCGAGATCCGCGTGCTCCGTAACGATAAACGGAGCATGACCGCCCAGCTCAAGCGAAATCTTCTTCACCGTATCCGCCGCGCCCCGCATCAATTGCTTGCCTACATGCGTAGAGCCGGTGAACGACAGCTTGCGAACGCGCGCATCTCGCTGCCACTCGGCTGCGATAGCTGCAGGCTCCCCCGTGACCACATTCAAGACGCCGCGCGGAATGCCGGCTTCATCAGCCAATTCGGCGAGCTTGAGAGCCGTGAACGGCGTCTCCTCCGATGGCTTGATGACAACGGTGCATCCGGCCGCAAGGGCAGGCGCTGCTTTACGGGTAATCATCGCCGCCGGGAAGTTCCATGGCGTAATCGCCGCGACGACGCCGACCGGCTGCTTCAGTACGACCATCCGCTTATGCGGAGATGAGGCGGGAATCGTCTCGCCATAAATGCGTTTCGCTTCCTCCGCATACCACTCGATATATTGATTGGCGTACCGAATCTCTCCAATCGCTTCCTGCAGCGGCTTTCCCTGCTCCATCGTCATGATGCGCGCCAATTCGTCCGTATGCGCTTCAATGAGTTGGTGCCACTTTTTCAATAACTTGCTGCGTTCTTCTGCTGTCGTCTTGGACCAGGTCCGAAAAGCTTCATAGGCCGCGTCAGCCGCCAGCTTCGCCTGCTCGCCGCCCCCGAACGGGACCGTTCCGACAACTTCCCTCGTCGCTGGATTGATGACCTCTATTGTCTTATCCGCATCTGCCCATTGACCGTTTATATACATGCCATATTTCAACATAAGTTATTCCCCCAAATATCTGTCATTGCATCGTCAAAGTTGATTGATCCTTTACTATAGACTACCATAAAAAGGTTCACTAGAGTTATACCCTTACCCTTTATGGTTGCAACTGGAAAATTCATCTTTGGAGAGAATAAAATTGCGGTTCAACACGTCAAGGCTGAGCAGGTTCCATCATTTCCGGGTAAGAGGCCATTAATTCGATGTCATCGTCCGTTAGCGCGTACGGAAACATGCTCATGCAGATGAGTGCTTCTTATTGGGGTCACCGTACCATTTCGGGAAAACTGTACGTTAAGCATAATATTGAATGCTAAAAGCCGGATCCCTGTAAGCTAAGGAAAGCCGGCTTTCGTATAACATATCCTTGTCGCATCCGCTAATGAATATAATATCAATTATAACGATTATTGATTTCATATTCGGGATCTGCTTTCTTTAATTAACACCTTGCTAACCCGCAAACAACTCACTCGCTCAGCATTGAATACAAGTTCGTATGTTCATTAAATAAGAGGTGATTGAATCAATGTTGCGAAATTAAATTGGTGTACATGACCATCATTCAATGTAGTTTGGCCTGTAACAAAATGTACGTGTTTTCCATTTCCGACTGGAATAGCCGGTCCTGTTCTAATCTTTTTCAGATTATGAAAATGGTTCAAGAAATCAGTTTTCGTGAGATCAATTTCATGGACATGACTTTTTCCTGACCGAATCGCTTGCCCTGTAACACCTGCAAAGCGATGGTTATGTCGATCTGCGCCTTCTTCAGCCAGTTTAGTACTGCCTTCAAATTCATGCACGTGCCTCTGTGTCTGTTTAGAAGATGTTGGTTTCTTGTTCATCCGTTGTGTGCCTCCATATGATTATGTGACTTTCACAACATCCTATTAAGGCAAATATATATAAGTGCAACGATCAGCGGGGTCCTAATGATAAAATTTTTGATTATACACTTATTTCATTGTTCTAAACTGCACGTTAGCTTAGGAATTTTGGAATGCGCGCGAAAACGACTCGTGCAATTGAAAACCTCGACTCCTTACTGTTTCAGACCCGATCAGGGGCCGGGGGTGCAATAATCGGCCTGTAGGCTAATGCCATGTCCACGATTTGTTCTGCGGAGTAGCCCTCGTCCGACCAAAAAATCAGATCCGTTACCTCCGGATGGGGAACATTGTCTGCTAGCTGGTTCACTTTATGGTCGATTTCCGCCTCCGTGCCTTCACATGCCAAAATCTGTGCTGTCAATTCAATCAATTGCTCCCGATTCAGCTTGGGCTCATGCGGATTATAGAGCGAGATGCGTTCAGCAGCATATCTCACGCTCTGATCACCGTGTATGACGGTCTGCTCGATGAACCACAGCAGATCCGGAAATCCGGTGTCAGCTTCCAAACCAGCTGCCTGCTTCGCAAGCTGCTCTTCGCCGTCGCTAACGGTCAAGAGCTGTTCTAGTCGATGCTCGATTTCCTCTTTGCCTAACATTTGCAACACTCCATTTCCATACCGCACTCCGAACTGGTGTCGTATTTATTCCCCTGCTCTCGTTAATATGATTATTTTCCCGTCTGCATTGATAATGGAAGCACCGTTCCACTGTACCCATGGCGTCGGCCAGTGAGTATGCCCGCAGCATATAAGTGCCGGTGAGTTCTGCTCAAGCAAGCTGCATAGCGTTTTTTCGCCCTGTAGCCCATATTCTGGAATGGAAGGCGATGGATGCAGCAGCAAAATATCGGGCTGGTGACGCAGCAACCGGCGCAAGGAAGCGATAACGAGCGTGTCGATCTCATCGGGAAGTCCGTGAACCGTGCCTCGGTAGATGGGAAGCCATGTATCAACCGGATGATGGCCGGAGGGCGGAAGGACTGCATAGGGTAAACGTTCCGCTGGTTCTGATTGAATATTCCCGATACGCAGGCGGGAACGTTTTGTTGCATTGCGCAATGGCGCTCACCTCATTTCTCCGTATCTCGTGATGTGCATTCAGCTACAGCTTGACACTTCTCCGGTATCCTTGCCCCATGCTGCGGAATCCGCACCGCTCTTAGAACGATTGCGAATCCCTCCGTATTCCACTTGTAGTGGCAGGGATATCCGCTTCAGGCACTATTGAATCCGTCCAAAGTCCAAACAACCTGAATGACAGTGTGAGCTGATGACCGGATTCAAAGGCAGCGCCAGCTCGCTCTAGCGGATGCAGATATCCTCCACCTCCATTTGTTTCGTTGTTAACTTTTAATTAGAATGAGGCCGCTACGCTTGGAACACTCCATTCATCCATCCGGCAATTCGGTTTAACCGTTCCACCCGCAGCTCTGGATGACCGCTGCGTGACAAATCATGATTCGCGCCCGGGAACCGCACGAGCTGCGTCTTCTTGCCAAGACGCTTTAAGGCGACGTACAGCTGCTCCGCTTGCTCGATTGGGCAGCGCAAGTCCTCTTCTCCGTGCAAGATTAACAGCGGCGTCTCCACTTGATTCACATAAGCAAGTGGGGAATGCTTCCATAGCTTCTCCGGCTCCTCCCACGGCTGGCCGCCGATCTGGTCTTCGGTGAAGAAATACCCGATGTCGCTCACGCCGTAGAATGATAGCCAGTTGCAGATGGAACGCTGCGTTACGGCTGCCTTGAAACGACTCGTATGACCCACGATCCAGTTGGTCATGAATCCGCCGTAGCTTCCTCCCGTTACGCCAAGCCGCTGTTCATCCACATAGCTGTAATGGGATACGGCATAATCAACCAATTCCATTACGTCCAAATAATCGCGTCCGCCGTAATCACCGCGGCACGCATTGACGAACTCTTGGCCATAGCCATGGCCGCCGCGCGGATTGCAGTAGATGACTGCATAGCCTTGAGCGGCAAGCAGTTGGAACTCGTGCATGAAGGAGTTCACATACATGGCGTGCGGACCGCCGTGTATTTCGAGGATGGTGGCCGCCTTCTTCCCTGTCTCCAAGCCGACGGGAGGCAAAATCCAGCCTTGCACCTTCCCGCCATCTGACGCTTCGAACCAGAACGATTCGGGATTGCTCAGCTGCAGCTCCTCTAAGAGGCCCGCATTGCTCCGCGTTAATTGCACTTCATTCTTGCTCTCTGTATGCAAGCGGTACAGCTCTCCCGGCTGCTGCGTATCCGCCGCAACCAGAACGAGTTCGTTGTCGGTTCCGGACTGCGCGATTTGGATGATTTCCCGCGGGCCCGAAGTCAGCATCACATGACTGCCATCCACGCCGAAACGGCCGACATGGACATTGCCTTCCGTCGTCACGAGCGCATAGATGGATTGCCCGTCCCGGCTGAAGACCGGTCCAGAGGACGCCCCCATCTTCATATCTGTGACGGCTGCATTACCCATGTGCAGGTCCAACCTGCCAGTTAAGCACTTGATTTCACCGTCAGGATACGCAGCGGTATAAATTTGTGTCGTCGTTGCATTTCCATGCGAGCGTTCGTCGCCGAAAAAGGCGATGCTGCTGCCGTCCGGTGAGAACACCGGCTTGCTGACGGACATCGCGGTCTTCGTCAGCCTGCGGAACTCTCCCCCGCTGCGGCCTACGATGAACAGATCGTTCGTTAATACCAAGTCTGCATCAACTGAGGCATCTGTCGGAATTTTGGCTGCAAAAACGATCTCATCGCCATTCGGCGACCAGGTAAAATCGATAACGTCAAAACCACCGGACGTTATCGCTGTGTCTTGTGCGCTTTCAATATCGTGCACGAACAGATGCACTCTCTTACTATCCCACAAGCCGGAACCGTCGGCTTTGGACTTCGTCCGATCCACGACAATCGCTTGTTTTCCTGGCTTCGGCGAGTCATCCTGTTCGGCTGTTGCATCATCGCCTTTCGCCTGCTTGTCCGGATCCGCTTTTGACGAATACAGAAGGGATTGTCCGTCTGGCGACCAAGCAAAGGCGCTGACTCCCTCTTCAGCCTTCGTGACGGCGTACGCCTCTCCACCCTCCGCATCAATGAACCATACTTGGTTCTTTTGTCCGTCCTTGCGGAGGAAAGCCAGCTTGGAGCCGTCCGGTGACCAAGCAGGCGCCACATCCTGTTCGCCGCGCGTAAACTCCCGGGTTGCACTACCATTCCAATCCGTCAGCAAGATGCGTGAGCGGTACCCGCTTTTGTCTTCTTTTACAGTCTTGGAAACATATGCAATGGTGCCGCTGGCAGGACGGACAGCTGGATCGCTGATCCAAGTAAATCGATACAAATCCTCTGCTGTAATTCGTCTTTTAATCATAGTGGATGACCTCCTGTTCAAAGTTTAAATATGTTCTTACTTTACCATGATATGAGTATCATCTCACTTAAAAAAGCCTCTCCAACCGGAAATGATTCCGGTCGAAGAGGCATTTCACCTGCTAGAACGGCCGCATGCCAAGCGTGTCGAGCTTCTCGCCCGTTATGTCCACGCCCTCCTTCGCCGTAATGTCACGATAGTGGCCCGCTCTGCGAGCGATGCGAACGTCGCTCTCGCCGAGGTTGCCTTCCTGTCCCCCGTTGATGACCATAATCGTCACCCCGAAGCCCGGCGGGTTCAAGCCTTTGGCGATCTCCTCAGCCGAAGGCACCCAGTTGCCTACCATCACATCGTGACAGGATGGCTTCGGCGCCTGCGGCGTCATCCAGAACAAGATCGCCGTCATGAAACCGAGCTTCCCATCTGCCGTGATGCGTTCCGGATCGTTGAGCAGCACTTGCTTATCCCCGTAAATAATCGAACTGAATAATCCATAATTATAATTCCAGCTTAATTGAATCGGCCCGCGTCCGTGATATGATTTGCCGGACACCGGAGGAAAGTCCTTGTTCGCCCCGTCTACATACCCAATGCCGCCATTGCCCCCGATATAGCTGACTTCTTCATTCCAATAGAGGGCCCATCGCAGCTCTCCTCCCGGAGCGGTCGCCCAGCCTCCGCCCGTTTCATGAGCAATATTGGCCAAGAAAGCCGCAAGCTCGCGCTTTTTGTCCTTGTCTGCTCCTTCCTTCAGGAACGAGCCAAAGTCGACAATCCGGGTCTGAATCGGCTTCGCGGCCGCCCAGTCGTCGTTGAAGCCTGCCGTTTCCAGCAGGAGCGTTTCCTTCTTCTGCGCTTTGTCCAGACGGCTAATCCGCTGCAGCCACGCCGAACCTTCCCGCGTTTCAATTTTATACTTGATATTTGCTACATCGCGCACAGCTGCTATTAAATTGTCATAGGAGTAATAATCGGTTTGATCCGCACGGTAGTAGTCTTTACCGTTCGCAACCTGATGCCACTCCGGCGATCCGATACGCAATGGGAACAGCTCTTCGAATTGCGCTCTCGACAACGCGGCTTGCACGGCTTGTGCCGCTTTGTCCGGAGCATACTGCGGATCGATGCCTTGCCATAACGATGCAATTTGCGCGTCCGTCAGAATTCGACTCTGGCCGACCCCCAGATCGGTTCCGGCAACATCGGTTCGCACTATCAGCTCCACGCTAGCCGTACCGTTGCCGGCTGCATCGTATGCCTTTACGGTGTATGTGTATGATGTATCCGCTTGCAATCCGCTGTCCGTATAAGACAGAGCCGTGACCGAAACGAGGAGGGTTCCGTTCCGATATACGTCATACTTTGCGATGCCAATATTATCTGTCGCGGCTTCCCAACTCAATGTTATAGCGTTTGAACTTTTGGACAATGCTTGGAGGCCAGATGGAGCCGTTGGCGCTTCTGTATCCGTTTCTCCTCCGCCGGGATTGCCTGGATCATCGCCGATAAGCTCCCACGGCGTTTCCCACGGATCAGCTCCCGGCTTATCCGGAACGTCGTTCTGTGTCCACCATTTCGCGCGGTATTGCTTGCCATTGTAAGTCACAATCGTACCGGCCGTGTAGGCCTTCTCTGCAGACCATGTCTCAGCTGCCGAAGCGGCGGCGCCTAATTGGTCCGCGCTTACCTCGCTTCCTTGCGCCAGAGGTGCCTCTTCAGCTCCGACCGCCGCTCCGAGCGGCGCAACAAGCAGCGAGGTTCCTAACAAGAGCGCGCTCATACGCCGCAAAAACTTTCCAGAATACGGATAACTGCGACTCAACATCATTCATGCCTCCTTAAAATGGGAATAGATGACTACTCCACTAATGTAAGGGAACAAGCCCTATTTGACTATAGGCATAAACTA
This sequence comes from Paenibacillus sp. OSY-SE, assembly GCF_000283315.1. Classification (NCBI taxonomy): domain Bacteria; kingdom Bacillati; phylum Bacillota; class Bacilli; order Caryophanales; family Paenibacillaceae; genus Paenibacillus; species Paenibacillus sp. OSY-SE. The sequence goes on along the minus strand of NZ_ALKF01000200.1, from coordinate 102,708 downwards.
CTAATTATGTAAACGCTTTAACTCTATTTCTGTCTGACCATGAGGAATCGTCCGACTCGTGCTTGACTCTCACATGATGTTATACTTTAACATGACATTACCGGGCCCGTGAAAGGGGTTATAACAGATGCGCATCAGCGACCTGTCACGTCTAACTGGAGTCAGTATTCGCTCCTTACGTTATTACGAAGAAAAAGAGCTGCTCTCTCCCGCGCGTACGGAGAATGGCTATAGGGAATATGAAGTGGAAGACGTCGAACGAGTGAGAAAAATTCAATTTTATTTGCAATTGGGTGTCCGTACGGAAGAATTAGCCCATCTATTTCATAATTGTGCCGGTTTTCCCGGAAACGGGAATCCGTCATGTGCAGAGGATGCCATAGCCTTCTATGAAAGCAAGCTGCTTGAAATACGCCGCCAGAAACAGCTGCTGGAGACGGCGGAACGGGATATCAGCCATATCATCGCACATTGGGAAGAGATGCGGCAGTACGAACCGATTGGAAAGAGAGGGAGCAAACAAATGTTGATGCTGGATCATGTTACGTTCGCAGTCCGCGATTTGGATGCAACCGTACACAAATTGACGAAAGAGACCGGAGTCCGGTTCTCCGCTCCTGTCGAAGCTATTCCTGGTGCGAGAGGGCAAGTCGCATACTTAGGAAAAGGATTCCTGGAGGTCATTGCGGAGGAGGATTCAGACAAGCTGCGAAATACCGAACTTGGCACAGGCTTCGCCGAATTTGCGGAGAGGCAGGAAGGAATATTCGGTGTAGCGCTGGAAGTGAGCGGCGGACTGGCCAGCTTTATCGATGACGCGAAGGAACGGGGCGTCCCGTATATCGGGCCATTTATGCAGCAGGCGCCCTTATCGGATGGATTGCACATCCAGTTCGGTACGGCGTTTCTCGGATATGACATGCCTTGGCTGATCGAATATGAACAATCCAGGGCATGGGACAGTCCGTTCCGGTTGAGCGGAATCGAAGTAAGCACCGCTAATCTGTCTGCTACGGCGCAGCAGTACCGGCAGGTGTATCATTTATCGGCGCCTGTTCCGATCGGTGAAGCCGCATATGAGTGGCAGCTTGACAGAGGCGGGATTCGACTGATCCAGCAAGAGCAGGGGCAACCCGGGTTCTCGGCTGTAACCATTGCAGACAAGGAACGGGAATATCGGATTGAATTCGTTCCTGAAGCCGGGATGACGATTACGCAATCATCATTATAATTGTACAGTCTGACTTTTACCGGGGCTGTCATACGGGCGGCTCATCTTGACGCCCCCCGTATGACGCTCTTATCTCAGCGCAAAATCCAACGTCTTCCGCGCTATTTCGCGGTCATCGAAATGGATCGTGCCCTCGCGCCCAATTTGATACGAACGAATGGTTTCTATCATTGATTCTTATCAATCGGGACAAGGTACTTACTCTTCAGCCAATCTGCAAAATGCCCATATTCGACACCAAGCGCACACGACTCTTTATTGATTTTCTCGGTTCGCTGCAGATAAATGAGCAAAATGACAAAATCCTTCAAGCTGTCGGCGATAACGATTTTCTCATCTTCATCTCTGCCGAAGTTAATTATTTGACCCTCCGTTCCATGTGTATCCGGATCAAGGTCCAAGCCGATAAAGTTGCCGCCGAAATCGTTAATGAACGGGAGCCACCGCTTGTCTGCATAGATGTCCTTGATCGCCTGCTCGGGATAAGAAATACAATTACGGCTGCACTGCAGAATCTCCCCTTCATCCATACTATCCAACAGGTCGGTCCAGATTCTCCATTCCCGCTCCACCTCTTGCAACGGCATGAAATTCAAACCATAAAATATGCCCGACTCCTCCTTGTCGTTTTCCCCGTCATGCATGGCATACAACGCTTTAAAGTCTTGCGGAAGCTCGAAACCTATGGTGGCTTCCAATTGTTCCAGCTGTGAGGAGCGGCACCCTGCTCGAAGATTGTTGTATAGCACTGCGCGGTGTTCTTTTATCGGCTGCATGTACAGACTCCATAATTGCTCGAATGACAGCTCTGACAACTCAGAATACAGCCTTAGATAGGCTTCTGAGTTCTCTCTGTGGTACACTTTTGTGCGTGTGACGTCTTTCGCATTAGGATTGTCAATCAACGCCTGTATTGTTGGATCCAGTGGTATTCCGAGATATTTATATTCGAAATAATCGGTTTTCTCCGAGCTGAACAGGAACGTCTTCTCTTTGTAATAGTAATCAATTTGCACTTCATTCCCCGAGGTCAATAGGATGACGAATTCATCCCAAGTTTGATTGCGGATATCTTCCTGCAGTGCCTCCAAATGTTCATATAGCAGCTCTTCCTGCTCTTCAGGCAACTGCCAATTGCCCAAGAGACTCCCATCTTTTCGTTGGATGCGCACGGCAGTGCTCAGGCTGTTTGTCGTAATTTCACTATGAAACAGGAGCTTCTCCCACAAAAAATCTTCCGCTGTCAAACACGATTTCAAGCATGTCACGATTGCGTCCATAACGTCGCTATTCAGATTCATCATTATCATACCTTTGCATCTAGTAATTTTGGCGAGGCAGGGCCTCGGCCTCGCAATCATACCAATTCTCCATTCATGAGAAAAGTTCCTTCTATCGAATCGAAAAGAAAGCACATCCACTTGGGGATGCGCTAGTGTTAAAAATTCGGCTAAATCTTGTGTCGCGTTAAGATTGAATTCCATATATCCTGTTGTATAGCCATAGTACGGCTGCAATGACCGCGGCAGAAGACAATGTGACAAATACGATATATCCAACCTTGCTCATATTCCGGGTATATTGATCATAGAAAGCATTTTTCCGAAATGGACTGACCCACAACTCTCCGATTAAATTAAGCACGACCAGTACGAAGTTTCTCACTACCAGCATGGCTGAACACCGCCTTTATGCAAATTGGATATATTATATCATACGCATCCCATAATTACCCATTCCATCTTCTTATCGCGTTCGGACGACGCATAAGATTTTTCATATCATGCGATTTTTTATACCTATATAAGAAAAACGGTGAACGTGATGCACCCTAAATATAGGCTGCGAAATACAGTCATTTTCCGATATTGATTTGTACCTGAGTTAGAGGGAGATTGGGGCTAAATGCTGTATTGTGTACAGCAGCCCTCTGATCTTCTGAGCAAGGCGCCAAGGTATATACACATCTATGTTTTGTATATTCCTCAATATTCAGAAAATGAAATTTTTCGAATATGAGTCCAATAAATTTCGTGTTTGCTTTAGCGACTGAACCATGGGGAGAGTGGAGCTAGACACTGGAATGCATAGATTGATCTCGAACGTGATTGTTCAGAAAAATTAGGTGCGGTGTGTCGAGGGGGGCGGCTTATGCAGCAGTTATGCAGAAAAAAGGTCGCATACGTTCTCACGCAGGCGACCTTGCTGGGATTGCTATTTTCAATCTTACAATACCGTGTCGTCTACCCCGTTCAACCACGCCTCGATGTCACCGATGACGGACGCCACGCAGCCGTTCTCGAATGGAGAAGTCAAGCCAGCCAGCTTCACTAAGCCGGTAAAGGATTGGCTGCCTCCAGCCTGGCACAATTTCAGGTAGTCGGTCCACGCTGGCTTCCAATCCTCGTTCATCCGCTTCCAGAACTGGAATGCGCACAGTTGGGCTAACGTGTAATCGATATAATAGAATGGCGATTGGAAGATGTGGCCCTGCTTCTGCCATAAACCGCCGCGCTCCAAATAGTCATTGCCCTCGTAATTCCGGTGCGGCAAATACTTCTTCTCGATATTGCGCCAAGCGGTCTTGCGTTCCGCTGGAGTCGCTTCTGGATTCTCATACACGAAGTGCTGGAATTCGTCCACGCTGACGCCGTAAGGAATAAAGAGCAGAGCAGATGCCAAATGATCAAACCGGTATTTATCCGTGTCTTCCTTGAAGAATAATTCCATCCACGGCCAAGTGAAAAATTCCATACTCATGGAGTGAATCTCCGCCGCTTCATAAGTAGGCCAGTTATACTCCGGCACTTCAAAGTGTCTGCTCTCGTACACTTGGAACGCATGACCCGCTTCATGAGTCAATACGTCAATGTCGCCGGAGGTGCCATTGAAGTTCGAGAAAATGAACGGCGCTCCGTGCTCGCTCAAATACGTGCAGTAGCCCCCGCTCTGCTTGCCTTTCTTGCTGACCAAATCCATCAGCTCGTTATCCACCATGAAGGTAAAGAACTCGTTCATTTCCGGAGATAACTCAGCATACATTTTCGCGCCATTTTGGAGAATCCAATCCGGGTCTCCTTTTGGCGTCGCATTTCCTGTCTTGAAGCTGAAGCCTTCATCGAAATAACGCAGTTCGTCGACACCGATCCGGTTGCGCTGGCGTTCCTTCAGCTTCGTGGCGACGGGAACGATCTGCTCCAACACCTGGTCGCGGAAGTTGGCGACCATTGCAGCGTTATAGTCGGTACGGTTCATCCGGTCATAAGCAAGCTCCACGAAATTGTTATAGCCGAGCTTCTTCGCGATCTTCGTGCGGACCTTTACTAGATCGTCGTAAATGCGATCGAATGACGCTTCATGCTCTGTCATGAACTGATATCTGGCTTCGGCAGCCCGCTGTCTCAACTCCCGATCGGTGGACAGCTCGAATGGCGTCAACTGCGATAATGTCCGCTCTTCACCTTCGAATTGAATTTTCGCGGAAGCGATAAGCTGGGAATATTCCGTCGCAAGTTTGTTCTCCTGCTGTAAATCTTCGATAACGTCAGGATGGAACGTCTTCAAGGACAGCTCCGCCAAAGCAAACAATTGACTGCCCCACTTGCCTTCCAACTCCGTTCTGAACTTCGAGTTGACTAGTGCACGATAATAGTCTGTTATGTATTCTTGGATGATCGGACCGACCTCGTCCACATAATCCTGCTCCGCCTTATAGAACGCATCCGTCGTGTCTACGGAATGGCGAATGCCGACAATTTGGCCTTGGGTATCGATTTCGCTGCGCAGCTTGTTGATAGCGGCCATGGCGCGATCCTGCTCTTCTAAGCTGTCCGCCGCATTGAAGGCACTCAATAACTCTTTAAAACGCTGTTCAATAATTTTAATATCGGGTCTTTCATATTGATACTCACTGAATTTCATATAGCATGTATCCTCCCTATTGGTTAATCTACACAAATCTACTACCTATTATACAAAACAATCGTCATACAATTCCATAAGTGAAGCCTCTATCAAATGGGATTTACTTACATGGACATTGTACTGGATCCATCCCCGCTTGTATAGGTGCGCCGCAACAAAAAAATCCTCCACATGAGGGAGGATTTTTGTACTTGCTATATTACTAGATTCCAAGCTTATTCGACTCTAGCACACGGCGATTCAAGAGCTCAAAATCTTCATCATGCAAAGGCTCGACCTTGCCCTTCTGATAGCCTTGTCCCTTCGTGGAGAAGAAATCGTGCGTCGTCGTCTGGGTTCTGATTCCGTTCAGAACGACGGGATTGACCTCTTCCTCTTCGAATACAGGCTCGAGTCCAAGGTTCATCAAAGCTTTGTTCGCATTGTAACGGATGTACTTCTTGACCTCATGAGTCAATCCGATCGGATCGTAGAGCTTCTCCGTATATTCGAGTTCATTCTTGTACAGATCATTCAATAAGTCCTGCACAAAGCGAGAAGCTGCTTCTTGCTCTGCACCGTTCAATTGCTGGAATGCTTCCTGGGCAAGCAATCCGACGAAGACGCCATGTACGCTCTCATCTCGAACAATGAGTTTAATAATCTCTCCGCTCGCGACCATTTTTCCTTGGCCTGCCAAATATAACGGATAGAAGAATCCCGAATAGAACAAGAAGCTTTCCAGAAATACAGAAGCTACCATTGCTTGATAGAGGCTCAGATTTCCACCGTCTTGTATATTTTTGTAATACGAGTCGATTCTGGATGTTTTATATTGTAAATGTTTATCTTCTTTCACCCATTCGAACGTATCGTTAATCATCTCCGAGCTAGCTACCGTCGTAAAGATCGTGCTGTAGCTTTTGGCGTGGATCTCTTCCATGGCCGCTTGGAAAATAAGGATTGCCTTCTTCTGTTTGTCTGCTACATGCTGCGCAATCATAGGCATGCCGACGTTGCCTTGTTCCGTATCCAGCAGCGTCAATCCGCCTAATACTCTCATAAAAGTCAACTTTTCGTTATGACTTAGCTTAGCCCAAGATTTCAAGTCTTTCGAAATCGGAATCTCGGTATCTAACCAGAACTGGGAGGTGTTCTGGGTCCACAGGAGCTCGGTATAGTCTGCTTCCGGAGCATTCCAATTCACCGCTTCAAACTTATTCATCAATATATCCTCCTTCTAACGACACCACTGGCACAATCAACGTTGCTCATCATATATGATGCACATCTGTGCATCTTTTCCGTGCTTATACGACGCAGCTTACGCATTCGTCGATCGTTCTTTTTCTCGTACGCGTATAATAGAGTGTCTTTAGCCCTTTCTTCTGGGCATAAATGTAATACATCGCCAAATCTCTCGTCGTCAAATCATCTTTGACGTATAAGATAGTAGAAATCGCTTGATCAATATGAACTTGCACTTCAGCAACCAGATCGATCAGGTTGAACATATCCATATCATAAGCTTCTTTGTAGTAGAAGAAGTTGTCCTCATTCAAGAACGGCATCGGATATATCGTTTTAGAATCCCCGTACTCGCGTTCCTCGATCTTTTGCGTAATTGGCGCGATCGAAGCGGTTGACGATTGAAGGTAAGATATCGAGCCGGTCGGCGCAATCGCCAAGCGGTAGGCATGGTAGACGCCGTATTGAGCCACTTGCTCCTTCAGCCGCACCCAATCTTCATGAGTCGGGATGTCCATGCCTTCGAACAAGGCAGCCACCTTTTCCGTCCGCGGCGAATAATCGGTATTCATATAGCGCTCGAAATAAGCTCCGTTCGCATATTCACTCTTTTCGAAATCTTTGAACGTCTCGCCCCGCTCCTTTGCAATCAGCATCGAGCGCTCCAGCGAGTAGAAGTTGAGCATCATGAAGAAGGTGCGCACAAAATCGATAGCTTCCTTGGATTCATATGCAATTTTGTTCAATGCGAGAAAGCCGTGCAGGTTCATTGCCCCGAGCCCAACGGAATGCAGTTCGCGGTTCGCCTTCGCTACTGAAGGGACAATCGAAATGTCGCTGCGGTCGCTCACTTCGGTTAGCGCATCCATCGAACGATGAACCGTCTCTTTCATCCGCTTGTTCTGCATCACGTTAACGATGTTAAGTGAGCCCAGGTTACAAGAAATATCGCGATTGATTACATCCTCTTCACCGTAATCATTGATCGAGGATACTTCACTTAACTGCGCAATCTCACTGCACAGGTTGGAAAATTTAACACGCCCAATTTCTTTCAGCGCATGATATTCATTGGCGTTATCGACAAACATCAGGTATGGGTAACCGGATTCCATCTGGATTTGTGCAATTTTAATGATAAGGTCTCGGGCAACAACTCGTTTTTTGCGGACATTCGGGTTGTTGACGAGCTCATCATACATGGCTGTGATATCCATATCGTCCATATGCATGCCGTACTCTTTATATACCGTATGCGGGTAGAAGAGATACATATCTTTATCTTTCTCTACCAATTCGAAAAATTTATTAGGAGCTACGACGCCAAGCGACAGCGTTTTGATACGAATTTTCTCATCGCTGTTAATCTTTTTCGTATCCAAAAACTCATGAATGTCGGCATGGAAAATGTTTAAGTAAACGACCCCGCTGCCATCGCGTTGACCCAATTGATTCGCATAGGAGAAGCAATCTTCAAACAATTTCATTACCGGCAGCACACCGCTCGCTTTGCCGTCCAAGCCTTTGATCTGTTCGTCAGCTGCGCGGATTTTGCTCAAGCTCAAGCTTACGCCGCCGCCAATTTTACTTAATTGCAAGGCAGAATTAATGGCGAATCCGATCGAGTTCATCGAATCGTCGATCTCCAGCAAGAAGCAGCTTACCAATTCACCGCGCCGCTTCTTCCCTGCATTCAGGAAGGTCGGCGTTGCTGGCTGGTATTCCTGCGAAATGAAGAGCTCCGCGTATTCCATCGCCTTCTTCATGTCACCATTGCCCAAGAAGAGGGAGACGACCGCAATGCGATCTTCGTACCGCTCTAAAAACTTCGTTCCGTCATTCGTCTTCATAGCGTAGTTGTTGTAGAACTTAAAAGCGCTCATAAACGAAGGAAATCTGAACTTCTTCTGATACACCATCTCGTACAACTTCTTGACTTCAGCAAAACTATATTTATCGAACAGCTCCTGTTCGTAGTAGTCATGCTCAATGAGATAATCGATTTTCTCTCTCAAATCGTGAAAGAAGACCGTGTTTTGATTCACATAATCGACAAAATAACTTCTAGCCGCCTCACGGTCTTTTTCAAACTGATACTTTCCATCTTTTAACACCATAATTTCATTGTTAAGCTGAATCCAATTTGATAGTTGCATCGACAATTTCGTTTACCTCCTGTTTAAAACGCTCCACATCTTTATTGGTACCGCTCAGTTCGAATTTCATTAATACGGGAACTGAGTACATTTCGGAAATACGGTCCGCTGCCCTTCCATAAAGTTCGCCCCAATTCATATTACCACTGGAGACCACCCCTTGCAGCATGTCGCCATTATTCTCCAAAAATTTCAAAGTCGATTGAGGCGCTTGTCCGAATCCAGTCGAATATGTAATTAAGACGAATGGTTCTTCGACAGTCAGCCCGTCTGCGACTTGAATACACTCCAGATCAAGCTTATTGACGAAGCGCTTCACGTTTCCGGTCTTTGAGTCAAACACGATACGCATCAGTGACCCTCCATTGCTAGAAGCATTGCAAACATGATTCTGTGATTTTTTCCATAGAAAAAGCCCACCTAATCTGGTAGATGAGCTTAAAACGACAACAAAAAAGTACAGCGCTTGTTGCTTCACCAAGCACTCTGCAGCGTGTCGTTTCCACTTCTCATCCCCCGAAGATGCGAAACCAAGTAAATAGGCAGGTCTCCTGACTTGTGTGTCATCCTACTGTGGGCCCTTCCCATATCAGCGACTCTCAGAGATCCATAATACAGTGGCAATGCCCATCTCGTCCACACTTACAGTTGCGGGGACAGCTCCGGAATTGCACCGGATTCCCTATTAAGTCGAACTCGACACCTTATTTACTCTATGATATTCAGTTAAATAATCCATATTTAGTATGTACTCTCTTAAACAGACACTAAATATAGGCTCTTATCGTAGCATACACATTTTTCTGCGAAGAAGCAAGATATTTGACATAAAAAACAAGCTGACGAAATTCAATTGGGCCATTCAATTTCTTTCTCTTTCGCACGAAAAAAAGCAGGACGTCGTCGCATAATCGCCCTGCTTCAGCAGCATGAAAGTCTATTCGATTTTCCAGGTTGCTATATCAATCTGACACCGAAATAATAATAATCGGTCGCGAAAATACAACTTCTTTATGTTATGGCATATAGTTGATCACCATCTTGGATACCTGCTTCTCCCAAGAATCGGCACCTGACAACTCGACCTTCACATAATTTGTGCCCGCTGGCAGTAAGGTTTGGGGAGAATACATTTTTTTGTACCATTGACTTCCCGTATAAACGCCCGGTGTGCTCACATGAACGACTTTCGTCCAGTTCTGATTGTCGGAAGAGGTGTAGAATGCCCCGCCATCCCAGACACTGAAATGGTATACGGTCGCACTAAAATTGATTATATTCTGAAGATTATAAACAAAGCTTTGTGTTGTGCCATCGGTACGCTTTACCCGTGACGTATCTCCATTGAAATAAAAACGATTGGATGAATCCAATGCCAATCCGCTTGTATGGGAGCTAGTCTTGGACCAGTCATCCAGATCATCAGTCAACGTTTGATTCGGAGGATCATCTGCAGAACCATTTTGTCCGACATAGGTTACTACGCTCTTGGGCGCTATTATAGCCCGAAATTTCCCACTGTTCGAAGGAATAGAAGGTCCCTGCCCTGCACCCCTTGATTCACCATTGCCTGCTTCAGATAGTCTTTCAGGAACACCTGGATGTTCGTAGAATTCCATTCACTGGAATCCCAAGACAGGAAAGTCATCGAATTGGGTTCGTTGGCTAAGGATACACCGTAAAGGTCGATACCGAACTGCTGGTTGTATTCCTTGATAAACTTGGACATGAGAAGAGCAAAATCACCATAATTTTCGGATTTGAGATACCCGCCATTGGTTGTGGAATTGTTGGTCTTCATCCATGCAGGCGGGCTTCAACTGCTTGCAATTAGCTTATGAACTCCTCTGGCCTCGGCCTGCTGCATGACCCACACCTAATCAGGTCTGCCATTGAAATCATATTGACCTGGTGGGGATTAAATGCCGGGAATATAGCGCCCCTGAAGATGGCCATTTGTATCCGTAAGCATCTTTTTGTAATAACCGGTATTAGCCAGTTATATAAACGTTTGGTGCAGCGATTGCCCTCCATCCAACGTCAAGCACGCGCCGTTCATATACGCTGCATCCGGCGAGAGCAGAAAAGCGGCAAGCCCCGCAATCTCTTCCGGTGTGCCCAAGCGTCCTAGCGGTACGCTGTCAAGCATGCGCCGTCCGGCTTCCTCGGATGGAACGAGCTTATCTGCGCCACCGGTGCGCTCGATTAAGCCAGGTGCGATGGCGTTGACTCGGATGCCATAGCGGCGTCCCCATTCCACCGCAAGCGTGCGCGTCATGGCGAGCACACCCGCTTTGGCGCTAGCCGAGTGAATAACCCCCGGTCCGGCATCCCACGCATATGTGGCCACCATGTTGACAATGCTGCCCGGAATGCCCTCGGCAATCCAATACTTTCCGACCGCTTGGCTGCAATAGAACGTCCCGTTCAACACAATGTTGATGACCGCATTCCAGCCATTGATTGACAAATCCTCTGCTGGACATAGAAAATTGCCTGCTGCATTGTTAATGAGCGCGTCGATTCGTCCGAAGGCAGCCACTGCTTCGTCCACCATACGCTGTACATCTGCCGGCTGACGCACATCCATTTGTACGGTAAGCACCTGTCCTGCGAATGTTTCTATTTCGCCTTTTGCCGCCTCCAGCTTCTCTGCCGATCGTCCTGTTATGACGACCCATGCGCCCTCCTGTGCCATACGCGCAGCCATCGCCTTGCCCATACCGCTGGAACCGCCCGTGATGATAACCGACTTCCCCTTCATTTCCCCGCCTCGCTTTCACTATTTTGCTCACTCGGATTGTCATACAGCGACATGATGCTCGAAAGGCCACCGAAATAACGATTCCGATGGCCTTCTGTTCCGAGTCTATTATTCTATTGTATTTACAGTTTAACATAAAGATTCGCGAATTTCTTCCTTTTTCTTACTCCCGTTCCATTATCCCTTTAAGCTGCCTTCCGCTACGCCTTCGATAAATCTTCTCTGCAAAAACATATAAATGACCGTAAAAGGCAAAATGGAGATGAGTCCCGCGGCTGAAATCTTACTCCAATCCGAGCTGAAATTGCCAACGAACGTCAAGTATTTCGTGGAGACGGGCTTGAGCGCTTCCGTCTGCACAAAGGCGTTGGCGAAGAAGAACTCGTTCCACGTATATAAGCCCGCGAGCAGCGCAACGGTCAGGAAGGCAGGCTTGGCAATCGGAACGATGATTTTCATCAAAATCATCCCCTCGTTACAGCCATCGATTCTTGCGCTTTCGCTTAATTCCTTCGGTATTCCAAGAAAAAACGTACGCAGGATGAAAATATTGAGCGGCAGGAAAATGGCGCTGTAAATAATGATCAAGCCCGTCAGCGTATTCATCAAATGCAGCTTCTGCCACATATAGAACAGCGGCACCAAAAACATGCCCAACGGGACGGAGACACATAGGAATAGAAACGCCAAGATGCCCCCTTTTCCTTTGAAATCCATTTTCGCAAGCGCATATGCGCACAATCCCCCGGCAATGCAAATAATGGCAACGGTCGAGCATCCTACCAAAATACTGTTTAAATAGGCCCTACCGTATTCCCCCATATTCCATGCCGCCGTAATGTTCTCCAAGGTAAAATGCGCAGGAAGAGAGAACGGGCTTACCTGAAACTCCTCCGGCGGCTTGACCGCATTAATAAACAGCAACGCGATCGGCCCGATCGCAAACAGAAGGACAAGAATCAGAAAGAAATGACGCGATAACGAAGTAAACAAACGCGCTCCCATTAGATCTCCCATCCTCTCTTTCTTAAATATCCGAATACCGCGATAACAATGCCGCTAAACAAGGCCAAGGCCAGGGCGATGGAGCTGGCGTATCCCGGCGCCTGATTTTGCAGCGCTTCCTTATACATATATGTTGCAATTAATTCCGTCGCATTGCCCGGCCCTCCACCGGTCATCACATAGACGTAATCAAATGCGGCAAACGACCAAATCATCGTCATCATCATAATGAGCAGCAAGGTCGGGCGCAGCTGCGGAATAATGACGCTCCAGAAGATTCTGAGCTTGCCCGCGCCGTCAATCATGGCCGCTTCCTCCAGGCTGCGGTCAGTCTGATGAAAGCCCGTCAAAAATAAAATGAGCAGAAAACCCCAATAACGCCAACCGTCAACAAAGGCAACAGAAAATAGCGCCTTGTCCGGATCGCCGAGCCACAACGGGAGATTCGTAAATCCCCAACCTTCGAGCACTTTGTTAATCCCGAAGAAGGGATTGTAAATCCAACTCCATATTTTGGCCGTCACAACGGTGGAACAAATATATGGCAAAAAGAACGTGACCCTGTAGAACATTTGCCCGCGCCTTACACGCGAGAGCAGAACGGCGACTATCAAGCTGAACGAGACCGGTATCGTACAAAACAACAACAGCCAGATCAAATTGTTCTTCAACGCTTTATAGAACTGAACGTCCTGAATGAGAGTCGCGAAATTTTGTAGTCCTATAAACTCCGGCGGACGAATTCCATCCCAATTAGTCAAGGAAATATAGATCGTCCCTACGGTCGGAATTGCAATCACAAACCCGGTCAACAGCAGAGCGGGCAGAACGTACAACCAAGGCAATAGCGCCTTTCGTTTCCGCCTGTTACCGGGTCTCGGCTTCGAAGACAATGAAACCATATCAGCCATATGCACGCACCCCTAAAAAGAAAGTAAAGAGGAGTTACACTCCCCTTTCAGAGTGTTAGGAGCAGGCGTTCCCAACAGGTGTTCATTTTGCAAATTCAAATACTTTACCGCTTTGCTTATCCTCTTGATACGTCGCTTCCATTTTGTCCATATACGATTTTATGTCCATGCCATCCAAGAACACCGCTTCCAGATTATCGTAGGAAAACACTCTCGTCTGTGCAGGCCAGAACGTCCATGATAAATAACCGGTAGCATTGCGGTTGCCATAATCGGCAAGCAGGTCGGACACCTCTTTGTAGTGTTTGTCCAAATTCGGTATAGCGCCTAAGTCCAAATCTTTAATCGGCTGAAGACCCATGGCGACAATACCTTTCGCCGCAACGTCCGCCTGTGTCACATAATTCAAAAACTCTGCGACAGCATCCGGATTTTTGGAGTTCGCATTAATGCCATACGCGATACCGAGAGCTAACGGCAGGTTGGTCTCAACGCCTTCCTTCCAGGATGGCATCGGGAAGATTCCCCAATCCATGTCGCCTGCTTTGCTGCTTAGGGTGTTCAACAACCAGCTGCCTTCCATTTTCATGGCCGCTTTCCCGGATAGGAAGAGTGTCGTTGCATCTTCGCCGGTAATTGCATGCGATTTTTTATCATTAATATATCCGCTTTTCCACAAGTCCACCAGCTTTTGAACGGCTTCTGTCGATTCCGGTCCGTTCCAAGGTAGCTCGCCAGAAAGCACCTTTTTCAATTTTTCCGGTCCTAATGTGGCATTATATGCCATCGAGAGCCACCACTCGTTGGCCCCTCTATAGTCGGATGCGCCGAATGCGAACGGAATAATTCCTATTTCGGTCATTTTTTTGCTAAGGGCCACCAGTTCTTCATAACTTTTCGGAATGTCCCATCCGTTGTCTGCAAACATTTTTTTGTTGTAATAAACGAGTTCCGTCTCATATTTCCCCGGCAAACCAATCAGCTTGTCTCCTATCGTAACTGGCGGGTAAGCCCACGGAATAAAGCGTTGATCCCATCCGTATTTCTTGCTGAATTCGTCCAATTCCACCAAATATCCCGCCTTAGCGAACTGCCGCAGCGTCGTCGTTCCGTCCGTCGTAATAATATCGGGCCCCGCCCCTGCAGCAAGCTGCGATTTCGTAATTTGTTCCGGGTCGGCGTTGTACGTTACATTGATTTTAATGTCGGGATGTTGTTCTTCGAACGGTTTAATCACGTCATTCTCAAAATATTCTTTCCCATACTGCGTATGAAGGTACCATGTAATTTCCTTGACACCCTGCTTGTCGCCGGTTTGACCTTGATTGGCGCTTCCCGTCCCCTTATCGGCGCTGCCGCAAGCAGTTGCGGCGATCATACTGCAGCTGACTAATAACACAGCAAAAAATTTCGTAGCCCTTTTCATCATGATCTCCCCTTAAGTTCTATGCATTTCTAATGTTTTGAAACACCTCGTAACTGCGACTGGCGCATTCCGAAATGGATATCGGATGGAATCCGTTGATCTCTGCATATAAGGTATCGTTAAGCTTCGAAGTCCAGCTCTCCGGCAATTGGCTTGCTCCGAGGATCGCCCCCATGATGGAGCCGACAGTTGCGCCATTGCAGTCGGTATCCCAACCCAATACCGCGGTCGTAATCGCGCGTTCGAAGTCGCCTTGAGCATAGACGAGTGAGGCGGCGCATAGAGCTGCATTATTAATCGTGTGAACCGGATTATAATTTTTATACGATTCCCAGATACGCTCCACCATCTCCAATTGGCTCTTCGCCGTTTTTGCGATCTCTACCGCATTGCGCACGGCATGCGCCAACCGGCAGTTATCCGGAATTTCGCTGAGCCCGATTTCGATAATGCGCTCGGCATCCGATTCAACGAACGAAGCGGCGATCATCGCGCCGACGAACATCTCTCCGTAGATGCCGTTCTTCACATGGGAGAATGAAGCGTCCCGCCAAGCGAACTCAGCGGCAAGCTCTGGATTGCCGGCTGCGCCGTATGCGAATCCATCCACCCGGATCTGCGCCCCGATCCACTCGCGATAAGGGTTCAAGTAGTTGCGTACCCAATCGAGCTTCGTGTGCCAATCATCCGGTCTTTGCTTCTCCAAATGATGGGTTACTCTGGCGAAATTGAGATAAGCTTGCGTTTCCGCCGTGCACATCTGCCCGTACGTCAATTTTTGGTGCCACAGCTTCCCGATATCCCAGCTGTCCCAATCCGCTCCTTTTTCCTCCAGCATGACAAGACCGAGTACCGTGTAACGGACATCGTCATCGCTTTCCATGTACCGGATGTTTTCAAGCTGGCTTTGTTCGCCATACGGTGCCAGTTCCAGTCCAAGCTCCTCTTTCGCCCGCGAATGTCCCGGCGTATAACTGCGAATCGGCCAAGCATCCGCGCCTTCAAACCATAGCTGCACATTTTTCCAACCCGGATTATCGCCCAGCCCTTCCAGAAAATGCATGCTTTCGAGCGGTTTTCCGAGCGCGCAGCCCACAGAACGCCCGAGCCAGGCACCGTAAAATTTATCACGCAGCTCTTCTTCGCTCCCATTCATCTGCAGCTTGCGCGGTCCGCTCGGCCGCTCAGCACGGATTTCTCTCAAGCCGTTCGGCTCCGAATACGGGAAATCCGATGATATTTCCAGATTACCCAGATCCTGATAGATTGACATTAACTCCATCTCATTCTCCGAAGCAGCTTGCAATCTTTCTTCAAATCCGGAAACATCGGCGCCTTCTTCTGTGCGCTGCTTGATCTCGTCACGCACTAACACGAACAACGAATCCCAACCTGCCATGCTGTGTCCCCCATTTCTGTCTCCACTCACTAAAAACCCAATTTGTTAACAATTATCTCCCCCTATTGTAAGGGTTTTCAATTCTTGTTTCTTCCTATTTTTCGTTTATCGATTCTTAAAAAGGGCTATTTTTGCGCCAAGCTCCCGATATTGCTGCGGGGCCATCCCGACGATCAATTTAAACGCTCTATAGAAGGGGGCGTGACTTTGAAAGCCGCAATGGTGCATGACGTCGATAATCGGCATTTCGGTGCTCACCAACAGCCTTTTGGCCTCGTTAACACGCAACTGCAGCAAGTACTGCTTAAAGCCTCCTCCGAGCTTTTCGGCAAATAAATGCCGTGCCCGCGACGGACTTAACGATAACATAGAAGCGACGCTCTCCAACGTAATCGGTTCTCGAAAATGATCCTTCATATAATCGAGCACCGGCTTGAGTCGATAATATGACATCAGCGCTTGATTGCCTTCCCGCAAAGAGGTCTGACTGTCATAATGGCGCAAGAGCAGCGCGCATATTTCCAGTATTTTGCTATGGATGATTCCCTGATAACCGCGCTCCTTATTCCGATACTCGTCCCACATCTCTTGGAATAGCTCGCCGATCTGGCGGGCGACGGGCAGACGGCCAGATACACGATTATCAAAACGCTTGGGCCAATACACGAAGGGCAGCAGCAGTTCTGGATCGACCTGCTCGATGATCATCGCATCGAAGTAAATGAACAAATAATTGCTCGGGTTGTCAGGATTGGATGATGCGGCGTGCCATTCTAAATTGTTGACGACAAAAACATCATTCTTGTGGACCGAATACGTCTTATTCCCAAAATAAAATGTTCCGGTACCAGACAGACAATATCCGATTTCCAGATGATCGTGCGTATGAAACGGATCGATATGTGCGGTAGGCGACCATTCAAATAGTTCAATTATCAGTTTTCTCACCATCGGCAGAAACCTCTTTTTCATGGATAATAGCCTTATCATTGTACAACAAATAGACTTCTAAACGTTCACCGTTTGAAGCTTTATCTCAATCTAGGCGGGACTATGTTCGGACCCTCATTCTTCATTTATGATTGAACAATCTTTTGCCGATATAAACTGCAAGGAGGTGTATGTACATCATGGACATAGCAGCAATATCCACTGTCATGAATCAAAACAGGCTGTCTCAGGAAGTCAGCATCCGTGTGCTCAAGATGTCAAATGATCAAGCTAGCCAAATTGGTCAAGACATCATTAAAATGATGGAACAAAGTGTGCAGCCGAACTTGGGAGGCAATATCGACATCAAGCTTTAATGTTGACTCGAGGCTCTCGGGGAGAGGATTGATATCCCTCCCCTTTTTTTATGAACTTACCCGAAAGGAAGACGGCAATTTTGCTTATTAGAGCCTTCTACGACTTTTATAATGATAACGTCCGCCCGCTGCAGCTAATAATTAGACCAGAGCCCCGAGAATTGGATTGGACCCGGACACTGTTCGTCCCCGTCTCTGGACCGTTTAAAAAAATGGAAGTTGAAGATTTCGGAGAATTCCCTTCTGTCTCCGTGCTCCTTGGCGATCTGACACAGCTGACAAGCACGGTGGCACATATAGGAATTAATCTGCCCGGGATTGCCGCCCGGCATGGAACGGATATAGAGCAGTTGATATTGCAAATGGACGACGTAGAGGAGGTTCTGAAATACAGTTTTTAAATGAACTATCGTACTTCTCTCAAGATAGTGGAGAGGCGATACTCTCTCCGTTCGGTGCTTCCGTTCACTCTCCCCTTCAATCAGTAACAACAATTCCCGCATGTCTCAGGCGTTTCGCACACTAAAAAACCATCCAGGATCGGCATGCGTGTCATATGCTGATCACGGCACGGCCGATTCGGATGGTATAAATCATTATAATGACATTATTCAAATATGCTAAGCCTTGGCTTGTTCGCTGCGCATCCGCCGCTCGATAATTGCCAGACGGGAGAACAATGCAATCGCGCCAACAGCCAAACCGCTAATGAGACCAATCCAGTATCCGTAAGCTTCTAGCGATGTCCAGTTCGCTAGAACGTATCCGAGCGGAAGGCCGATTACCCAGTAAGAGCCAAACGCGATAATGGATACGGCAGTCACATCTTTATAACCTCGCAGCGTTCCCTGTACCGGAGCTGCAATCGCGTCGGACAGTTGGAAGAATATCGCAAAAATAAGAAACGACTCTGTAATCTCCCGTACATGCGGATCCAGCGTGTACAGACCAGCCACTCCACTGTGGAACAAAAACAGGAAGAAGGCGCACAACGAGGAGAGTCCCATCGCCGAGAACATACCGATTCTTGCATAGATTTTGGCATCCGCAAATCTCTTAGCCCCAACTTCGAATCCGACCATAATCGTCAACGACATCGCAATGCTGAGCGGCAGCATATATAGAAGCGATGAGAAGTTCAAAGCGGATTGATGCGCCGCAATCGTTGCCGTGTCATATTTACTCATGAATAAAGTCACCGCGGCGAAGATGCTCACTTCAAAAAATATGGACAGACCAATGGGCATCCCGATGCGAAGCACTTCTTTCCAACGGGAGAGCGACACGCCTCCCCACTGACGAAGGATTCCCATCGTCCGCATCATGTCGCTGCGGCGTAGAAACACGATGGCGATGATCGTAATGATGATATATGTAATCGCTGTAGCGAGACCCGCTCCGACTCCACCCAACTGCGGGAAGCCGAGACGTCCAAATATAAACAAGTAATTCAACAGCACGTTAATCGGGAAGGAGAGCAGTGTGATAAACATCGTCACACGCGTGAGTCCCAACCCATCAATGCTTGCACGCAGAACGGTGTATACGAAGGAAGGAACGATTCCAATGGCCAACGCTGCCAAATACTGCTTGGCGACGCGATGAACCTCAGGCTCCAGCTTCATCGCCGCCAAGAGTGGTTCAAGTGTGAAGTAACCGATAATAATGACACCGAATCCGACCAATATCGATAAATATCCAGCTTGCGTGACGTTAGGCGCGATAGAATCTTTGCGACCAGCTCCGAGATGCTGTGCAACAATCGGCGTTACTGCCAGAAAAATTCCGCTTAATCCGGTATAGACCGGCGCCCAAATGCTCGTTGCAATCGCAACCCCAGCAAGATCGGTCGTGCTGTAATTGCCTGACATGACCGTATCGAAAAACGTCATCAGCTGCATAGCCACCTGCGTCACAAAAATAGGCAGCAAAATATATAGCAGCTGAATCAACTTCTGCTTCAACGTATACGTTTGTTTCATATTACATAAGACTCCTTATCTCTTTAAAGACACATAATCAGACTATTATATATGACACAATTTAAATAATCAACACATATTCGTAACTGTGGAGAAAACATAACCGTGAAGAGAAGGCACCCGTCCATCAATATTAGAGCAAATACCAAACCTACTCAGAATGCGACCATATTCTTTGCGTAGAAACGCTGGTTCCGATACAATAGTGATACTGATGGAGGGTTGAATAAGATGACAATTCAAAAGATACGAGACCGGGCTGTCTTGAACGATAAACTTCCAACCTTGCCGTGGTATGTTCAGCAATTTATCGAATACAAGCTGCCTGATCTGTCCCCCTCTTCTCTATTGGAGTATGTTCGGGACTACGAGATTTTTTTCGGATGGCTCATCGTCGAGCGATTGACCGAGGCCACCGCGTTGAAAGACGTGACGCTGCTCAATTTGGAATCGCTGCGCATGGAGCATATTACTTCGTTTCGCATTTATTTAACGACTTATAAAGAGACGACGAATGCTAGAGTAACGGTGTCACGCAAATTATCGTCTTTGCGATCGCTCTTTCATTATTTGAGCCAGATTGCCGAGGATGAAGAGTTCTATCCGCTGTTAAAACGCAATGTGATGGCGAAGATTGAGATTAAGCGTGTACATAAACCGAAAGACACCGCATCCAAGCTGAAGGGAAAACTGCTGGAGGAAGATGAAATCGACGTGTTCATCGGATATGTTCGTGAAGGCTACGCACATGATGTCGCGGATAACAAACAAGCCGCTTATGCGCACTCTTTGAACGCAGTGCGGGATGCAGCCATCGTCAGCCTAATCCTCAATTCGGGACTGCGTGTAAGCGAAGTTGTGAATTTAAATATGGATGATGTTGACTTGAACAATAAACTTGTCTATGTGTACCGTAAAGGCCACAACGACGAGACGTTCAAAACTCCCGTCTATTTTCGAGACAGCGCCAAGCAAGACCTGGTTGATTACATGGAACTGCGTGCTACGCGCTATGCTGCTCCCAAACGGGAGAAAGCCTTTTTTCTTGCCATCAAGAACGGTGAAACCGAAGGCAAACGAATGACGAAGCGCGCTATTCAGCAAATGATTATTAAATACGCGAAGCGATACGGGAAACCCGCATTGACGGTGCACAAATTGCGTCATTCCTTCGCAACGGACTACTATTTGCAAAATGACATTTACAAGACGAAAGAGCAGCTAGGGCACGCCTCTACCGAGACGACCGAAATATATGCCCATCTTACCGATAAGACGATGTCCGAAGCGATTGAACGACGTCAGGATGAATCTTAGAATATAATGAAATCACCGCCACATTCTTGAAGGAATGGGCGGTGATTAATGGTTACTGCTTTATCGTCGGCCCCGGCGGAAGATGCTGCCTGAACCGACTCGCGTTTTCGGTGGCTTATACTTTTTCACCTTAGGCGGATTGTACTTCGGCGAACGAACGCCGCCATCTTTGTTCCGTGAAATCGATCCCTTGGAGCTTCCGTCAGAAGGCTGCCGCTTAAAGATGCTGCCCCCGCTGCCGACGGTCGTATCCTTATCGGAGCCTCTGCGGAAGATGGAGCCCTTGCGATCAACCGTAATCGGCGGGGCTTTCTTCTTATCCTCTACGGTCGGCTTGCGATACGGCTTCGAAGGGGCATAATTGCCCCGATCCGTATATCCGCGGTATTTCCCAAATCCGCGCACAGAATCGAATAGACTATCCAGTACCTTATACGTAATATAAGTTTCCAAGAAGCTGCGGTCATAGTTTTGTCTGACGTATTCCTTGGAATCTACTTCGATCAGGCTATCTTCCGGCTTCTTCGGGTCCTGCTGGATTTGAATTAATTCATCGCGGTAGACCAGAAACATTCTCTCATCGCTACGTTCCGATATTTGATCCGGCTTGCGCTTATCAGCGATCGCCTGAGCAGCATCAGGAACGGACGTATCAACAGCCCGATAAATATAAGAAGTGCTTTGTCCTTCACGCGTAACCGATTCAAGCGGGTACGACTCTGATAAATCGAACTGCCCGCATGCCGCTAGCAGGGGAACGATAAGACAAACAATAATCGTCCATTTAATGGCGTCTAATCCAATCTTACGCATAGGCGGCCCCTTATGTCCGGCGCAGAATGCGCACATCGGCTGAAATTACGGAATCACCCTCATACAACTGAAACCGACCGTCCTGCCATTCGATACGCAACAGCTTGCGATCGTCGGATTGATACTGCCATACATATTGCTCCCCTGCCACTCCGAACGGGGTCTGACCGGTACACATAACTCTTCCATTATACTGGTCTTCTAAAAAAAACCATCTTCCATCCAATTCCACTTCGGTCGGGACCTCTTCGACGCCATCCAAGCGGCCGTCGATGGCCTCGTATAAGCTGTAAATTGGCTGTTCACGCTGTTCCACTAACAAATATTTAATTCGAGCGCCATCCCGCATCGTCAGCCATGCTGCATTGCGGGTACGCCAATCCGTTCTACCGGTTACCTCGTAGCTTACGAGTGATACTTCGCAAATATCACCTGGGTCGAGCGCAGACGATGTCTTCTCCGGTTTGGACGGTTCAGGCTTCGCCATGATGTTCTTTAACCGTTTCCACAAGCTCATGACATTCGTCTCCTTCTGTCTCATAATTACAATTACAAGCAAGCTGCAATGATTAGCGCGCCTACGACATGTAATGATCCTGCCACCAGAGCATAAGACATGTTTCCTTGCTTCGTTCCCTCTTCCAAATTCATACTGAACAGGCCGCGGAACAAGACTCGGAAAATCAGCTCCAGAATAAGCAGAATGACAAAGGATACGACAGACATAAGCAGTGCTTCGCCCAAGCTATATGCGACTTTGATCGAGCTGGACAGTATGTACCCTTGTGAGAAGAGCTTCATAATGAACCGCGTCGTCACTGCCACATTCCCCTGCCTCATTTCGTGAACATCCTTATAGCCGGTAAATAGAGAATCCACGAACATGAGCAAGAACAGCAGCAGCGCTCCTGTCCCCGTCCAGACGGCAATGCCCGTAATATTATCCATCGTGATATTAAGTCTTTCCAAGCATAATCCTCCTTCATGCTAACATGGTCATCATACGACTATGCAGCATAATTGCATGTCCCATATTGTCTAATTGATGGAAGAAAGACGCTTGCCTGACACAAGCGTCTTCTCGAAATCATTACTCGGCAGGTTTTTCATACTTTTTCATAATCGCCGCCAACTCGTCTTCCACACCTTTGTCTTTACTTAAGCTGGCAAATTCGTCATCCAGCGATTTGGAGCCGGAACCGCGCATTTCATTGCTGGCTTCCGCTTGCGCTTCCATTTGAAGCATTTTGTCTTCCATACGCTTCAGACCGGACATTGCGGTGTCTGAGCTGAAGCCCGCCATCGCTTTATTAATTTCGGTCTGCGCCTTCGCAGCGTTGAACCGGGCAACGAGCGTTTCGCGCTTATTTTTCATATCAGAGTATTGTTTGCGCATTTCTTCCAGCTTGGCACGCAATTGATCTGCAGATGCCTTATTCTGGTCGTAGCTCGTCTTGTACTCATCCATCTTCTGCTCAGCAGATTTTTTCTCTTCCAGCGCGCGGCGCGCCAAGTCCAGATTCTCTGCTTGAACAGCAATATGAGCTTGCTCTTCGCGTTTCTGCACAAGTGCGGCTTGCTCTTCATACGATTGCTTGAACCGCTTCTCGATCGCGATTTGCTGTGCCACGGCACGCTCTGCTTCTTCCAGATCCTCCTGCATGTCACGCAAATATTGATCAGTCATCTTAATGGGATCCTCTGCCTTCTCAATCAAGGCGAAAATGTTGGACATTGTTACATCACGTAAACGTTTAAATAATGACATTGTATCGTTTCCTCCTTTAGAATCATAGACCTTGAAACGAAAATCCATTATCTATGATATTATGTCTCAATACCCATACATACGAATTATTTCGTTAGTTGTTTCAAAAAATTATACCTTTCAAATTCGGCTTCCACAAGCTCACACACAATTACGTCACAAGCCGCCTCTCACTCCCCCATTTCTACATGCTCAGAACGCAGCAACAACGTCACGAACTGAATTCATAATGAATGCGCAAATAGGCTAAAATCACGCATTCGCTGCTGACCATGTTGCTTGATCCACCTCTTAGCACCGCTCTCCCCTTACCTCAGTGAGCTCTTCATGACGCATCAGAACGTGATTATTATATGGAGCATTAACTACTCATCGAACTCTTAGAATCCTCGGCTGTGCGGCTTCTGAACGACTGGAAGAGTGAGCATATACTAAAAGACGTATTTCCCTTCGCAATCTATTCCATATTTTTTATATAATCAAAGAGAAAGAGCGCCTCAATCAGGCGCTCCCTATTCGAACTTAATACCGTTGTCTTCTCAGTTACACTTTACATGCACAAGTTCACAACAGTGTATTCAATTCCAGCAAAAACCGTTTCCACACTTTGTCGACGACCATATCAATGTCCGCCGCCGTCAAATTATCGTAATGGATGCCTGCCACGACCGTGACTGTCGTCTTCAAGAATTGCGCCGCCTGCAACGCCATCGGCCCGGTTAACACATGTTCCTTGTGGCCGGGGACGGGGATCGTCTTTACTTTCCACTCTCCATCATCCTTCGAAGCAGTCGATACCGCGCCGATATGCGGGTCACCGCCGGTAATCGCAAACATCCAGTCTCTCCCGACCTGTAAAACCTGAATGCTCAAGTCGTCTCCATAAAAAGAGGCGGAAGCCAACTGCTCCAGCTTGTCGGCCTGCTCTTCCATAGCGGCATTCACGTACCCTGCACCAGCGTCATTCGTCATCAATTGCAGCACCTCTTTATTTACAACGATCCCTCGATCTTATTGAATAATGCCGCGGATTTCATCTAAGCTTTGAATATTTTCCAGCTCCATGAAGCTGCGGATGCCTGCAAGCAGTTCCTCGCCAGCGCGCAAGTTCATAAAGTTATAGGTTCCGACTTGCACTACCTCGGCACCAGCCATAATGAATTCGATGACATCCGAGGCGGAAGCGATGCCGCCCATGCCCATGACCGGAATCGTCACTTGCTGCGCCACTTGATGCACCATCCGAAGCGCGATAGGTTTAATGGATGGTCCGGACAAGCCCGCGTACATATTATGGAATACGCTGCGGCGCTGATATATATCGATCTTCATGCCAGAGAACGTATTGATTAGTGAGACGCATTCCGCTCCTTCACCTTCACACATGACAGCCATATCTACGATATTCTCAGCGTTCGGCGACAGCTTCACAGCAAGCGGAAGCGACGTCACTTGCCGCACCTCGCGAATGACCTCTCGCGCCACAGCTGTCTTAACACCGAAGGCCATTCCGCCTTCCTTCACGTTTGGACATGAGATATTCAATTCAATCATATCGACGGCACGTTGATTTTGTTTGCGGCGTTCTTCCGCATCTTTCGTTATTTTCAGCGCGCCAAGTACATATTCTTCAATATTGCTGCCGCCAAGGTTAGCGATTTTAACAGGCTCAATCGTCTCCCAGAACTTCATTTCGTCTTCCAGAAATGCGTCAATGCCCGGATTTTCAAGTCCCACACTGTTCAACATACCGCCAGCCGTCTCCCAGACGCGCGCGCCTGGATTGCCCTTGCGGGGATGCAGCGTAAGACCTTTGCATGAGATGCCGCCCAATTTATTAATGTCATACAGCTTGGCATACTCCTGTCCAAATCCGAAGGTGCCAGATGCCATAACAATCGGATTATTGAACGGTATGCCCGCTACATTACAAGCTAAGTTCCGCATGCCATTCCACCTCCTCCGCCAAAAATACTGGCCCATCTGCGCAAACTTTGCGGTTGCCGTTCTTGTTCATGACCGAACATACATAGCAAGCGCCGATGCCGCAAGCCATACGCTTCTCGAAAGATACGTACACCTTCGTATCCAGTCCTTCCGCCATGAGGGCGGCCGCTTTCATCATGCCGAGCGGACCGCACACGAGCACATTGTCATACTTTTTCATGTCCAAATCGTAGAGCAAATTTCCATTTACACGCACGATAAGTTCATTTGCATAGGGTTCATATGCTTCGGTCATATAAGATTGGCCGCGAAATCCGAGATAAATATCCGGATTGTCCAGCTGCTTCGCCGTATAGAGCAACGGCGCGATTCCAATTCCCCCGCCGACTAACGCCGTACGGCCTTGAACGTCGGGAAAGCCGTTGCCGAACGGACCTTCCAATTGAATGGAATCACCGGCACGTAACAATGCGAACAGTCGGGTGCCTTCCCCTGCAATCTTATACAGGAATTGAATACAGTCTTTCTCCATATTGCAAATGCTGATTGGACGGGAAAGTACGGGTGCTTGGTTCCAAGCCCGCAGCATATAGAACTGCCCCATACGGGCTTGAAATTGTCCCTCCACCGTCATGAGGTAAATGCCTTCAGAGATGCGTTCGTTGGAAAGAATCGTGTACACGGGTATGCTCCTTTTTTAGCTTTAACAACTACTACTATGCCTGTTTCCGGAACAAAGCATCTGTGAGAATCATCACAAATGAAAGCAAATGTGACAAGGGTTGCGCAAATTTTCAGAATATTAGCAACAAGTTCTAGGTAAGCGAATTACTTTCCATTTTATTATTGGATCAACCGTATGCGAACATTTCCCTTTTATGACAAGCAGTTCATGAGCATATTTCCCTTTCGTCAAGGACATAACAAGAACAAGGAACATTAACGGGAAAGGGGAAAGATTCCATGCGTAAATGGTTATTTAGCTTAGTCATGCTCTGTTTGTTATGTACGACCGGTTGCTTCCCGCGTTCACGTGATGCTGCACCCCCAACATCGCCTTCACAACCAACGCCGTCATCTGCCGTTGAATCCGCTCGGCCATCTGGAAGTCATTCCCCCTGGAATCAGGATCCTAACTCGATATGGCCGCGTTCGATCGGCCTGAATACGGACGGCTCTACCGCAAGTCCGTTAACATTATCCTTACCGAAGAAGGAAGAGCGCAAGCAAGAACGCCGTATCCTACGCTTCACGATAAATACCGCAAACAAAAAACAGTTAGAACATAAAGCAGCGAACAAGAAAGATACAAAAAATAACACTCACTCCAAAGAACGAACATGGAACAAGTCTTCTGAAGTCAGATCGACTTCCCAAAGTTCACAATCCAGCTTAAATAAGCGACAGAATCTGTCCATTGCCCAGCTCAGAATGAAATATCCGCATATATTCAAGCTGCGCGGCAAGGCTCAAGGCTCCCGTCAAGTCGCACTCACATTCGACGATGTTCCCGATAACCGAGCCACACCGTTAGTATTGGATATTTTGAAGGAGCATAACATACGAGCTACTTTCTTTCTCGTCGGTTCCCGTGCGAAAGCACATCCCGAGCTTGTTCAACGAATTGTGCGTGAAGGTCATATCATCGGTAATCATTCGTATAATCACCCATTGTTAACCAAGCTGACGTTACCTGCATTTGAACATCAATTGAAAGATACAGAACGTGTTATTGAACAAATCGTCGGATATAAACCGCGTTATTTTCGACCGCCTTATGGTGAAATTAGTGAGAAACAGCTGCGTTGGGCAGGTGACCATGGTTATCTGGTCGTGAATTGGGACGTCGATTCGAATGATTGGCGCGGATTAAGCGCATCGCAAATTATCCGCAACGTAGTGAACGGGGTGTCACCCGGTTCGATTGTGCTGCAGCATGCAGGCGGCAGTGCGCACAACGGGTACTTGCAAGGCACAGTTAAAGCGTTACCTGCAATTATCAATCGTCTGAAGGCTCAGAATTACGAGTTCGTTACGGTATCCGAGCTGTTGCAAGATCGTAAAGAGAAGCGGGATGATTGAGCGGAAGGGCTTTGTCAAGAAAAGGAGGCCGCCTGCCGCGCGGTGCGGCAAACGGCCTCTTATCAGTCACCGTGGCAATAATGAGAGCTTGCTTGTAACTTGAAATGTCTGTCAGCGGTTGATTTGGAAGTTATCGATATTGATTCGTTTGCCTGAAACTCCGGCAACGACAATTTTGAACCGGACGGCCCCCGTCTCGTTCACCTCGATCGTCTTATCGGCCAAGCTGGCGCCGCTGTTGTACGATTCTCCAACATCGCTCCATGTGGAACCGCCGTCCGTCGACTTCTGCAGCTTCCAGACCGCGCCGGTGTCATTGCCGAAGTTGGCATGTTGCAATGTGACACTCTCGGCCCCTTCCACATCATCATTCATGGCAATGAACCCGGCTGCGCGAATGCGGGCCGATTTGGCTCCGTTCTTCTTGTCATTCGGCAGGTCGCCGATGAGCGCATTATCAAACAGCCATAATCCGCTGTCGAGCGTCACGGTGCCAGCCGCATAAGCTCCTTTGCTGCCGGACTCGAATCCTTCTCCATCTCCGGTTGGAGGCTCGCCGGGTGACGAAGAATCATACCCGTAAGAGCCCTGCTTGAACGTGGATGAATCCCACCATTTATATCCTGAAGCCGGGCTGGCCCAAGGCTCGGGTTTCGGTTCCACGGAACTCTGCGGCGACTCCTGCGCCAACAGTGCGGTTGGTTGATCCAAAGTAAGTCCGGGCACTTGGCTTAATGAAGTATAACTCTCTTTTACAGACAACCAGTTCACTATATTGACCAACAGCTTATCATTGTCCCGTTCGTAAAAGCCGTCGTATGTTTTCTTTGCTGCGCCATTTTCCTCCCGCAAATACTTCGGCGTGCTGTCCTCCACCGGAGAAGAATCACCGATAACGGCTGCTTTCCCCAGACCGGCCTTGGCAATCGCCGCATATGGGCCTTCCGCCAAGCCACCGCCGTTATACACGCCTTGGTCGACTGCGTTGGGCCACGCTTTGTTGGTTGCTGCAATATACACAATCCCCTTCGCCTTGGCAGGATCTGTAATCGCTAAAGTCGAGCCGGCATGCATAGTCACGGTCTTCACATTCTCAGTGATGCCAAAGGCTTGGGGCGAGGGCACAATGTAGTCGGAGTTGATATCGCCAAGGGCATTATAGCGAATCCGTATGCCGAAGTTATCCGCCAGCCAATCCGAGCTTGATACATTCTGCATTGCTGCAGATTGGCGTTCCTCCGCACTCATGCCTGCCGTCGGATCCTGCCATGCTCCGCGACGGTACCCATTGAACACTTCCGAAGCATCCCAACGGTTTTTGTTGCGATCTGCGTTATAGTGGTCAGCGATGAAGAAAATGCTGCCTCCATTGTGCACATACTGCGCCATTGCCTGTTGTTCGGACGTTTTGAAGGGAATATTCGCTTCCGGAATGACAAAAACATTAGCATTTTCCAGATCGTTCAGCGCAATCGGTTCTTTTTTGCGCAGTTCCTTGACGTGGTAGCCTTCCTTAGCCAGAGCTGAGGCAAAATCGGAAAAAGCCCCATCAATGACCCAGTCCGCGGCACCGGCCGTCTGTCCGTGCGCGTTATCGAACAATACGGTTTTCCCGTTAGGAACGCCAACGGGTTGAAGCACCGGCGCCGGATCCGACGGCCCTTCGGCCAGGACGGAGCTGACTGGCATCATAAGGCTGAACATCAAGCCAACGATCAGCAGCAAGCGCCCAATACGTTTACTCGTAATCATGAAATTCCCCTCCTCTTCAGTTACGAAAGTTCCAGCGGACTTTTTCCGCAGCCGGAAGCTTTCAACTATAAATTTCTTGCAGCATATGAGCATCCCGGAAGACTTACAGAGCCGCACTCCTTCTTGCTGCGCTTCTATAGCGTATCATGAAAGGCAGCAGTTTCATGATAAAATTATGTAAATTTTATCCACACTACTTTTGTGTAATGATTTTGTTAATCTGTGGCGGCAGCGAAGGAATCATTTCGTTCGCATCGAATAAGGTTTTATATCGAGCAGGCATTGGAAAACAGGGATTTGCCAACAACAGTGATAAAAGTTCATCGCGACATCCCAGCATGAAAATCTCTTATAGGAGGTCATCCGTAATGCGCGAATCATTCACCTTGACGATATGGGCCACAAGCGATGTGCATGGCCACATGCTGCCCACACGGTACGCTGACAACGCCCCCGAAGAATTGGGTCTGCTAAAGCTCGCTTCACGGATTCGGCAGGTCCGCGCAGACAAGGAGCATTTTCTTCTCATCGATAACGGCGACCTTCTGCAAGGAACACCTTTGGCTACTTATCATGCCCGGTTCGATCCGCAGTCCCCCAATCCGATGATTGCCGCCTTGAATCGTCTTAAATATGACGCATTCATCCCGGGCAACCACGAATTTAATTTCGGTCTTGATTTTGTGAAAAAAGCGCAGCGCGAATCTTCGTTTCCCTGGTTGGCGGCCAACATTGTGCGAGAGGATACGGGAAAACCATACTTTGGCGACCCTTACTTCATAACGGAATTTGCTGGCGGGCTGCGCGCAGCCGTGCTCGGACTGACCACCCGTTTCACCCCACATTGGGAACTGCCTGAGCATATCGCTGGCCTGCATTTCCTGCCGGCTGTAGAAGCCGCCAAGCAGTGGGTGCCTGAATTACGGAGCTGTAAAGGAGCCGACATCGTTATCATCGCTTATCACGGCGGTCTGGAAAGAGATTTACGCACGGGAGCTGCTCTCGAGGAGGATACGGGGGAAAATGAAGGCTCACGGATATGCGCAGAAGTGGAAGGCATCGACGTGCTCATTACCGGACATCAGCACCGGACCATTGCCAGCGGCAATATCGGGGACACTATTGTTGTTCAACCGGGAAGTCAAGGCCGGTACGCGGCCGAAATTGAATTGCTTCTTACTCGTCAAGATGGCCGCTGGCTCGTCAGCGAGAAACGCTCTCAGTTGATTGCCGCGGCAGGCGCTGAAGCCGACCGTGAGCTTAGCGAATGGATTACGCCTTACGAAGTGAATGTCCAGCGTTGGCTTGACCGCCCCATTTGCCGAATTAACGGGGATATGCGAATACGTGATCCCCATGAGGCCCGGCTTGCCGAGCACCCTTTAATCGAGTTCATCAACCGTGTGCAGATGGACGTATCGGGCACGGATATTTCATGCACCGCCTTATTTGACGATAGCGCTGCTGGATTCGGCAATCAGGTATCCATGCGCGAAATAACCACATTTTGTCCGTATTCCAACACATTGAAGGTGTTGCGGTTGAAGGGACGCGATATCCGGGACGCTCTGGAATGGTCTGCCCGCTACTTTGCGCCATATGACGGTCAATCAGTGGCCGTTCACTCGTCCTTCCTCTATCCCAAAGCGCAGCACTACAATTATGACATGTGGGAAGGCATAGAGTATGTCATGAACGTGTCCCGACCGGTAGGCACACGTATCGTACAACTGGCACGGAACGGACAGCCCCTTGATCCGGACAAGGAATATGATGTCGCCATGAACCATTATCGCGCTTCAGGAGCCGGCGGGTTCCAAATGTTCTCCGGCAAGCCGGTCGTTCGTGATATTCCGATTGACACAGCCGAGCTTATCGCAGACTATATGATGAAGCAGGGCACAATTACCGCAACGGTAAATCATAATTGGAAGGTCATTTGGGATTGAATAGATCAGCACATAATTATGTAAAAGAGACTGCCCCTCTAGTAGTTTTCTCTACTTTCGGGACAGCCTCTTCACATTTTGGTTACTTAAGTATAATTGCAATTGTTATTTGATAATATAAACCTGCACATCTTGCACGCCGAAAGTGCTGCCGGCACTTTTGCTTACCGGAACAAAAATGTCTACCTTTTTACCTTTAATCGCCCCGCCAATATCCCGTGCCTCAGCTACGAGTCCTCCTTGCGGCAGATGCTTGAATTGATAGCCTGTAATGAACAGCTTAGTTCCGAGCGGTATCACTTTAGGGTCAACGGCAACCGTGCCCAGCTTCAATGCATTCCCGTAGAAATCTACGGCTCCCCACTCACCATTTTCGCTCGGATGCGCTGTATACGCAGTTGCGCGCATGTTCAGCTTCTTCGAATAGGTTGTCGGACGTCCCGACACTTTAACCACATTTTTAGGAGCAGTATTTGCTGCTTTCACTGTTTGTTGTGGTGTGGATCTTTTCTTGTCACCCGTTGCTTTCTTCGCTTCCTTCTGTGCCACTGCTTCAGTCTTAGCTGCCTTCTGTGCTTCTGTTGAAGCCTTCGATGCGTCATCTTTGTTGTCTCTCTCAATTGCCTTGGCAGGCAAGGAATAAGATGACGATACTTTTCCTTGAATGACTGGCGTCGGAATTTCCATTGTCAACCCGCCGTATATATTCTTCGGATTAATCAATAGATTCTCATTTACTAGAGCTTCTACGCTAATATTTTGCTTTTTAGCAATAGAGTAGAATGTATCTCCCTCTTTAGCTTGGTAGGGCTCGGCATATACCGGGATGATCTGTAAAATGGTAGCTATACCCAGTAAAGCGGCTGCGAGCTTCACAATTGTTCTTTTACGCATATGTTCCTCCTGTCAGTAGCCTGCGGGGTTAGTTGTCGGATTCGGGTTAAGGAGTTCCCCTACACCATGTCCGATCTTTCGGAATGGCGATTCACCCCAAGGTGATCATTTATTGAACACCGGTCAATCATCCCCCGTACGGGTGCTTCGTTTCGGCTTGAATTGCATCATATCACAAACTTGTAACCTGTGCGCAGGGATTTGCTGGAATTGTCTTGAAATAATGACTCCCTATGGATTTTTTCAGCGTAATTTAACGCTTAATCCTAACACTTTTGTAATTACTAGTAACAACTTTGTAATATTCGCACTTTTATAATAACATAGTTTAAAAATTTGTAAACAAATTACATATTCCAAATATCCCCTAAAGATGAACCGCATTTTAGGCGTACGTCAACCGGATGCTTGAGAATTTGAACAATCTGGTTTCACTTCATAAAAAAATCCCCATAATTAGGGGAGTGGTCATTCTGTCCAAATCCCTAACTACTGGAGATTATAGTTACTCATCGTGTTTTACAATACTTTGCTTAAAAAGTCACGTGTTCTGGAATGCTGCGGGTGCTGGAACACTTGCTCTGGCGTACCCTGCTCCACGACATCGCCGCCATCCATAAATAAAATCCGATCTCCCACCTCACGGGCAAAGCCCATTTCATGAGTCACGATGACCATCGTCATTCCTTCACTGGCGAGCGATTTCATCACTTCCAGCACTTCACCCACCATCTCCGGATCAAGAGCTGACGTAGGCTCGTCAAAAAGCATGACATGCGGCTGCATGGCGAGTGCGCGGGCAATGGCGATACGCTGCTTCTGACCGCCCGATAACTGTCCTGGATAAGCCGTGGCCTTGTCAGCCAGACCGACTTTGGTCAGCAGATCCATGGCAACCATCTCTGCCTGCTTCTTCTTCAACTGCTTCACCTTAATCGGCGCAAGCGTAATATTATTCAACACCGTCATATGCGGGAACAGATTGAACGACTGAAACACCATGCCCATCTTCTCACGCGTCTTGTTAATATTATGCTTCTTCTCATTAATCTTCGTGCCCTCGAACAAAATATCACCCTGCGTCGGCGTCTCCAACAGATTCAAACACCGCAGAAAGGTGCTCTTTCCTGAGCCGCTCGGCCCTATGACGACGACAACTTCGCCTTGTTTGATCGACATATTCATGCCTTTCAAAATATCCAATGCACCGAACGATTTATGCAAATTGCGAACCTCAATCATGACTGCTCAACTTCCTTTCCAGAGTTGCAACCGCTTTGGAAAGCGTAAAGGTAAGAATGAAATACATCATGGCCGCACCCATAAGCGGCCCCAGAGCCGTATACGTTTTACTCCGTATGACCTCGGTTTGGAACATGATGTCCGTAATGCCGATGAAGCTGACAATGGACGTTTCCTTTATAATGGTCACGAACTCGTTGCCAATCGCTGGCAGGACGTTGCGAAACGCTTGCGGCAGCACGATATGTCGCAGCGTCATCGCTTTTGACATCCCCAAAGAGCGGGCAGCCTCGGCCTGCCCTCTATCGATTGCTTGAATGCCGGCGCGGAAGATTTCGGACAAATAAGCAGAGCTGTTAATCGATACCGCGACGACTCCAGCCATAAACGGACTGAACTCGATGCCGAATTCAGTTAAACCGAAATAAATGATAAAAATTTGCACGAGAAGCGGCGTGCCTCGCACCAATTCAATATATGCGGTCGTCAGCCATTTCAATGGCTTGAAGCCGGACATTCGCACCAAGACAATAACAACGCCTAAAATGAATCCAGCCAATACGGAAAACAACGATAACAGCACCGTTATTTTCGCCCCGGATAAATAATCCCATTTAAAGTCCCATAACATTCCAAACCAATCGAGCACCGGTCTAACCCCTTTCCCATCCTTGCTCATATAGCACTATTGTGTCCAACTCATGAAAAAAGCGGCTATCCGCCGCCTTCTCCTGCCTTACTCTCCCGATTCCGCCAGCTCCGTCGCCTGCGTAATGAACTGGTCCAGCTTGCCTTCAGACTTCAGACGGTCGATTGTCTTGTTCACAGCTTCCACCAATTTCGGGCTATCCTTGCGCATGCCGACAGCATAACCGTCGCTCGCCGGCTTCAATACGACGTCAGCTACTGCCAGCTCCTTGCGATTGGCTTCATAAGATTTAGCTACTGGCTTCTCTACCAGAACCGCGTCAATACGCTTCGTTTCCAACGCTAGCACAAGGTCGTTCACCTTATTCAGCAACTCGGCTTTTGCTTCCGGAATTTGTCCGATTACATCCTCGAACGTAGAACCTTTTTGAACGCCTACCTTCAAACCTTTCATATCTTCGGGTGACTTGTATTTATCTTTGTCTTCCGCCCGTACGATGACACCAGCTTCGGCAACATAGTATGGTTTGGAGAAATCCATCGCTTTCTGGCGGTCAGGAGTCGGGTCCATGCCGCTGATGGCGATATCGATCTTTCCGGTCGGTACAGATGCGACGACAGAGTCGAACTTCATGTCCTTAATTTCAAGCGGCACTCCTAAGTCCTTCGCGATTTCCTTCGCGAGCTCAATATCAAATCCGACAATCTCGTCTTTCCCGTCGACCGTTGCGTGGAACTCGAATGGCGGATAGTCCGCGCTCACTCCGAGCACCAGCTTTTTGTTCTCCATAACTGTATCATAACGGTCGCCCTTCGCTCCGCAACCGATGAGAAGACTCATTAATAGTGTGCATATGGTAACGATTTTCAGTGCTTTCATAGATGACATCCCCGCTTCTTCTATCTATTTTACCCTATCATTTCGAAGGGCTGAACTCATTATACATGATGGTGTATACTTATACAATCCTTCTTTTCAATAATTTTTCATAGCGGCGCTTTCATCTTGCCGAAACCTTCCTATGATATAATACAATGGTTGATAATACCATAGCTGTGATGAGGAGATTGATTTCTGTAGATCCAAAAGTGCGTATTTTGAAAACCATTTATTCCTAACATACCATTTAATACAAATCTCTTAGTTTATCGGAACACATCTGGAATTGGGGAATGAAGTATTTCAAGCGCATGAACAGTCAACCCAATATTTAACAAGTCATAATTTTACATCACAACACCAAGTATTATCGATTCCTACTGCCTTCATTGCATCATACAGCAGCAAGAAGACTGGGCCTATCGTTGCATTTTATGTGAATATGATGCATTGCCCGACATCGGTCATGCCTGCTGACATCATCTCATCCGCACGATGAGCGAGGGGGGGGCGCAATTAGAGCTTCTCTCCCCGTTCATTCATTCGCTTATTTTGCATCATCGCTGAGCTCTGTCTATTCTGTAGCTGGCGCTTGCTTCACTGGAAATTTCACATTAATTAAAGTCTTCCCAGGTTCCGATTGAATCATTAACTGGCCTTGATGTCGATGCACAATACTATAGCAGATCGATAGTCCCAGACCTGTACCTTCCGCCTTCGTCGTTACAAATGGAGTTCCCGCAGACTCGAGCACTTTCTCTTCAAAGCCGGAGCCCTCATCCTCCACCTCTAACCATACTGACTCCTCTTCATAACGAGTTCGTATGTACAGCGATTGATTTGCATCCATTGCCTCCAATCCGTTGCGAATCAGATTATGGAGCAACTGGCGAATCTCTTTCTCATCCATTTCTAGCGCTGGAGTCTGCTGGAGATCCAAGTGGATATATTGACAATTTGCCGTCGCTGTCGCTTGGACAAGCGGATAAATGTGAGATATGACATCGTTTAATGACTTGAAACGGAATTGTACGAACTTGTGCTGCGCAAGCGTTAAATATTCGGTAATAATCGTATTCGCCCGCTCTATCTCTTCTATCATCGTATCGAAATAGACATGCTCCTTGGCGTGTTCAGGCTTGCTTCGCAGCAGTTGCAGAAAGCCCCGTACCGTCGTTAACGGATTGCGGATCTCGTGGCTGAGGGCCGCTGCCATCTCCCCGACGATCTTCAATGAGCTCATACGCTTCATTTCTTGTTCAATTTGCACCTGCTTTCGCAGCGCTTCCGTCATGCGATTCATATGCTCGCCCAGCTGCCTGAATTCATTGTTCGTCTCGATGCGCAGCATGCCGTTGTAATTACCGACGGCAATTCGGGAAGAAGCAGACACGAGCTGATGAAGCGGCTTCGCAATTAACTGACGCACCCAGACGGCTACGAGTAAATAGATGGCGAGGACAAGCAACAAAAAGGTGGCGACTGAAATCATCGATAGGTTCACGAAGACCTCATCGACGACAGCAACAGGAAGCATAATCATTGCACTCCACGCCGGTTCTGATAGACGCACAGAAAAAACGTACATTTTCTGATCATGATATTTCGTTATTACGACCGTTTCTTTTTGCCCCTTAATCTCATTGATGATAGGTACCAACTCGGTAGCAGAGTCAATATTATTGTTGGAAAAGTTAGTCTCTTTGTCATCCGTATCGTATAAAATGTCACCTTCGTTCGTAATTAATAAAATTTTGCTGGTCGGATGTATCGTTAGTTTGGAGGCAATCTGTTGCAAGTCACCATATCGAATATCGACACCGGCCACACCAATCACTCGGCCTCTCTCATCGGTAACCGGCGTGCTGATCGAAATAATTGGGAGGTTCACATAAGGGTCCATGTACGGCGAAGTGATATAAGTGCCATTCTTCTTCACCGCACCATGATAAAAGTCGTATCGAGGATCGTCTCGGAATTGGGGTAATGATTCATCGATGTAATTCGTTTGATATAAATTAGACAAGCGTCCTTCTTTATTGTTTCCATACCAAGAAGCGAACCGTCCTTGCTTCTCATAGTCGGATTGCATGGAGAACCAGTATCCGAACACGAGTTCATTCGGCTGGCGGGCGTACATTTCGGTCACATCGTTCAGGTCAGACTTGATATTGCGGGAAGAAGCATAAATCCCTTGGATAACACGGGCATAGGTTTCCACCATCTGCCGATGGTGGCGAATGGCCGCTTCCGCTTCGTGAGCGGCCATTTTTACTTGATTCATGTAGTTCTCTTCCGTGTTGTTCCGAATCGTCGAGCGTACGGCTTCGTAGGAGAAGACGAAAATAATGGCAATCGCTGCAGCGACGGATACAACAATATGAATAATCATTTGCCGAGGAATCGTTCTATTCATAGCATCCTCCGAATTCGAATACGCCTGGATCGATGTCGGTTACAATCTGGATGAAATGTATAAGCGCAGCTCTTCAAGATCAAACGGTTTAGAAAAAAATCCAATTGCGCCCGCTGCTTTCGCTTCATTCACCTTCTCGGTATCGCTATATGCGGACATCATAATCACTTCTGTACTCGGACGCATCGTCCGTATCGTTCGCAACACGTCAAGTCCACTCTGGTCGGGCAAGCTTACATCCATTAACACGATACGGCTTGGGCACTGGCGCAACAGCTCCAGAGCCTGAGCTCCTGTTTCCGCTTCCAGCACTTCACAGGGAAAGTCATGAAGCGCCTCTCTCAACAACACTCGAATCGGATATTGATCTTCCACGATAAGTAAAGAGAAATGACTCTTATGTACGTCTTCTACAGAAGCATCATCTGACACGGAAGCAGAGCCCTTCCATTCTACAGGCTGTGGTTCATTCGAGACGGCTCCTCTTCGCTTTACATATTTGAAATACAAATAGATTAAAAAAGGGACAGAAGCAGCACAGATGACGAACAAAAACAATCCCATAACCTATCCTCCTTCCAATGAGGACGACAAGAATCGAATAATTGCGACATCTTGTCGCAATATTGATCTCATTATAGTATGTTTTGTCGATTGAAGATACGAAAATTTACCTTAAATTTCACAAAAAAAGACTTTTGCATGAAAGTGAACATACAAAAGTCATATTTTCTAACTTTTTTCCTCATCCACGATCTGTAGTTCCGGCATCATACGCACTGGGAGCGTTACGATGACCGTCGTGCCGACATCCAGTTCACTCTCGATTGTCATTTCACCGCCATGGGCTTTCACCAATTCGAACGTAATGGCCAAGCCTAACCCGGTTCCGCCATGACTCGGATTTACTTGGTAAAATTTATCCATCACTTTCGCCAGATGCTCATGGCTAATCCCGATGCCTTGGTCGACAATTCGCACGACTGCCTTCTCTTCATCCCATGTCGTGTGCACCGTAATAACCGATTCTTTTGGAGAGAACTTGATGGCATTGTCGATGAGATTCAGAAATACTTGTTTTAATCGATTGGTATCGGCATTCAACGGAATCTCGGTCCCGCGGACTCGCTCTTCGAGCGAAATCTGTTTTTGTTCCGCCTTCTTCTTCACTTGCAGCATCGTATCTTCAATGACATTGGCCAACGATACCGGATGCCAGTGGAACTGCAGCTTGTTCTGCTGCAGCTTGGAGAAATCGAGCAGGTCTTCGACAAGGCCGATCAGGCGATCCGTCTCCTTCGAGATGACGTTCATACCTAGCTTCGTCTCTGCTTCATCGTATTGTCCGGAAAGCAGCGTCTCGCTCCAGCCTTTAATTCCCGTTAATGGTGTCCTCAGTTCGTGAGATATGGAAGATATAAAGTCATTCTTAAGCTGGTTGCTCCGCACAATTTCGTGCGCCATAAAATTAAGCGTCTTCGCGAGCTCACCCAGTTCATACTTATAGCCTTCTTTAATTCGAATGTCGAACTGCCCTCGAGCCATCTGTGCGGATGCGGCCGTAATCTCGTTGACTGGCTTCACGATAGAATTCGCCAATCCCAAGCTGATGACGAGCACGACGATAAGGACCGCAATTGAGACAATGATGGACAAGAGCACTATGCCGTTAATTCGGTCATTCACCAATTCTAACGAGGTCACCAGCCGAAGCACGTAGACAATGTCGCCACGCACTAGAAGCGGAGCCGATACTGCCATGACGGCTTCGCCGGTACCCGGCTGCTTCCCGGTCCATTGATTGATATTCCCGTTTAGCGCGCTTATGACATCGGAAGTGGTGACTGGTGTGTCCACTTTGAACTCGTTCGAAGTGACCAGAACCTTCCCGCTGCGATTCAAGATTTGAACTTCGGCGTTATCTAGTTTAAATAGCTTCAATAGCTCGGTAAGCCACCCTTGATCGTCTTCGTTCGAACCTAGACTCAAATAACGTTGATAATACGAGGTAGTTACGGCCGAATGATACGTCAGATGATTCGATACCGACTCATAATAGTACGTCCGTACGGAAATTAAAAAAATGGCTTCTAAAATAAGCATCGTCAAAAATACAACGATGAAATAATGCAGTACGACCGAACGGCGTATGCCGGGTTTTATCATGAAGAAGTTCCTTTCCATTTATACCCGTGTCCCCATACGGTTTCCATATACTTCGGCGCAGATGGCTCATCTTCTATTTTCTGCCGCAAACGGCGGATGTTAACGTCAACGATTTTGGGATCACCCATGTAATCTTTTCCCCACACATGATCCAACAATACGTCACGGCTTAACGTCATGTCCTCTTTTTCCATGAAGAACTGCACTAAGGAGAACTCTGTCGGTGTTAAATCAATAGCTTCGTTCAATTTCGAGAACCGTTTGGCTATCAGATCTAACGTAAACGGACCCGAATGATATACTACCTTCTGTGCCGACTGCTGGTACGAATTCACCCTGCGCAGTAAAGACTGAATCCGCGCGACAAGCTCTGTCGGACTGAACGGCTTGCTTACATGATCGTCCGCACCAACGGAAAGGGCATAGACCTTATCCTGCTCCTGAACCTTCGCCGTCAAGAAAATAATGCCCAATCGTTCATTATGCTCCCTGACGCGGCGGCACACTTCAAACCCGTCGATGCCTGGCACCATGACATCAAGCAACGCAATATCGATGGTCGGATCATTCATTATCATTTGGAATGCATCGTTGCCATTGTCGGCTTCCACGACATCAAAGCCATTGCGCTTCAAATTGATGACAATAAAGCTGCGGATGGATTCTTCGTCTTCGAGGATTAGTATTTTCGTCATCGTTTCCGTCTCCTTATCTATTTACTGTTGCTTTCATTATTGTTTAATTCCGGAATCTTAGGTAGGCCTTTGTTCAGTTTAAGCGGTTCTTTACTGATGATTCCGATTATTTTATCACCAAAAGAACTTAAGTACTTCCATTTCTCTTTGTTTAAATCCCACATTACAGGAGTGAAAAAACGGATCTCGGCTAGTTTTTCATTCGTATTCTGGTCGACGAAGATAAGAATCTCATCCTTTTTCGATTTCGTATCTACCGTAACGCGACCATACCATGATTTCGGGAACGTCAGATAGAAACGATCCAGATAATCTCGGTACTGCTTGTCAACCAACTTCAAGCCATTGCTTCCATCCCACTGAAAGTAGTTCGTAAAATAAGGAATTTCATAGGATTCGTACAGACGATCCCAACCTGACGGTGTCTCCGGCATAGCGATTTCTATAATCCCGTCGCCATTAATGTCAGCACTCGTGGTAAAATACGGCTTCAAGGTCATGTCATCACTCAGCACTTGCTCCAGCACCTTGTCCTTATTCAACACGACAACATTCGTCAACCAATAGTTGGCACCTGCCGATGCATCCATCACGATTCCTTTGTGATCTTTACTAATGAAGCCGGACACCATATTAATATACATGTTTACTTCTTTATCCATAGCCAGCTCATTAAGCTTGACCATCTTCCCATTCTGATAATCAAATGCGGTAAGAACCGGGGACTGACCGCGGCGATTGTTCACGATAAACAGCTGGTTTTTTCCGTTCTGATCAAGATCATCAATAACAAATTGCGAGTAAGGCTGCTCAAACAGTTTGTTGATTCCGTCCTGC
Organism: Paenibacillus sp. OSY-SE; assembly: GCF_000283315.1. NCBI lineage: Bacteria > Bacillati > Bacillota > Bacilli > Caryophanales > Paenibacillaceae > Paenibacillus > Paenibacillus sp. OSY-SE. The sequence continues at coordinate 61,970 of NZ_ALKF01000200.1, read as the reverse complement.
GTGAACGTATATATGACAAGACCTTTGTTCAAGTCCGTGTCGTTGCTTCCATATCCGACCACCAGATCCAACCGGGAATCGTTCGTAATATCGATAAGTTCAACAGAGTCGAGCTTGATGCCCTCCCCGTCAAAATCAACGACCATTCTCCATGAATCCCCGTCCCTGTGAAAAACCATCCCATGTATGCGGACTTCCTTTTCCGGGGTCTCATAAAAAACGACCGCCGTATCCGCAAGACCGTCGTTATTCAGATCCGTGACCCGGATCGCGCTCGCGTCGTCCGAGCTGGTCGGGCGTATAAGTATCGCTCCTTCGGGCAGCTGCGAAGCGATCATGCTTTTTAGGTTAGCCTTCTCAGTAGGGAGCCTTGGAACGCTCATCAATGATTTAGGATCTTGAATCCACTGGCAGCCGCTGAGCATCACGCTCAGCAGAATGAGAAGAAGTGACGCGCTGTGTATGAGCCGCTTAGTTCTCAACCTCATCCCTCATTTCATAGTTAACTTGATTTCATTGTATCCTTGAACGGGGTGAGTATTCGACACCCCTATCCCTATCGAGTGAACCAAATACCTATCTATTATAAAAAAAAAGCGCCACCAAAAGGTGACAATCCCGTGACAAACCAACGTTATTTAATACCACAACGCATCGATTACCCCATTCTTGGCTTTGATATCATTCAGATCGTATATCGAAATTGGAAAATACTGAAATCCGTATACATAAGGGGCTAGATCATACAAGCCGAAAAACAGGACAAGCGCCTTATCCGTCATATAAAAATCCTGATTTTTATCAATTGACTTGAACGGTTCGAATGTCGGTATTTGACGCTGTTTGATTTGTGCGGCAACATGCTTGGATAGCTCCGCGACATATGGAACCCCAGGTTCGAACAATTGTGCGAGCGTAATAAGCTGGCCCGAGTCCGTCTGGAACGTCAGACCGCGTTGATAGGTCATCCCATGCGCGGCACCCTTCGTATAGCCATACACAATTAATACAAGACTGATAAGCCCACGTTCATTTAGCTTGATTTCGTAGGTACCGGTTACTTCAGTATCTTGTGATTCTTCATAGCCAGTCATTTGTATTAATTTCACAGCCTGATCTCGAATGGCTCGATTCATTTTCGCTGCGGCTTCGGGATGTGAACTGCTGCTAACCTGAGGCACATACACTTCCAATCGCGGCTTGCGGATGACATACGGCTCGATTTGCGCCGGTAACGGATGCAGCATGAATCAGCCATCTCCCTCAAGTAACATATTGTATGCTGACACAGAACGTAACGGATGAAGCTCCGTGGTCTGCACTAGCATATGCGCAAGAAAGAGATGGCGTGACAAATGCCCATATTTCTTTATAAGATAAGAGCTTTCTCCGACTGAAGCAAGCGCCGGCCTTTCACATCCACTACGATTTGGCCTTGTTTCAGTCCCCATATGCGGGTTGCATATTTTTCAGCCAGCTCCACTTGGTGGAATACGGCAATGACGGTCTTGCGCTGCCTGAAGCACAGTCCCTGGAACGTCTCCAGCACTGAATCGGCAGATTTCGGATCGAGACCTAATACCGGTTCATCGGCAAGCAGCACATTCGCACCGTGCACGAGCGCACGAGCGATAGCGACCCGCTGCTTCTCTCCTCCACTCAAATCCCCCGTCTTCTTATGGGCTTTATCGAGCAGACCGAGCATTTCCAGCGTATCCATAGCCCCCATATAATCGTCGGAACGAATCATGCCTGTAGCCATGCGCCACAGCGGCGTTTGGTGGAAGCGGCCGATAAGCACATTTTTGAGCGCCTTGCGATTGGCAGCCAACACTGGATTCTGCTCCAAATAAGCAAACTCGCGCCACACCTTGCGCTTTCCATTCCATTGCTGGGCAATCATATCGGCCCCGTCCACGATCAATTTTCCGCTTGTCCAGCTTTCACGCAGCGCTAGACACTTCAACAGCGTCGACTTTCCGCTCCCGCTCGGGCCCACGATCCCGATGAACTCGCCGGGTTGAATTTCAAAGCTCAGTTTATTCAGAACCGGTTCCGCCGGAGGATACCGCTTTACAAGTCGTTCCACTTTAATCATCGTTACTAGCTCCTCTCCATCCCGATAACGGCAATCCCAATAGAGGTTGTCCAAAAGTGATATTTTTGAACAAGCACAAATACAGAAGTCATATTCATCTCCGACGTATCTGCTTCACTTCATTCATTAATGCTTATATTCTAGTGTAAGTAAGTTAGCACCTAACTTGCAAGCGTTTTTGTCGCACGCTTGAAGATAAAGCCCAGCAACGAAAATCCGATATACCATATTCCTAATAAATAGAACATGCTTCCGATAGAGATGTGCTGGATGCCGAGTCCTGCCAGATTCGGACCAATGATGCTCCCTAGACTGAAGTGAATAGATGCGATCACGTTCGCCGAAGGCAAATAAGCTTTGGGCAATATGTCTGCTGCGTATGCGAGACCAAGCGAGAAAAATGAGCCGACTAGACCTCCCACAAGCATGAACATAATTAATATGCCCCATATGTTCGTGCCGAAGAGTGGAATGAACAAGAAGCCGAGACCGCCTAAAATCCCGCAGGTCATCAGTACTTTTTTACGATCGATACGGTCACTCAAAATTCCGAGCGGCAGCTGGAGAATGAGTCCGCCAATGCCGAAGAACGGCAGCAGGTACGAAATCCACTCTTGCTCTAATCCGAGTCGCAAAGCATATACAGGGAAGTTGCTGTTCATGGACGCTTCCATATACCCATATAGGAAGGCCGGCAATAGCGCAAACCAAGCCCATTGATACGAACGAGCATAACGCTTCTCCGGTCTTGAACCATCCTGCATCATTTCCGCGCGTTGATCCGGCAGCTTGAAGAAGACGATTCCCATGACGATGACGAACATGAGCACGATGACGATAAACGGTGCCGCATCACTAATTTTCAGCAAATTGATTCCTAATGGACCGAAGCTGAACCCAACGCCATAAGCCATCCCGTACAAAGAGATGTTCCGTCCCCTCCGGTGCGCCGGACTAACAGAGACTGCCCATAACTGTGTAGCATAATGAAGCGCGCTGTCGCCAATGCCGACCACAAGCCGCAGCACGAACCATACCCAAATATTTTGCATGATCGGAAAGAGCGCCAGTGCTGCTGTAACCACTATTAAACCACCCAAAATCATACGTTTGAAGCCAACCTTGATCAATATCCGTTCCACCAAGAACATCATGGCAAATACGCCGATATATAGTGCCGTTGCATTCAAAGCATTCAAGTCGGACGGCACGCCCATCCGCTCAAGGAAGATGGTGAGCAGGGGCAATAGCAGCCCTTGACTCAATCCGGTAAATGTGACAACAATAATAAGAATGACAAATTGCCAAGTGGGGGAACTTGTTGTTTTCCGCCAAGCAGTCATATTTCTACCTCCCCAATTCTAGTATTCCGCTGAGAGCTTCTATTTAAAAAGAGCGTTTCTACCCGCCCATGTCCGCATCTCCCCAACATTTCAACATTATAGTAGACAATCCTATGCAAAACAATTCATAATGAATATATAGCGTATCGACATTCAAGGGGGCTCCGTAAAGCATGACCTATCATGTTCGCATCGACTGTTCCTCGGTATATGAACTCATTGGAAGCTTCATGCTGTTTGCACATCGCAAATGGATTCGGAATGTGGAGAACGGAACGGAATGGATTCGCCAAATCGAGCAGCAGCTTCCTTCCGAATGGAACACCCACACCGAGAAAATTCGCAAATATACGTTAAGCGATTTCGACCTGTTGTATGCCATGGCGCTTGAACGCAAGGGCCATGATGATATACTCGACTACATCTCACAGTTGGAACATGCGACTGTTGAAGACTGGACGCAGCTCAAACAGCACTACGGTTTAAAATCACATTCTTTCAACCAAGAACGCGCACAGTTGATTTACGTGCCGGCGCTCAAGTTCTGGTATGAGCAATACATAAGCCGCTCCATTGCAGAATGGGAACCGATTCTTCAGCATGATGTAGAGGAAAAGGCACGGTTGATGAGCAAAATATCTCCGTCCGAGCTCATTGAAGTCGCGACGAATGGTGTCGTCATCCCTGACAATGGCGAAGTATCCGAGGTTATTCTCGCACCAATGTGGCATTATCGCCCGATGAATCAAACCTGTACGTTTCAAGGCAAAATATTAATACTGTATGCGGTAGATGAGCCAGAACCATCCGATCTCCTCCCGCCATACAGCTTGCGCCGCATGACTCGCGCTTTGGCAGATGACCATCGGCTGAGGCTATTGCGTTTTGTCGGCCAAGAACCGCGTACGTTCGCGGACATTCAAGAGCATCTGTCGCTTACGACGGGAACCGTCAAGCACCATTTGGCCGTTCTGCGCTCAGCCGGATACATACGCACCTATTGGAATGGCAAAGTAGAACGAATATCTCTCCGTCAAGAAGGGCTTGCGGACTTGTCCGCATTTTTGGAAGACTATGTTCAATCATGACATGAAAGACAGACAGCATAAGCGTAACCGCTAGGTCCTCTCGCGCCTGTCTTGTCCATCAGGCGTAAGGAGGTGGCTGTAATGACGTCACGAGCAAAACAGACGTTATTGTTCGATCTGGACGATACCCTCGTTCATTGCAACAAATATTTTGATGTGGTCATTCAACAATTTATGGATACGATGTCGACTTGGTTTAAATCTTGGCGCATCGGCTCACGGGAATTCAAATCGGTGCAAGCTCAATTCGATATTGCCTGCGTGCAGCACAACGGCTTCCAAAGTGAACATTTCCCGCGTTCCTTCATTCAGACATATCATCATTTTTGTCATTTGACCGGACGCAAACCGTCCACGAGCGAAACCGATTTGCTTTGGAAATTAGGCATGAGTGTATACGAGATGGAGATTGAACCCTATCCCGGCATGGTGGAGACACTCGATTGCTTGCGTGATGAAGGGCATAAGCTGTTCTTGTATACCGGCGGCGAACCTATCATTCAGCAGCGCAAAATTGATCAGATGAAGCTCTCGACTTACTTCGGCGACCGCATCTTTATCCGCCAGCATAAGACGTCAGATGCGCTTGCAGACATTGTAAATGAACACGACTTTCATCCCGCAAGTACGTGGATGATCGGCAACTCGGTGCGAACGGATGTCATCCCCGCACTGCTGTCTGGCTTGAACGCCGTCTACTTAAAGCAGCCGAATGAATGGTCATATAATGTCGTAGACATCGATACAGCGCCACAGGGAGCCTTCTACACCGTTGAACGGTTGATAGACGTCCCTTATGTTATTCAGCAGTGGCTGTCAGAGAAGCAGGACAATCCATCATAACATGGATTGTCCTGCTTTTATATTGAAGTTGTTATTCCTCGATTTCAAGCCGCAGCTCGCCGGTGGAACGATTAGCCCAGACCAACCTGCCTTTTACGGACTCACTGCCTTGTTTGAAGCTTAGTCGTTTGGTTGTCCCTTTTTCCAGCAGCTCCCGAATCATCGTTTCCGAGATCGTCTTGCCGACGGCGAGGTTTTTCTTCCAGACGACGAATTTGCACCCTTGCTTGTAATTGGAACATCCGAAGCCTTTGCGTCCGGAAATCACCGTCCCTCCACACCCTTCACGCGGACAAGTGCCGAATGAGGCCATGGATGCGCTAGAGCTTGAGTCCGAGTTCGCTCCGTCGCTTGATGCACGTCCTGCTCTCGCACTGCCCAAGCTGCCTGCATCTTGCTTCGATACAGATGCTTGTCCGTTCCCTGTACGTTGACCTCCGTTCTTGCCTCGGCCCTTGCTCGTCCGGTCGGGCTGAATTTCGGCCAAAATGTGTGCGGCGACAGGCGCTTGCTTACCGACGCATTGAATGACATGCACCGTAAATTTGCGAACAGCATCCATAAACACAGTCTCCGACGCTTCCCCGCGGGCGATCTGCGTCAGTCTCCGCTCCCACTGTCCCGTCATTTCGGGTGACGTCAATAGGTGAACGCCAGCTCCACGGATGAGCTCCACGGCCGTCTTCCCCTTCGCCGTCAGCGTCAAACGCTTGCCAGTCATCGTAATATATCCGACCTGCTTCAAGCGCTCTATCGTGGCCGCACGCGTCGCAGGCGTGCCTAGCCCCCCGTCCTTCATCGCTTCCCGGAGCTCTTCATTATCGAGCTGCTTCCCGGCACTCTCCATTGCCTTCAGCAGTGTTCCTTCCGTGTACGACTTCGGCGGCTGGGTCGATTTCGCCTTCCACTCCGCGTGAATGCACAACGCCGTCTGGTCCTTCTTTACTTGGAACACGGCATTCTCATCCAGCTCAATCACCTCGTCAGCTGCGCCGGATGTCTCGCCATCTTCCGCTTCTTCCTTCTTCTTGGCACGTTTCCCGGCACGCTTCGCCGCGGCGTCGTTGTCTGAATCATACAGCACCTTCCAGCCGCGAATGCGCCATTGCTTCAAGGTTGTCTTAAACGTCTCCCGCTCCACCTCCGTCAGGACGGTGTACAGCGTGTACTCCGCGAGGGGGAAAAAATGAGCCAGCAGCCGCCGGACGATCAAATCGTACACTTTGGCTTCGTCAGGCGCGAGCGAACCCGGGCGTTTCGTCGTCGGCAGGATCGCGTGGTGATCCTCTACCTTGCTCGGGTTGCATACGCTGCGATTGCCGCGATGAACGCGCTTCGGATCGGCCATGTTCGCCCAAGCGGCATAATCAGGCATCTGCTTCAGCATATTCACTGCTTGATGCATGCTTCCAATATTTTGCTCCGTCACATAATTAGAGTTGGTACGCGGATAAGTTATCACCTTGTGCTTCTCATACAGCGCTTGCGCGATGTCCAACGTCTTCTTGGCCGAAAAACCAAAGCGCGCATTCGCATCTCTCTGCAGCAGCGTCAGATCATAGAGCTTATAGGGATATTCCTTACCTTCCTTAATCGTAAAGTCGGCAATACGCCCCTCTTTCCCATCCACCCGCTCGACGATTTCAGATGCGGTCTGTTCGTCTTGAATGCGGTCTCCTTGCCTCGTCCCTTTATACGTCACCTCTCCTTGCTGAAATTGGGCCGTAATATCGTAATACGATTCCGGCTTGAACGCCGCAATTTCTTGTTCACGGTCATATATCAGTGCCAAGACGGGCGTCTGTACCCGTCCGACAGACAAGAGAGCCTTATGCTTCGTCGTAAATGCGCGGGATGCATTCATCCCAATAATCCAATCCGCTTCACTGCGCGCCCTGGCCGCCGCCGTCAGCCGCTCATACTCTTCAGCGCCTTTCAGCTCTTGAAAGCCGCGGCGTATCGTCTCCGCGGTCAAGTCGGAAATCCAGAGCCGCTTCACCGGATGCTTCCATCTGAAATGCTGCTCGATGAGCGCAAAAATATACTGACCTTCCCGCCCGGCATCACAAGCGTTAATAATGGTATGACACTGCTTCGCAAGATCCCCGATCTGCTTCAATTGATCTTTCGTGCGCCGCTCCGCAACGATTTTGAATGCAGACGGCAATATCGGGAGATCGTGAAATGACCACCGCTTATATTTCGGGTCATACACTTGCGGCTCCGCAAGACCAAGCAAATGGCCGATGGCCCACGTAACAATATAATTGTCCCCTTCGATGTGCGTACGGTGCTTGCGTCCTCTCGGTTCAATGACGGAAGCGATGGTGCGCCCCATATCGGGCTTTTCCGCCACGACTAGCGTCTTCATCCCCTCACCTCTTCTTTCTGACAACAGAAGAAGCCGCGTATGACCAACGCAGCTTCTTGCGGCGATTCCTATCCTTTCATTATGAAATAGGAGACAAAGGAATGCAATAAAATAGTTCTTAATTATCCCGCGGCGATGCGATTAGGCCGCTTACCCTCCTTGATGGCTAATGATTTGGTTTCGTTTGTACTTTCGCTTAATTTTATGAAATCGGAACAAAAATAGATGTTTGTATGAGCGAAAATGGTCTGAAATGCATATTGTATAATAAATTTCAAAGAAAGAAGGCGATAAGCTAATGCCGACATTAATTAATTACAATAGATCCCTCTTAAGCAACTTGGCTGATTCCTCCGATGTTAGACTTACGGATACACCTACCTTATTGTTGGAGTTTGGGCTCTTCGTTGCCCCACCGACGAACTTTATCGAGCTTATATCCAGTGTGGGCTGGACGGCGGATAGCCGAAAAAACGAACAGCCTACCCTTCAGCTCAGAATTTTACAAAATGGCGTATTGGTTGCCAGCATAAGACAAGACGCAACCGACAGCGAAGAGAGAGCAAACTGTTCTTCCAATAATCTTTCCACCTTTCAAGCGGTACTGACAAATGTACCTGTAGGAGAACGCGTTTATCAATTATTCGCTTTGAATGAAAATCCGAAACACGGATCGATTACAGTAACTGGTCCGGTCAACATTACAGGCAAAGTCATCGCCTAATCTTCTCATCTATCATGTAAAGCGGTTTGTGGCGCAGATGTGTCACAAACCGCTGTTCGTTTATTTAAAAATACTCTTTGTATTCTTATCCCTGGTTTCTTGTCTATGGTACGCTGATCGTTGGAGCAGTACGGTCTTCGTACTTCCCCTGCTTCGCGCCATTTTATTACATAGGCTAGCAATAGAATGACACTTCGGCAGTACAAAAGCTTAATAACAACAAACAGATGCCGATTAATGCCTGAATGATAATGCCAGATACCGATATGCAGACTTTGTGTTCGGCGTGTGACCCTGTATAGCTGTTATGTAGGATATATGTATGACAGACGTTCGTCGGCAGTAACGGATAGAAATCTATTTTTTACCTATCGCTTATGAAATGTGCAGGAACACAGGCTCATTTATACTGATGCACATATAATACGCCGATGACGATGAAATCAGGGGGGCATGAGGAAGGCAATGAAAATATTGTTCGTTTTTTTTGTTCCTAGCGGTGGCATGGAAACGTTGAACCGACTGCGCTGTCAAGCGTTGAAAAAACGCGGCATCGAATGCCATTGCCTTTATTTCATGCACGGTGCGGGTATGCAAAATTATAATGACACCCCTACTTTTTTTACGAATGAAGATCAAAAAATACAGCATATTGTCGCCCAAGGAAGCTACGCGGCCATCATCGTCGTATCTGCCTATGAGTTTGTCCAAAAATTGCGAGAGTTCGGATATGAAGGACTTATTATTTTTGAAGTGCAAGGATACGGAGAAATGGGAGCTGCCCACAAAGAATTAACCAAGGCAGCGCCACATCTTCTTCCCCATGCCAATGCGCTCCTAAACCCGAAGACGCCTTATATTTCCGACATATTTTCAACTCTCTTTCCCCATATGCGTAAATATGAGTTCAACAATTGCCTGGATACGAAGGCATTCACATATCGGTCATTACCGAAAAAACCGTTCCCAATCATCGCATGGATCGGCAGACTCGAGGAACGTGACAATAAAAATTGGCGTGAATTTCTAATTATAGGACATCATTTGCTTCAACATAATCCGAAGATTCAATTATGGATGTTTGAAGATGCCAACTTGGCTTCACCCGAAGAAAGAGTGCAGTTCGAACAGATGGTCCATACTCTCCAACTGAATCAGCATTTGGTGCTTCAATCGAATGTGCCTAATCGACAAATGCCAGATTATTTCTCGATGATTGGCGACTCTGGAGGCATGTATTGCTGCACCTCCAAATCAGAGGGCGGACCTTTTGCGGTGCTTGAAGCGATGAGCTGCCGCTGTCCGGTGTTAACGACGGACTCGAGCGGCGTCCGCAGCTCTGTCCTTCCACATGTCACCGGAATATATTACACGCTCGGCAATATCCAAGAAGCTGTCTACTTTGCACTGCAGCTGATGCGCAATGATTCCTTGCGCCACACTATTGTTGACAATGCCCAGAAGCATGTCAAAGCCCATTTTTCCATTGAACAATATTGCAGTCAGTTTATCGCCATGCTGCAGGATTTAGGGGCAAAAAAATAAGAAGCCGCGCTTCATGGGCGCGCAGCTTCCGATCATCCCCGCATCGTCACATTCCAATAATGATCTGGAATCAACAGCGACGGAAGCGGATACTCCCACCATTCTTGTTTCCTTTTCACTTCATTTTGGGTTTCTTAACAAGCTCCATCTAAGGCAGCAAGGTAGAGCCCATTAGATAATGATCAACCTCGCGCGCCGCTTCACGGCCTTCATTAATGGCCCAGACGACCAAGCTCTGTCCACGGCGCATATCGCCGGCGGCGAACACACGCTCCACGTTCGTCGCATACTTGCCATAAGCCGCCTTCACATTCGAACGGCGGTCCGTCTCGAGACTGAGCTGTTCAACAAGCGTCTTCTCCGGCCCATCAAAGCCGATTGCGATGAGCACAAGCTGAGCCGGGAATACACGTTCCGTTCCGGGTATCGGCTTATATATTTTGCGGCCAGTGTCATCCACTATACGTTCGATTTGTACCGTGTGAAGCTCTTTCACACGCCCTTCCTCATCCCCGACGAACTTCGTCGTCATGATAGAGAACTCACGCGGGTCCTGACCGTATAGCGCCTTCGCTTCCTCGTGCGCATAATCGAGCGTATACACATTCGGGAACTGCGGCCACGGATTCGCGATGGGGTCGCGTTCTTGTGGCGCTTTCGCATGGGTACCGAATTGCGTAATACTGCGGCAGCCATGGCGCAGCGCGGTCGCCACACAGTCTGTTCCCGTATCTCCGCCGCCGATGACAATGACATCCTTGCCCGCGGCCGTAATATATTGGTTATCTTCCAGTCCGGAATCCAAGTAGCTCTTAATCGTTCCGTTCAAATAATCCATCGCGTAATGAATGCCTTGCAACGTACTGCCTTCTATAGCGAATTCACGCGGCTTCGTAGCTCCTACGCACAATACAACCGCATCATAATCAGTTGTCAGCTTCGCGCCAGGAATATCGGTACCGATTTCCGTATTCGTAATGAAGGTAACTCCCTCCGCTTCCAGAAGCTGTACCCTACGCTCAACGATGCCTTTATCCAGCTTCATCGTCGGGATACCGTATGTGAGCAGCCCGCCGATCCGATCGGCACGTTCGTAGACGGTGACGAGGTGACCGGCTTTATTAAGCTGTGCCGCACATGCCAAGCCAGCTGGCCCGGAACCGACTACGGCGACACGCTTACCGGTTCTCATTACAGGAGGCTCAGGCTTTACCCAGCCTTCTTCGAAGCCATGTTCGATAATCGCTTCTTCGATCGTCTTGATCGTAACAGGCTGGCCTATAAGTCCGACCGTGCAGGAGCCTTCGCATGGTGCTGGACAGACCCGTCCTGTAAATTCCGGAAAATTATTCGTCTTATGGAGACGTTCCAATGCTTCTTGCCACAATCCACGAAACACGAGACTGTTCCATTCCGGAATTAAGTTGTTGACTGGACATCCCGAAGTGCCCCCTGACATTTCAATGCCGGTATGGCAATACGGCGTGCCGCAATCCATACAACGGGCGCCTTGCGTGCGCAGCTCCTCTTCATTCATATGTTTGTGGAATTCTTCCCAGTCCTGTAACCGTTCCATCGGATCGCGGTCAGCCGGAATTTGACGACGATATTCCATAAATCCAGTAGGTGTTGACATGCTTTCTCCTCCATCCGTCTGTCCGTATAGCGTTGCACGTTCATCCAACAATATATTAGGCTGCGTATTGCACTCTTCGACATGTTTTTTCACATTATCGTACCTAAATCGTTAGGATAATCCAATGGAGTGATGAGCAAATCATTTGCACTTCAGCACACAACACACTTCTTCAACGATTACGGACATACGTCAAAAAACGGTGGCGATACTTATTTTTATCATCTACAGTTCCCTGTTCCTCACCCACACACTTCCACTCCGTCTCATCATATTCAGGAAAGTAAGCGTCCCCGTCAAATGTCTCGTCGATACGTGTAATGAGCAGCTTATCCGCATAGGGCATGAACTGCTTGTATATTTGCGCACCCCCAATAATCATGAGTTCATCCTGCTCAGCGAGCGGCAGCACATCATGAATATCGTGGACGGTTTCCGCGTCCTGGGGCTTCCATGCCTGATTGCACGTGACGACAATATTCCGTCGATTCGGAAGCGCTCCGCTTAACGAATCAAATGTTTTTCTACCCATCACGACGGTCTTGCCCCGCGTCATCTTGCGAAAATAAGCCATATCGTTCGGAATATGCCACGGCATTTCGTTATCTTTCCCAATGAGCCGTTGTTCGTCCATTGCCCAGATCATCGTAATTGACATCGTAATTAACTCTTCCTCTCGCTTCATCGTTCAACCTGCAGTCCCGCTTATACCGCTACCGGCGCTTTGATTGTCGGATGATGCTCATAATCTGCAAATTCAAAGTCTTCGTATTTGTAATCAAAAATCGATTCCGGCTTACGCTTAATGATAAGCTTCGGCAGCGGGAACGGTTCGCGCTGCAGCTGCGTGTTCACCTGCTCCAGATGATTGGAGTAAATGTGCACATCTCCGCCGGACCATATGAATTCCCCTACCTCCAGGTCGCATTGCTGTGCCACCATATACGTCAACAGCGCATAGCTCGCAATATTGAACGGAAGTCCTAAGAAGCAATCGACCGAACGCATATTGAGCATGCAGCTTAATTTTCCATCAGCGACATAGAATTGGAACGCATAGTGACAAGGCGGCAGCTTCATATTGTCGATTTCCCCGACATTCCAGGCCGAGACAAGCAGGCGCCGGGAATCTGGATTGGTCTTGATTTGTGTGATCACATTCGCAATCTGGTCAATGACGCGGCCATCCGCCGTCTCCCACTTCCGCCATTGCGAACCGTACACTGGTCCCAAATCGCCATTCTCATCCGCCCATTCATCCCAGATGCGAACGCCGTTCTCTTTTAAATAGCTGATGTTCGTGTCACCGCTGATAAACCACAGCAGTTCATGAACAATTGATTTCAGATGCAGACGCTTCGTTGTCACCAGCGGGAAGCCTTCGTTCAGATTAAAACGGAGCTGACGGCCAAAAACCGAGACCGTTCCGGTTCCTGTGCGGTCTTCTTTTTTTACTCCGTGTTCCAGGACGTCTTGCAATAAATCCAAATATGCCTTCATTTCATCCACTCCGTTCTCTATCTTTCTGATTCATCTAAGTTTAACATTGCTGCGGTAAAAAATCACGATTTTGTCGCGGGGTCATACGAGAGAAATAAAGCTTCTGTCCTCATGTTCCTGAATCACGGGGAGAGTGGAGCAAAGCGATGCAATCCAAGCTCATTTCACGCTTTCATTCACAAAAAAATCCCCTGCAGCACGATGCTGCAGGGGCAGATCATATCAATATATCGAACCGTAACAGAATGTAACAGAACCCTCAGAGAGAGGAGGAATTACTTACCTACTGTGTGAATTGGATGGCCAAGAACAACCTCAGCAGCCTCCATCACGATTTCACCCAATGTTGGGTGAGCGTGAATGGTCAACGCCAAGTCTTCAACCGTTGCAGCCATTTCAACTGCCAAGCCCATTTCCGCAATCAAGTTAGATGCTTCAGGACCTACGATTTGCGAACCAAGCACGACGCCTGTATCCGCATCGGATACGATTTTCACGAAGCCGTCAACGCTGCCGCCAAGGGACAAGGCGCGTCCGTTACCAGCGTAAGGGAATTTACCAGCTTTGACTTTGTGGCCTTTTTCCTTCGCTTCGGATTCGGACAGACCGACGCTTGCGCATTCTGGATCCGTGAAGCAGACCGCAGGAATGCACTTGTAGTCAATGACGCTCGGCATGCCCGCAATCGCTTCAGCTGCCACTTTACCTTCGTAAGAAGCTTTGTGTGCAAGAGCAGGACCTGCAACGATATCGCCAATTGCGAAGATGTGCGGAATGCTAGTGCGTCCTTGATGGTCAACTTCGACAAGACCGCGATCCGTCATTTTCAGACCGATCATGTCAAGTCCAAGTTCACCGTCCGTATTTGGACGACGACCGACAGTTACGAGCAAGTATTCCGCTGTAACTTCTTTCGTTTCGCCTTTAACTGTGAATTTCACCGTAACGTCTTTATCCGTTTGCGTTGCACTTTCTGCTTTCGCGCCCGTGAAGATTTCAACGTTCGATTTTTTCATGCTCTTCGACACAAGCTGTGTCATATCTTTATCGAAGCCTGGCAATACCATGTCAGCACCCTCGATAACTGTAACTTTTGTACCGAACTTGGAGTACATTTGACCCAGCTCTGCACCGATATAACCGCCGCCGATAACGATCATCGATTTAGGCACTTCTTGCAGTTCCAACGCCTCTGTTGAAGACAGAATGCGGCTGCCGAATGGGAAAGCTTTCAGTTCGATTGGACGGGAACCTGTTGCAATGATGCAGTTCTTGAACATGTAGCGCGGTGCTTCTTGATCGTTGAACACGCGAGCTTCGTTCTCGTTGATGAACATGCATTCACCGTTGAATACTTGCACTTTGTTTGCTTTCAACAGTGCGCCAACGCCGCCGGTCAACTTTTTCACAACGCCGCCTTTGAACTGTTGGACTTTTGTGAAGTCCACCTTCACGTTCTCAGCTGTAATCCCGATTTCGGAAGCATGCTGCGTAACTTCGTATTGATGTGCAGCGCTAATGAGCGCTTTGGAAGGAATACAACCACGGTTCAAGCACACACCGCCGAGTTCGGATTTATCCACGATAAGCACGCTTTGGCCGAGCTGGGCAGCGCGAATCGCTGCCACGTAACCACCAGGGCCCGCTCCAATAACCAAAGTGTCAATATTCAAAGATGCGTCTCCTACTACCATTCTGGTTACACCTCCATCACAAGCAGCTCAGGGTTAGCGAGCAATTGCTTGATGTAGTTCATAAAGTTTTGTGCTGTTGCGCCATCGATGAGACGGTGGTCGAAGCTAAGGGACAATGCCATTACTGGCGCCACTACGATTTCGCCGTTCTTCACAACTGCTTTCTCGGAGATACGTCCTGTACCCAAAATTGCAACTTCAGGGTAGTTGATGATTGGTGTAAAGAACATACCGCCCGCGGAACCGATGTTCGTAATCGTGATGGTACTGCCTTTCAATTCGTTCGGGCCGAGCTTGCCATCGCGACCGCGAGTCGCCAAATCCTTAATGTCGTTCGCAATCATCCAGATGCTGCGGCGATCGGCGTCTTTAATAACCGGTACGATAAGACCATTGTCTGTGTCTGTTGCGATACCGATGTTGTAGTATTTTTTGTACACGATCTCTTGAGCTGCTTCGTCAATCATCGCATTCATCGCTGGGAACTGACGGCATGCTGCCACGAGTGCTTTCACGATGAACGGCAAGTAGGTTACTTTAGTTCCTTTTTTCTCCATCATCGGTTTCAGACGCGTACGGAATGCAACGAGGTCTGCCACTTCAACTTCGTCCATAATCGTTACGTGTGGAGCTGTATATGCCGATTTAACCATGGCGTTGGAAATAGCTTTACGGATACCTTTGAATGGTACACGCTCTTCATCAGCGTCACGGCTTGCTGCTGCAGCCGCAGGAGCGGATTTCGCTTCAGCCGCTTTCGGTGCTGCTGCTTCTTCCTTAGCCACTGGAGCACCGCCGTTGGCAAATGCTTCAACGTCTTCGCGTGTAATCTTGCCGTTCTTGCCAGTTGCAGAAACTTCACCGATATTTACGCCCAAGTCGCGAGCAAGCTTGCGCACGCTTGGTGTAGCCAATACATCATGATTCGGTGCTGCTGCCGTACCTTCTGCTTTAGGAGCTTCCGCTGCGCCGCCTTGTGCTGGAGCCGCTTCTTCCTTCGCTTCTTCTTCTGGCATTGCTTGCTCAGGGATATCGCCTTCTGCGTCGATAACTGCTACGACTTCACCCATATGGCACACTTGTCCATCTTTTGCAAGCACTTCCAATACCGTACCATTTACCGGACAAGGAACTTCAACGACAGCTTTGTCGTTCTGGACTTCCATGATGATATCATCATCAGTCACCTTATCCCCCGGTTTAATATGCATTTTAATAATTTCGCCTTCATGCAGCCCTTCCCCTAGTTCAGGGAAGCGATACTCAAATTTAGCCACAAAAATAACCTCCTTCTCTCTGTTCGGTTCCTTCTTAGAAGTTCAATACCTTGTTGACGCCCGCAATGATGCGTGCTGGATTCGGCAACCACTGATCTTCAATCTGTGCAAATGGATACACAGTGTCCGGACCAGCGATACGCAGTACAGGAGCTTCGAGGTGCAGAATTGCTTTCTCGTTGATTTGCGCAATCACTTCTGCAGCCACACCGGAAGTTTTTTGAGCTTCTTGCACGACAATGACGCGGTTTGTCTTTTTGACAGACTCTACGATCGTGTCGATATCGAGCGGCATCAATGTGCGAAGGTCGATGACTTCTGCTTGCACGCCTTCTTTTTCAAGTTCAGCAGCTGCTTTCATTGCTGTATGAACCATCAAGCCGTATGCCAAGATTGTAACGTCTTTCCCTTCACGGACGACATTAGCTTTGCCAAGCTCTACCGTATAATCATCTTCAGGCACTTCATCACGGAATGCATGATATAGGTTCAAGTGCTCCATGAAGAATACTGGATCGTTGTCCCGAATTGCAGAAATGAGCAAACCTTTTGCATCATAAGGATTCGAAGGAATTACTACTTTAATACCCGGAGTTTGAATCATCAAACCTTCCAGGGAATCTGTATGCAATTCCGCTGCTTTAACACCGCCACCAAATGGTGTACGGAATACGATTGGCGCATTGTAGCGTCCACCGGAACGGTAACGCAGGCGCGCTGCTTGCACGCACATTTGGTCAAGCGCTTCGTAGATAAAACCGACGAATTGGATTTCAGCTACAGGGCGGAAACCTGTAACGCCCAGACCAACTGCCATACCGCCGATTGCGGATTCTGCCAGTGGCGTATCGAATACGCGCTCGTCCCCGAATTCTTTTTGCAAGCCTTCTGTTGCACGGAATACACCGCCGACATGGCCAACGTCTTCCCCAAATACAACTACGTTAGGGTCTCGTTTCAATTCCACGCGCATTGCGTCGCGAATCGCTTCTTTCATATTCATTTGTGCCATTGCTTTGTTTCCTCCTTACCGTTATCGCAGAGCCAGAATGGAATCAGAACAACCTCGTCAGCTAACGATGGTTCGTTCTATATATAAGTTGCCGGGTCACATCATCTTAGGACCGGCTATATTAATCGTTCTTATTGGAAGTCAGCTTTTTGCTCTTCCAAATGCTGCGGTGTCGTTTCGTACATGCTATCGATAAGACCTGCAACTGTCATTTTTTCCGTTTGTTCGGCACGTTTGATTTCAGCGTTTACTTTTGCTTTCGCTTCGTCTTTCACACGTGCTGTATCTTCTTCGGTCCACAGACCTTTTTTCTCTAAGTATTTACCCAAGCGAACGATCGGGTCTTTAATCGCCCATTCCGCTTCTTCGTCTTTTGTACGGTACTTCGTAGTATCATCCGCCATGGAGTGTGGACGGAAACGGTAAGTTAAGGATTCGATCAATGTTGCGCCTTCGCCTTTACGTCCGCGTTCTGCCGCAATTTGAACTGCTTTAATGACCGCGAGCACGTCCATTCCGTCGACTTGCATGCCGTGGATACCAGCCGCAACGGATTTATGTGCGATCGATTTCGCTGCTGTTTGCTTCGTGAACGGAGTCGTAATGGCATATCCGTTGTTCTGAACGAAGAAGATGACAGGCAGGTTAAATGCGCCTGCGAAGTTCAAGCCTTCATAGAAGTCACCTTCTGAAGAACCGCCGTCACCCGTATAAGTGATTGCGACTTGCGCTTGTTTTTTCAATTTGAAGCCCATAGCAATACCCATCGCGTGCAGGATTTGCGCACCGATGATGATTTGCGGCATCAATACGTTGACGCCTTCTGGAATTTGACCGCCGTGTTGATGACCACGGGAATACAAGAATGCTTGATAAAGCGGAAGTCCGTGCCATACAATCTGCGGCATATCGCGATATGCCGGAACAACAAAGTCTTCTTTCTGCAGTGGATACACGCTGCCGACCATAGAAGCTTCTTGACCGGATACCGGTGCGTAGAAACCGAGACGGCCTTGGCGGCCCAAGTTGATCGCACGATCGTCCCAGGTGCGTGTAAATACCATGCGGTACATAATTTCTTTAAGTTGCTCGTCCGTCAACTCCGGCATCATATCCGGGTTAACAATTTCTCCTTCTGGAGACAAGACGGACAACGGTTGAATATCTTCCGTCTGAACTTCGAATGGGAACTTGCTCATGTTTTCTCACCTCAATAAAAGTTTGAAGATTTTGTTTCGCTGTTATAGAATCATTATACACCTGTTTTAATCGTTTGGTCAAAAGAAAACGCGGAAAAAGTGAACATTCTGTTTAATTGTTGTTATAACAGCACTCAAAACCTACTATAACAGGCTGTTACAAAATTGTGAACTTGTGCACATGCAGTGAACATTTTGATGCACATTATATATGGTAGAAAGCACTCACTTTCCACATTTCTGCTTTCATCCGTGTTCACGACAATGAACCTAACAAAGATATTATTGTCCAACATGGACTAAATTTTGCATGAGGCGGTGTAACTAATGTCGGATTCTTCTATTTTAAAACGTACTATTGTCAAACACGACATTCCGAGCAACCATTTAGGCGGGAGTCGCCGTGTTCGCGTCTATTTACCACCCGGATATCAAGAGGTGCTCAGCTATCCTGTCGTGTACTGTCAAGACGGCGAAGATTTTTTTAACTTCGGCCGCATTGCAACCCATGCCAACAAGCTCATTATCGAAGATGACATGGAGCCGTTCATTATCGTCGGCGTCGAAGTCGACAAAAAACTGCGCACATCCGAGTATTCTCCGGACGGGGTGCGATTTGAATCCTATACGCGTGCTTTTGCTGAAGAAATTGTGCCAGCCATCGAGCAGCTCTATCCCGTCCGCACGGATTGGACTGAAGTCATCTTAGCCGGAGATTCGCTAGGAGGGACCGTTTCGTTGCATCTGGCGCTGATGTATCCCGAGCGGTTCCGTCAAGTCATCTCGTTATCTGGCGCCTACTATCCATCTTCACTTGAACTGATGACGCTTGAGAAAGATTTGTCATGGCTTCATCTGTTCATGATTGTTGGTTTACAAGAAACGGCGTTCACGACCGACACTGGCACCTACAACTTCGTTGAATTGAACCGCAATGCGAAACAAGTACTGGAAGCACGCGGCGCCCACATTCAGTATGCAGAACATGAAGGCCAGCACTTATGGGGATTCTGGCAGAAGCATGTGCCTGATGCGCTCCGCTTTTTCCTAGATTAATTAAGTTATATGTATCTGCCTTGCACTACTTATGGAAACATATAGCATTGTTCCATACCAATTGAAACAAATGCAGCAGCGGCATACAAGGACGTATGTCACTGCTGCACCATTACATTCCTCTACATTGTGGTCAGCAAATGTTGTTCTTGTACAATCCGCTCAAGCAGCGTGGAGCAACCCGAAGATACCAAGCGATAAACCTCATCGAAATTTCCTGTATGATACGGATCCGGAACATCTTCTGCGCTCTCTTCCGGAAGCAATGACATGAATCTGATCACAGTCGATGTCTTGCTCGACGCCCCTTCCCAGTTCATAACATTGCTTTCGTTACTGCGATCCATGCACACGATATAGGTGAATTGTTGAAAATCATCCGGATGGAGTTGTCTTGCCTTCATTCCGCTATAGGAGATTCCTTGATTATCTAATATACCGCGGGTTCCTTCATGCGGCGGTTTCCCGATGTGCCAATCTCCGGTTCCAGCAGAGTCCACTACGAGCTGTTCAGACAACCCCTTGTCTTTAATCTTTTGTCGTAATACCGCTTCAGCCATAGGTGAACGGCATATGTTTCCTAGACAGACGAACAACACTTGTACCATCCTTCATCCTCCTTATATCAATATATCTTAATAGAGGTTATTCTAAAATCCCTTTTTGAACACGCACCTATACTTTACGGCACGTCAGCTTCCTTTGGCAAATTTCTATTTAAATCGACATCATGTCATTGGTGGTGTTGCAAAAATCCGCTATACTTAATATTGTAATGTTTAGAAGCGATGTATTGATTATAGTGAACCATTATTTATGCTTTTGAGAAAAGGACGGTTACGAAACATGTTGATACATACACCTGAGCCACGGCCTTCGCAGGTCATCATTTATGCCGGGGGGCAATTAGGCGATTCCATGCTAACTCTGCTTGAGACGGCCGATTATGTAATCGGCGCCGATCGAGGCGCGCTGTTTCTCATTCAACATCACATTCAGCCTGACCTGGCGGTAGGCGATTTTGACTCCGTTCAGGAAAATGAGCGCATATGGATTCGAGAACAAAGTCGACAGTATATCGATTTTGATGCCGTTGACAAGGATTACACGGACACGGAGCTCGCCTTTAACATCGCACTTGAGTGGCTTCCCGAGCAAATTACGCTGTGTGGCGTTACCGGAACTCGCCTGGATCATACATTGGCCAATATCCACCTGCTGCGCAAAGCTCTTGACGCCGGAGTAGCCTGCCGAATTGTAGATGACCACAATTTAATTATGATAACTAACTCAGCTCTTACATTGACGCGCCAGCCCTTTCCCTACATCTCTTTATTACCGCTCAGCAGCGTTGTCACCGGCATCACATTGGAAGGCTTCGCATACCCTCTTACGAATGCAACCTTGCAGATCGGCCAATCACTTGGAATAAGCAATGAATTTGTTAATGAAGAAGTTACAATTACCGTTACAGACGGGTATTTGCTCGTCATGTGCAGCCGCGATTAGCTTTCGCGGTTTTTTAATGGTTACAAATTGTCATTTCTCATCTAACTTTAATGTAATCGCTTACACATTGATGGAGCCTTACTTTATTTTATGGAGTTAAATTTTAGGGGGTGGGTTTGGTTATATATCCTCTGCTATACTCTGGATGTAATCAAAAACGTATACGGAGGGATTGACACTCATGACAAAATCCACTACTAAACGTTGGACGCGCCTTATTGCGATCATGTCTATCGCCACTCTGCTCAGTGGGGTGAGCGCTTACAATGCTCCCCGTATTGAAGCCGCACCTGCCGCAACGAACACGAATGCATCCTCCTACTGGGATGGATTTGAGCTTTATCCAAATGACGGATACGATAATGGTTCAAACAATACGACAACTACTAATACAATTGCTGCGAAGATGATTAATCTCGGTGATAATTATTTGGGTGTAAAATATAAATTTGGCGCTTCTACTGAAACGACAAAAGTATTTGATTGCTCGTCCTTTATGCACTTTCTGTACATGAAGCAAGGAATTGACTTGCCGCGCGCCTCTTATGAACAGGCTACCGTAGGAAAAAAAGTGCAGCGCAGCGAACTAAAAAAAGGAGATTTGCTCTTTTTTGCAACCGGAAGACGCGGTAAAGGAAAAATTGCCCACGTCGCCATGTATGCCGGAAACGGGAAAATTTTGCATACATTCGGTAAACCCGGTGTCACTTACTCTGATTTGAAGGATTGGGATGATACGTACGTTACGGCACGAAGAATTCTGAACGACGATATTATTGCACGTGCGAAGACTTCCATGCAGCGTTCCGACACACCTATTAAAGCAAGCTAGATTGTTGCTTCGGGGCTTTCCATGCGATATCCATGCCCCCGCACCGTACGAATGAATTTCCAGCCGTGTCCGCGATCAATCTTGCGGCGCAAATAGTTAATATACACTTCAACGATATTGGTTTGCGCGTCAAAGGCCATATGCCACACTTCGCGCAGCAATTCCTCACGAGAACAAATGCGGTTCGTCCGCAATGCCATATATAAGAGCAATTCGTATTCCTTTGGAGTTAAAGGTACGGGTTGCTCTCCCCTGGTTACTCGTTTGCGCTCTATATCAATGGATAGATCACCGATTGCAATGACTTGATTGGTCTCTTGTTTCAGCTCTGTGCTAAAAGCCCGCCCTATGCGTGCATCCCACTCCTCAACCGGGCACGGAAAACGAATAATATCATTATATCCATGCTGTAAAGCAGCGTAGATTCCGGCGGGCACCGCATTGGGCACTATCAGAATAACGGCCCCTTTTACATAATGAACCTCCATCGTGAAGAGCGCTTGAAGCTGCGGAGGAATCTCAAGAAGTCCCTCATCATTATCTGTATACTTATCCAAGCTTAACGCGATCGCGACATATTTAAGGTGAGAATGAGTTCGAAGTGTCTCCTGCAGCCTTTCCCGCAGCGCCTCTTGAATGACAGCCCACTGCCATTCGTCACATAGCAATTGTTCTATCGGTCCGTCCATCCATTGTTGAAACCACGTCTGAATATGGTTCGTATACGAGTTGCCGGGGTGAACATGAATGAGAATGTAGGATTTAGACATTTGCTGACCTCAGTAAAGGAATTATATAATTTCTCTATATCCTCATTCTGTCCCTAACTCCCCCAACTTAAAGCATCAATCCCCCTAAAATCGCACACATGAGCACGACGACCCAAGGCGGGAGCTTCCAAGTTATCAATAATAACGTGCCAATCAAAATGATGGTAAAGTGTACGGGGCCGTGCACAGATGTAATCCATACCGGATTGTACAGCGCGGCCAGCAGCAATCCGACGACGGCGGCATTCACGCCTTTAAGCGCTGCACGAACAACGCGCCACTGCCGCAGGCGATCCAAGTACGGCAGCGTTGCGCCTATTAATAAATACGACGGGAGAAATATAAATAAAGTTGCAATGCACGCATATCCAATTCCTAGCCAGCCCGGCGCTAATGATGCGCCGATAAAAGCGGCGAAAGTAAATAATGGCCCGGGAACGGCTTGAGCCGCTCCATAGCCCGCCAGAAGGATGGACTTATTAAGCCATCCCGCATGCGCCAATTCTTCTTTGAGCAGCGGCAGCACAACATGACCGCCGCCGAATACTAAGGAGCCTGTGCGGTACATCATGTCGGTCAGTTGAGTAATGACTTGGAATGAAGCTGTTTTTAGCCATGGCAATACGAGAAATAGCCCAGAGAATGCGGCAAGCAAAAACAGTGCAGCCGTCCGGTGTAAATGATTGTCAGGCTCAGTCGCTTGCGATGGAGTTGCTGCGATCTCTTGCTGTCCGTTGTCATCATGCTTTCTGAACAGAAGCACTCCAACGATGAGAGATATCAAGATAATCGCCAGTTGTCCGTACATTCCCGGAACAAACAACGCCCCCGCTGCTGCGGCAATGGCAATCGTGACTCGTGCCGGATCTGGTGTCAGCTGCTTCGACATCCCCCATAGCGCTTGAAAAATAATCGGCACCGCGACCAGCTTCAAGCCTTGAAGCCAGCCCGGCATATCGTCAGGAAGCCAGCCTAGGCCGAGAGCGAATGCAATCAGCAAGCATGCGGAAGGCATAGTAAAGCCGAGCCAAGCCGCAATGCCGCCTAACCAGCCGGCCCGGATCATACCGATGCCAATGCCAAGCTGACTGCTGGAAGGACCCGGCAGCATCTGACACAGCGCATTCAATTCGGCGAATTGATTGTCATTGATCCAACGTAATTGTTCTACATACTTTTTGCGAAAATACCCAATATGCGCGATCGGACCTCCGAAGGACGTCAGTCCTAAATGTAATGCCGCCACAAACGTATCCCATACGCGTCTCGATGCACTCGGCATGACAAGCCTCCCATGATGTACAAATTAGTTGCATCGATCCAGCTCTAGACGGAACTTCACTGCCGTTTGCCTTATGTCAGCCCTTTCCACAACCGCATGGATAACCGCGATACCGTCTGCCCCAACCAACCTCTAACACCAGCTCCATAACATCGTTCACGATAAATGAAACCTACGCTTGACGACTAGCCGCCGCAAGACGATGTGCAAGCCGAAGACGTTCCGCCGCCATCAAGCTGGAGTCAGATGCTTACTCTCTAAATTCATAGCATGTTATTCCAGATGAAAGCAATATCTTTACACAATCTTCAAGCTTGCCATCATGCACATTTTCTGTGAAGCAATCGCGACGCCCGCAGCGCTCATCGAATCATACCTTCCAACGGGCTGCTCGCTGTAGCATAGCGTTTCATCGGAATTCGACCCGCTTCATACCCCATTCGACCCGCTTCAATCGCCAGTTTCATCGCCGCGGCCATCTTTACCGGATCGCCTGCTCCTGCTACAGCTGTGTTGAGCAGAACTCCGTCTGCCCCCAGTTCCATTGCTTTCGCCGCATCTCCGGGTGTACCGATTCCTGCATCCACGATAACCGGAATTTCAGATTGTTCAATGATGAAAGATAAATGAAGCGAGTTTACCAAGCCAAGACCCGAGCCAATCGGAGAGGCCCCTGGCATAACTGCATGGACGCCTAATTTTTCGAGCCTCTTAGCAAGAATGACATCATCCGAAATATACGGAAGCACAATAAAGTCTTCTTGCAGCAATAGTTCGCAAGCTTTGTAGGTTTCGATTGGATCGGGAAGCAGCGTCTTCCAATCCCCGATTACTTCGACCTTAATCATGTCGCATAAGCCAGATGCTTTGGCCAAGCGAGCAATGCGGACCGCTTCTTCTGCGTTCTCGGCCCCTGCTGTATTCGGCAGCAGCGTATATCGGTTCAAATCCAACTGTTCGAGAAAGTTCGGTTGTGCCGGATCGTACACGTTCATTCTTCGCACAGCAAATGTTAAAATATTTGCCTCCGACACTTCAGCCGCCTTGCGCTGGATGTCAAAATTAGGGTACTTCCCCGTGCCAAGCAGCAAACGGGACTGAAAACGATAGGGACCGATACATAACGATTTCGACTCATCAGAATTCATCATTATCCCCCTCCTACAAAATGTACGATTTCCACGCGGTCTCCGTTCGCCAAGCCCGTCTTGGCATGGTCCGACTTATGCACGATGCTCTGATTCAACTCCACCACGACGATCCGGTTCTCCATCTGAAGATGAGCGAGCAGATGCTGTACCGTCATTGTCATCTCAGGCAATTCCATTACTTCACCATTCACAGTAATCTGCATATGCGTAACGCCTCCTTAGCTAAATTCCAAGGCCCGAACCTGGGCGCGTTGCGGAGCAAAATGTGTCATCACCGGCCAAGGCATCTGCTGAACTCCGTCCGTTATCCATTGCGCCAACCCGATCCCAGTCGCGGCGCTGAGCAATATTCCATTGCGGTAATGTCCTGCAGCAAGCCACAGGCCATCGTATCCTTTCACAGGTCCGATGAAAGGCAGTCCGTCTGTTGTAGCCGGACGCAGACCAGCCCAAGCTTGTATCCATTCCGCTTCTGCCAATGCAGGAACAAGACAAGTGGCTTGACTTATAAGCCGCTGTATCGCTCCCACCTTCACGGTCCGGTCATACCGCATCGCGTGAGATGTAGCACCGATATAGATGTTCCCTTCGCTTTTAGGTACGATATAAGTTCCGTTTCCATAAACAACTGACTCCATCTGTAAAGCATGAGAGCGTACGACAGCAAGCTCCCCTTGCACCGGATAAAAAGTAAGATCAACGCCCAAATCTCTCGTCAACATACCGCTTTCCAAGCCGGAACAAATAATGACGGCGCCCGCATGCCAACTCTGGCCTAACGTTTCCACCCCAATGACTCGGCCGCTCTTGTGTAGAATATGGGTAACTGTCTGGCTTTCCACTATTCTGGCTCCGTAACGCTCCGCACTTCTTGCGAGTGCAAATGTCAATTTCGTTGGTGAGACGTGCCCCTCATCTGTAAGGAAGAAAGCTCCCTGCAGTTCAGAGCTCAACCTCGGTTCCATCTTCATCATTTGTGACGAAGGATGCCATCGGATGCCACCTGAATCGATACCACCTTCATTCGAATATGTATTGGTCTGCTGCAACTCATTCTGAATGTCTTGCACGTCTTCAGCAGAACCAACAGGAATGAACAGTCCTCTCTTGCGAAGCTCAATATCAACGTGCGACTGCTCCCACAGTTCTTCTGCCCATATAGAGAAATAATCTAGGCTTAGACGAGCAAATGATCCGAGGCCCTTATGTTTGAACCGTTCTGCGACAGGTGCCAGCATGCCCGCTGCTGTACATGTCGTGCCAAGCCCAAGACGGCCGCGCTCCAGCAGAGTGACTTGCAGACCTCGCTTGGACAGTTCGTATGCGATAGCACAACCAATGACGCCGCCACCGACAATAAGCATATCCGTTGTCTGCGACTGGTGAGTGGTATAAGACATTTTTTTCTCCTCCCGCACAATGTAATGGTGGACAAATGTGTATCTCTCTATGACCGAAGCATTGAAGTGCCTTGAACGGCAGCCATTAATGATTCTCTATACCGTCGAGCAGATAGTGCAGGATGCTCGTCATGCCAGATGCCGGACATGACCGCCACACCAGAAGCACCAGCCGAGATCACCTTTCCGATATTGTCATAAGTAATTCCACCGATGGCTACGATGGGAATCGTAATCGCTTGTCTGCAGCGCCTCAGTGCTTCCTCCCCTTTTGGCTCCCGTCCTGGCTTGCATGCTGTTGGGAAGACATGACCATAGATGATATAATCGGCGCCTTGCTGTTCTGCTTGCCTTGCTTCTCGTTCGTCATGCACGGAGACACCCATCAGAAGCTGAGCAAACGCGGCGCGCACCGCATTCGGGGGCAGGCTATGGTATGCCAGCTGTACGCCACGCAAATTCGCAGCGGCAGCCACATCCACGCGGTCGTTGACAATGAGTTTATGCTGAGGAATCCCCGCTTCCCGATACTGCTCTACTGCGTCCCACATCATGCGCGCGGTCCACTGCTTCTGCCTAACATGGATGGCATCGACATAAGGATGTATGTCTACCGCGATCTGGACACATTCCAGAAGGGACTCGCATTCGGGTGTAACCGCATGCAACCACGGGATTATCATAGGAAATTATCCTTTCTTGATCGGATATTGACTGAGCATCGCTAACGTGCTGCAAGCATCCATCCGTCACGAGGACAAAATAAAAAGCCACTCTCCCGTAGAGAGTGGCTTTGATTGAAAGTAGGAACCGAGCTAGATGTACCGGTGAAAGGAGAAATGCGTGCGTGTTCATGTGCCATGCCAAGCATTCAAAAACAATATATCCTCCAGAGAATGCCGCGAACAAAAAATCGCGCATTGTGCTGCAATAGCACCTCTAGCATATATCTACTGCTGAGCAAGCCAAGACTTACACGATTCTCAAGCCTTATGTAACCAGTCATGAGCAAGGATGACCCAATCAATCCACACTTCCCTACGCTGGTATAACCCAGATCAGGTGTTTAGGGTCCGAAGCCTGCGCTTCATCTCAGCCGAATCACGGCACCCCTAGTGATGGATGCAATATTCATGATGTGCAATGCAACGTTAGTGTAACATGAAACAAAACAATTGGAAAGAACTTCTTCCTTTATGTCCTTAATGTGTTCCCGTTACTCCGAAATCATCTGTAGAAGCTCGGTCCGCATGATAGAATAACACGTCTCCGTCAAGAAGGCGGAATGTGATTCCATAAGGATCTGTAAATTCATAGTTAAAACCTTCACGCTTCCATTGATTCGTTAATGGAGCATCAATATATTGCAGGTGCGGAAGATTCAACTCTCCATTCCGGATGGTCTCGATGTTAAAGTTGACTATCAGATAACCGTTCCGTAAGAAGAACGGAGCTTTGTCATCAAAATGAAACTGACGGCTCAGATCATAACCTTCCGGCACGATATATAATTTGGATGGCAAGTTATACTCACCGTACCATTGCTGAATCGACGCGAAGGCTCGTGACGGATTGACTCCTTGCGGAATGGCGAGCGGTCCCAGAAAAGTGCGCAGCTCTTTCGGCAAACCAATCAAATGGTATCCGCCAATATTAGTTTCCTTCTTGGCCCGCTGCACCCATTCCCTAATGAAGACCTGTTGGCTCTTTGTCATCTGACTTTCGTGCAGGTTGTAATAGGCTGCGGCTGTGTCGACAATGGATTGTGCATCCATGTTGCGCAATCGGGCGTCCAGTACAACATTGCGCTTAACGGTATCGTGTTGCGACCCAATTTTCACAAATCTCCGCTGTTCCGTATGATAGTAGACGTTCACTTTTTGCCGTTTCTTGCCGTCCTTGTCCATGAAGTAGAAACTCGGTTGGATTCGAATACTGTCCTGTGGCCCGAACATATTCCCTTTTGTCTTTAAGTCAAACTTGAAATGATATCCCGTCTTTATTGCGATATTTTTATAGCCTGAATTCGAATGGCTTCCTTGGCGCACCGGCAGCACGTGCGGAACCCCACTCCCTCTTGGATCCCCATCGATATTGCGATCACCTACCCAGTAGTACGCACCCGTATGTTCCTTATTCCCTTTTTGCTTACGAAATACCGCTTGTAGTGATAGGTAAGCGTTTGATGCAATCTCCGGCTTTTCCCCCACTCTGCACCGTACGTGAGTCTTTCAACTCATACGGCGCCCCATCTACTCGCAGCGGAACATGATCGGCCATTCAAGAGTAGACTTAGGGCTGTTCCTCCATACCCATTACAGATATTTCATCAGTCGTTCCCCTACCCTCACAAGGATAAATTCATTTCAGCTTACGCCTTATAGCAACCGCCTAGGGTGACAGCCCTTATTGCGACGTTCCTTGCTTTCCAAGTGCCTTGTAACTTAGCTATCCATGCTGACCTTAGGTGCTGCCTATGAGCCTGTGGGTTGGATACCGCCCTTGTTCGGCATAGCGAATTTCCTAACTGGGATTTGTACTTTTCGCCACCCACGCTAACGTATAGTTAGCCTATATGTTTCCATATCGTTCTCATCTAGACCCGTACATTCAGCAGTTCGTCAGTTCGGTCTGAACATCCTCACCATAGTCAATTTTTCAGCCGCCCGGCATATCCGTTGGCATACCTTCTCTAACCAAGTGGCTCTAGCCTTCGTTCTGCCGACTCTACCTGTGCTTCACACCCTGTAACCTGTCTATTACAGCGCGCGCAGGAGTATTCGCGGGATGGTGTTGGTGTACATGGTTCCCTCATTCCCATCCTCAGTTACAAAGTTAGGTTTGATTGCTAAACCCCTGCCTTTCGCTTAAATGCTACGCTTATAGCAGAACTTGTCGCACCCCAATTGAAATCGCTGATGTCGGTAATTTTAAAATCATATAGACGACCGATCACTTCGATCGGAATCATGTCCGCAGCTCGATGGTGCGCTAGATCTAGATTCGCATTTCGTTGAGCCGTTGCGTCAGATGGCGCGTTCTCTGCTGTTGATCGGAATTCAATAGTATAGTCTCCCTCGTCCACCCATACCGGCAGGAAAAAATCTGCTCGTTCTTGTGAAACTGAAATACTTATCCATGTGCTTTTCGGAAAGAACTGCGATCGATCCGCACTGTATGCGTCAAATGGGAATTTGACTTCTTTTGATCGAAAATACTTCTGGAAATCCCGCTCCCCATATCCCGGTATGTCTCGATGTTTTCCAGTTGTCGGCATGTATACTGTGAACGGCCGATCCAAAATGAAAGACGAGCGATTCAGATTCGGTTTCGTTTTTTGATTATGCTCTCTATCATCGGATGCCATCGCATATAATAAGACTGGGGTATGTATCGTAATCGTGTTCATACCGTTTATCGGGAACTGCCGATCGGAACCGCCATTGATATTGTTCGGTAAGAGGTCGTAATAGATCGTGCCCGTGCTCGACACATCCTTCGCGTTAGCCTTATGACTCTCAATCAGTTGGCGATCCTTATACAACACGTTCTCATTGATTAGAAACGGCAGCGGTATCGAGCCTGGCGTGGGGCCACGCTCGTCCGTCACATCTCCATTCATTACCGTGTTCCCCTTGAAAATGAGCGAATCGTTGCGTACCTTTACCTTCCCAATTGCTTGCTCCGCTGCCGACTTGAACGCTCCAGAGTAAGTCGGCAAATTCTTCCCTACCGTTTGCGGCGGTAGAGTGATAGAGCGAGGGTGCGGTTCGCCTGCAACCCCTCCATTTCGAGCTACCTCGAAGTCAGGTGGAGTATATCCCGTTGGTTCCAATATAACGCTGCTATTAGGCAATGCTTCATTTCGCAGCTCGGCTTGACGGATTTTATACACTTCCAAGTTGTCAATGACCCAGTATGAATATGGGCGCTTCACCGTGATAGTTTCACTTACCGTTTCTTCCTCTTCCATTTCTTCCGAATTTGTTTTTCCATCAGGCCCTTTAGTGGATTCGGTCCATGTTTTCGTGAACGTCTTCGTAACAGGAACTTCATAGGTGCAAATCCCACTCATTGGAACAAACTTGTTCTGGAACAAATAATTAAGAGCAACTGCATTTGCGTAAAGCGCCTCTGATGTTGGAATGCCCCTAGATACGTCGAAGCGTTCATTTCCTCGGTTGTCCGCCAAAATCTTTGCCGATACCTTTGGAACCATCGTTTTCGCCTCTATCGGTGTACCTCGTGTAGGAGCTGTACAACGTCCATTAGGATCGGGCTTCGGATCGGGATCTGGATTTGGGTCTTGTGGAGGACCTCCAAACTCTTTATAAACGGCAACCACATTCGTCCCTCCGAGGCTAACCGTGTAATTCCTTTGTGTCAGCCGCGGATTCGTATCCGGATCGCCGTCCTGCTGGAACCTTTGTTCGTTCGGCTTACGAGCACCTTGTATGTATGATTTATATATTTTGTACTTCTTCCCGTTATGGTCTATTTCTTTCTCAAATGTATGTGAGATAGTCGAGCCGACAGGCCAGTTTAAATGAATTGGCAGACTCTGATTTTCAATCTTTTTACGATTGATTTCCGAGCCATTAGATAATTTAATTATGGAGTATGACGGAAAAAAAGAAGAGTATTTTACTTGAATATCATAAAATTGGCCAAATTCTCTATCGTTCGCCCACGTTTCCGCCTTTTTAATACCCTGTAAGTCATAATATCTTACCCCTGTCGGTATTCCCCAATGTAACACGTCAAAAATAGAAGAAATGTATATCGTGTCACCTTCACGAATTTCTTCTAGACCTGCTTCACCTAATGCTTTAGAGGCAACCTCCTCCGGAACTTTAAATTTTGTTCTTAACACCCCGTTGCCAAGATCTTTTTCATCGACTTGTTCAAGCCGGTCGATAATGCCCACTGGGCCTTTAGAACGTGGGTCACATTGTGCTTTGCCAGGTTCACATCGAGGTTCCCGATGTATCATAAATCCGGTAGTGCGATACTTGATATTCGTTGCTGCTTTTTGGCTTTCTGTAAAAAAAATAATCTCTCCGTCTTTAACCTCTATCGTATCTTTCGCGAATGTTATAGGTGATAGACAATTAAAAAGAAATAAGATAAGAAATATGAGACCGCACCATTTTTTCATTCTAGTGAACCTCACTATTTACTAGCTTTAACAACAGCATTATCTAAAAACAGACTTGGAGTACTTAACATTAAATTAGGTGTATAATGAGCACCATTAATATTTGATCCGAGAGGAATATCAGCATATCCTTCGTACCATACATCTTTTTCATATCTCAGCAACTTTCCATTATTATTCTTCTCTAAATGAAAGCTGCTATCATAAATCAGATCCTTGTACCTATCAAAATTGGTAATACGAAACTTATATTTTGTTCTCATTCTGTAGTGCAAACCATCGTCATAAACAAGGCTTGGTTCAGCTAACAACGAACCTTCTACCTTGATTTTATTTCTCTTTACCCAGTCCACGTATGCTTTCATTTCTCCGTCCCCACCAAGCATATTTTCATAATTTCGAACCTGCTTTGCCCAATTGTACTCAATGTTTTTATAATCCACATTCAAAACTAAGCCATAATACTCTTCTATTTTCTCCTTCCAAGCATCTACATTTACTCGATTTATATGTGGCTCACTTAATAATTTCAATGGATTCATAAATTTATCTTCTTCGCCCTTTTCAATATGCAGAGGAACTTCATACATTTCATTCGGAATATCCTTCAAAATATACGGGAAATCCTTATGATTCTTCGGTAAATTCGTCGTTCGGATTTCGCGGCCGTACTCGTCCAGCTTCACATCCGCTTTCTCAAATCCCGGCGTTTTAACATAAACATAGTAAGCCCCCTTATCGAACTCGACCTCGGTTCCAAACGCTTCGCTGACAAATCGAAGAGGAACGAAGGTGCTGGATCCGATCATCACCATTTGACTGTCAAACGTTGTGGCTTCTCCGTTGATGTACGCGGTCGAATCATTCACCTTCATTTCGATCCGGGCATCTCCTTTTTGAATCATCGCTTTCTTGCTTTTCCCATCCCATTTCACTTTGGCGCCAAGATTTTCAGACACGATACGCAACGGGACCAACGTACGGTTGTTAGCGTCCATCATCGGTCGAACTTCTTGGAATGGAATCTTGTTCCCATCTAGTACAATTTCAAGAGCACGTTGGGTAGCATCGTATTTGAGCGCTGATGCAGTCGAAATTAGGCCCGGAAATGAGCCAATAGCCATTGTCCCTGCAATCACGAATGAAACTATCTTTTTCATGTTCGATTCCCTCTCAGTTCTCTCATTTTTTGTCCATCTCAGATCGAATTAGCCTTCATACATACACGCTCATCTTCAAGCTATCACCAAGCTGTGAGATGACGTTATATATTGAAGCTTTTGGATTTTCTTATTTTTGTACGCATCTCCCCCTTCCGACACTTGAATAGTTTAATATCGATATATCACTCTCCAAAATTTACCTTATTTTTTAATTTGAAACAATGTATCTAATTGCATACTTTCAAAAAATATCCATTACGGGCTGCTTCCTTCTCATTAGAGAATGTCTCTTCTATATAATCTGGAGCACAACGACTCGGAAATGCATATTTAATGTCATTTATCATCGTGCCATAATACACATCTCGCTTTAAGAGACGCGAGCCTCCAAGCGCGTAATTGTTATATGTGCCATGCCCTATAGGAAGTCCCTGCACAAATGCGAGAACACCCACATCATCAATCGTATTATTCCATTCTTCGTTGGAAATGGTGGGCAACGTAAACGTGTAGGACACCCCATTGCGGGCAGCCCATTCATTATGCTTATTTATGGCATATTCCAGTTCATGTTGGATCGCATTCACAATCGTTGTCCGGCGAACAGCATCAAATCGAGCATCATTCTGCAGCAATGAAATGGCAGAAATCGTTTTTAATTCACGTTGAAATCCTTCTATCCATTGATTTGCACCTGGCTGATAGATAACAACAAAATCGTCCAACGTAAATGAGAATACATTGCCTTCTTCATCGGTATACGCATAAGGAACTGTCGGTTTCCATACATGTTGGAGTCTCACTCCCCCCTTCGGGTCCACGTACTCTTCTTCTGCATATATATCAAATCCGTCATACCCGATGACCGCAATAACCGGAATGTAATGCTTTAATAGATTTTGTCCCATCGGATCAGCGAATAGCTCGAAGTTAACATAAAGCGTATTAAAGAAAGCTTGAATCGCATCCGCTTTGCGCAGCTCCAATCGCTTATGTGACTCATACCCTTCCTCCGTCTCCTTCCAGATCGCGGAAGTGTTCAAGGCGAACGCCGCATCATTCACAGCATTGTCTAGCACTTGATTGTACTGGGATTCGGTATGAAGCTTGAACATTTGTTCTTGCGCATGCAAGCGATTAATCCAAAAGAAGGGTAACATAATCAACACGAACAGGATGGGAAATTTAATAATCTTCATTTCGAACCAGCCCCCCTACAGGAACGACAATCTTCTCCGTCGGCGCAAAGGATTGACTTAACCAGTCCAACAGAACGGTCGCTTGCGTCCGATTCGTATTTTTTACCGTGACACTAAAGTAGTCTCCAATCTTTAGCTTATACCGTCGATTTGGCGCATCGATCGGTTGAGCAAGATAGGGAAATAGAGTCTTCATAATCAACGCTTTGTTGTTGAGCCGGTAATGTACCAAAAAGTCGGACTTGAACGTATTCTGCTGCACAGGGTCCTCGTAAACAGGGTCATATTTCTTTTCATAATGAATCATGTCTACGTCGAACATATTCCCCGTTAGTTCGATTTCCATCGCGAACCGGTTCCACATCTCTGGCGTAACGACGCCCTTGTCCCTTACCGCATCGACAAACTGATGGGTGCTCTTCATGACATACATCGTTGATATTTCATCTTGTCTCTGAAAAGACTCCAATAGAGGAAAGATAAACAGCAACAGTATGCCTAACAGGGTGGCTAGAAGCTTCAGCAGTGCATTAACCACACACTCTCCCCCCTATTGATATATTACTCGCACGATTTCTCCCGTTTCATTTCGGATCACCTGTGCGTGATAGGTCTTTTGCTGTGGAATACTTCGTAGAGACAATG
Organism: Paenibacillus sp. OSY-SE; assembly: GCF_000283315.1. Lineage (NCBI taxonomy): Bacteria > Bacillati > Bacillota > Bacilli > Caryophanales > Paenibacillaceae > Paenibacillus > Paenibacillus sp. OSY-SE. The sequence goes on along the minus strand of NZ_ALKF01000200.1, from coordinate 27,475 downwards.
CTTCTACATCCATTTCCGGTGTGTAGACCATGCCTTCGACGAGCAACTCTACCTGCGTTTGCGGCAGCAATCGTATCGTATGGATGACTTCAGCACCCGTTCGCTGCACTACATCCGCAATTCGAAGCGTTTGATCCAAATTTCGATCTTTATGCTGGCTTTCAACATCGGCTTGTCCAATCGCAGCTGAGGTATCATGAGCAAGCTGAAGCGAGAACGATAAGGCTGCAATGAAAAAAAGGATAGCGGCAGAAAAACCGATTAAAATTCGTGCATTGTCCATATTTGCCTCCAAATAAAAAGGGCGACTCCATGTCAAAGGCACCCATTATCCGATTACTGCTTATTGCTGCACAAACACAATCCCTCGCGTTACATTGCTCGAGTCGATAATGACCTTTGCTTTGAATTTCCCGCTCGGGTTCACATAACTGTCCTGTGACTCCATCTGGGCTATCTCGATGTTTTCGTTCCGTTCGGATCTGGAAATAGTTCCGTTCCCAAGAACTTCATACCCATAGTACACACCATCCCCTTTGCTCGCTTTATTTTTCCCGGTAACAACACGGATGCCGAACTGATCCTGCATGTAAAACTTGCGGATTGCATTAATCACCTGCGAACCGCTGACCATCGTATTGTCGTATACCGTGAACGAAGCTTTGCTTAACTCTGTTTGAATGGATGAGAATTCATTTTGAGCTGTCTTCGTCGCTTCCTGAGCAGACACGAACAGCAGGACCACAATAGTAATCAAAGCAATTGTTAAAAATATTCCTGCCGCCACTTTTAAAGCGGATTGAGCATTGTTCATGATTCAATTCTCCCTTTCTCATTCATAATTGACGAATTTGTTCAAAGGACGAGCGCATCTGCTCCGAGCTCATCCATACAAGCGGGATAACTAAATATAAAAATATGAGCGCATACATCGGCGCAAAGCCGAACCACTGTCCCCAGCTTGCTTTCATTTCAATGCTGTTCTCATAATGCTGCTTCATCATTTCTTGTTCGTACATCCATTCCTGCTCCACATCATCGAATGCTTGCTGAAGCGGAATATGGTCATGTGCCAATTCTAGCTTCTCTACAAACCGGACAAAATCGGGATAGGGCACGTCAGATTTCAATTGCTGCAATGCCATTTCTGGACCACTCTCCCAGTTCATCACACAAGTTCTCAACGCTTGGCGAAAAAACATAGAACTGCGGCTCATCCATTCCACGACATGCTCTGCAGTCATCCGCTCAAATGCACGCAACAGCAGAGTCAGTGATTGAAATTGGCTTAACTCCGTCCGCATGTCTATATACTGAATGCGAATACGAATGTGAAGCATCAGCATGGAATAATGATAAGCTGCCATTCCAGCTAGGAAAGTTAGAGCGAATTCCCACCATTTCACCTGGGCATTGCGTATTTGTTCCGCATATCGAGTAAACGCAGTGCTTACTTCATTCCGTCTGCGCTCATCCCAATCAGATCGACCGGTAAGGGAGGATGAACTCCATGTATCTATCACTAAAAGATTTGGATCATCAGTTGAATTGTTATTCATCCACCGCCTGGCATCTTCGGCAGACAGACCGAACGGCACAACCCGATCCAGCAGATGATGCCATGACCATTGCGTCGATAGAGATTGAAGCATGAATAACAGTACTAATCCTGTGATAACCGTGACACAAGCGTTCAACAAACGCCGACCGTAAAAATGCTCTAAGGGCATTACCTCGTTAGCTTCATCCAGCAGCCGCTGAACCTTGCGTACTTGTATTGGATTACACCGGGATAGCCAGCGTCGCAACAACCACCTTACACCCTTGATTTCCCACAGTTGCAAAGTCCACCTCCGCTGTTCTCTCGGGTTGAACAACTTGTGCCGCCATTGCAACTGCTGCAGTAAGCGATGACAGACTATTACTGTCAAGAACACCGTAAGCTGCAACAGCCAACCAAGCTTGCTCTTATAGAACCATTCCATTGCAGGAAAATAGGACTTGGCCCATTGCTCCAACGGATCCGTAAACAAAATCGGAATTACCGCTATCGCCTTCAAACCACCAAGCAAATACTCCAGTCTGGAACGCATCACCAACTCCAGTTGCATTTCACGAACGATCATCGATATCCCTAGCAAGTAGGAAGAGCCTTCCTTTTGCGGCGGATCCCCATATTCTGCAACTAAGCGCGACAGTCCGGCAAATAGCTTAAAAAACCGGTTAGGAGCCGCTTCCTCATAAGAAGCGAGCGCTGCTTCAGGATCGGGATCGTGAACCATAATAATGAGGCGTTGCAGATGAGGTTCTATCATCGGGTCTGCGCGTTCGAGTGCTTCTTCCAAAGCAGCATCTACCATGCGATGGCGATGGTATGAATGCCTAACATCCGTAAACGCGACCGCGGCCAGCTTTAACAGCTTGAATGCAGCTCGTTGAATGACGTAATCGCGATATAGCCCCTCCGCCACGCTCAGCATAAGAATCAGCATGAACCACGACAACACATCCTGGTCAAAAGAAAGAAAGATCGCGGCGGCCAGCGCAGCAGTCATTCCGCTCCCTAGCATTACTGCAGCCGTCTTCTCCCGCAAGAGCCATTCGTCGTAGGAGTAGAATGGGGCTAATTGCAGGCGAAGCGATGCTGCTTTACGCTTTAAAAATGGCGTTCGACCGGCAACATAATAGAATTGCCGCAGCAGCTTCTTCTTATAGTAGTTCACTGTATCTGTCCAGCCACGTTGTACGGATACAGATGGACTCAACGCTTGTGATCGAGCTATACGCTGTCCAATCCCCCACAGTAAGACCCACATCATGATCGAAGTCGCCGCAACCCATATCATCCAGTTACTAGCCTGCAATCGGAAGCCCACCTTCCCGAGCAATCCACTCACGGAAACGACGCTTATCTTCTGCTGTCATTTCTTTCTCCATCGCTTCTTGCTGGTGCTTGGAGATCGGATGCACAAAGAAATAACGTCCATGTTGGTACTCCACAATGTTTCGATACTTGAATTGTTGCGTGCGAGCTGATTGGCGATGCAGTCGTTCTGAAGACATGATAAAATGTTCCCACGTTACAGGCTGCATTTGTTCGGCTGTATCCACGTCACTGCTTCCATCATCAGTGATGCGTACAGGGATACATTCCGTAATTCGTTCAATGTAACGTTTGCCGTCCGCATTGCGGCTTAAATGAACATCGAAATGGATAACGCCAGTCACCTGCTGCTCTGCAATAGATTCATTATGAAACATGCCCGTCTTCAAGAGTGAGTTGCGCAAAGAAAACACTAAGTCCGGAAATGTCTTGGCATGATGCGTGAAAATAGTAAATAAGCTGGCTACTTGTGCCATCTGTATCATCCAAGCCGCCACCGGATCCGTAGCCACTTCACCTAAAATATGAACGACCCCATCCGTCTTCTTCTGCACATCGAGCCCGGCTTGACCGGTAATTCGTTCGGTTTCCCGTAAAGTAAGCACGTTGCGCTCCGGATACAGACGTCTTAAATGAAGCTCAAACGCCTGTTCTTGCACGCGAAGCGGATAGAACGGATAAATAGCGCGTACTAACGCCATTAACAACGTCGTCTTGCCGGAACCTTGTGCACCGGTAATCGAAGTAACACGTGCCCCCTTCATTAAATATTGGAGCAGTGTGACTGGTATGTCCGCGTTTCTGTCCGTAATCAATTGCTCTAACGAGATGAACTCCGTGTCGAACTTGCGTACGAAAAAAGCCCATGATTCGGCGAACGGCGGCCGCAAAACGACAACCCTTGAGCCATCCTTCATATGATTGACACGAAATCCGTCCGCTTCCGTCAACGGTCCAGGCGATTGATATTTGTAAATATTTTGGCATACCCGCTTCAGTTCGGCCTCATTGCCGAATGAGAGGAACGCAAGCCGAATGGATTTCCCTTTGTAAAAAACCCAGACGCTATCACATGAGCGGATCGGAACCTCTGCTGTTTCTTCAGAGCGACGTTGAGTTGCCTTCGCCATGCGGCTTGAATGAACAAATCGTCCGGTCTGGTTCATAGCATCCTCAGGCACTCCGTTAACTCCCCCTGACACGCCGTCTATGCGCATATCGCGTATTTCATCAATAACGGAAAAGCCTTTATAACGCTGATACAACCGCTGCGCAACGATACGTAATCGGTCTGCCATCTGAAACTGCATTCGTTCCTGCCTAAACGCGTCGTTCAGTTCCTCTACTGTTACGACATAGCTTGATTCCTTGTCCGATTCAATCGTCACTGTTTTAAGATCGTCCCATTTGTACCGCTGAATCAGTTCATGCAGGGCATCATATTGATATCGCTGTTTGAAGGAATACAGCAGTAAATCGAATTTATCATGAGATGTCAAGCGGATCGGGTCGTCAAAAGGAATGAGCCGCTCAACATCCTCTTGGGATAGCTTGATGTGATTGCTTACAATATCGACAATCCATTCCTTAATATATTCCTTGTCCGCAGGATCCCCACTGCAGCAGCTGCGAAGCGATTTCTTCAGAGCAAGACGCCGTTGCATTTCTCGCTTGTGCTCCTCCTCGTCGGTATAGAAGTCCATGACGAGGTCATTCGTCCATACAAGAAATGTTTGTTTAATGACATTATCGAGCCGCTCCCATGACCATTCATGCAGCTGCTTTGCGAAAGGTGCAGCATTGGATTTGCGAAGAAACCGCCAGCCTAACCACATTGCACATCCGATGAGCAGAAATACGATAAGCAGCGTATTCCATCCCGTGCCACTCATCCCGACAATTCACATCCTTTCGCGCCAGATTGGCGGTGGAATCCCGATTCATCCATAATGAATTGGGACAGGCGCTGTTGCTCCGCGATAAATGAAGAGCGCTTCCCACGCCCATGCTGCATCGATTGATGCATGAACCATGCGAGCAGCCTTCCCTCATCGGCTGCGTTGCGGTATCCAGTGGAATAAGGCAGTGTGAACAACGGTGTACTTAGCTTATATTTTCGTTGCACATTAGCTGAATTCAAGCGCACATCCGCATCGTACATGCCTAACACATAGGCTGAAGCATTCATTTTCTGCATCCGGAATACGCCCTCTATCAATCGCCGAACCTGTGGCAGGACGATGAGCGTTCCAGCGAAACCTAAACCTGCGTTTACATTGTCTATTTCCGTAACAGCCACATCCTGCTCATCGATATCCCACAACACGATGTCATAATGCTTACCGGCCATCTCCATTACTCTGGACATCAGGTCGATCCTGAGCTTACTTTCATCCCCTTCGAAGCCAGGTATAATATCCAGACGATGCATAACCTGAACGGTGCAGTTGACGAACAAATCGGCATCGAGCTGCCGGTGCTCGTATAAGCGAAGCAGAGAGCTCCATCCGTTTGGAGTCTGTAATGAGGCGCCGGCAACCGGCATCGATATTACACTGGACGGGAACAACGCTTCTACGCTCTGCCCCCTCTGCTTCATGTGGACGAGCAATACGTTCACGTTATGCTGCCATGCGAGGGTCATCCCTACACATGCCGTCACCGTTGTGGCTCCGCACAAGCCTCTTCCGCTGGAACGGACTAACCAGTGTTTACATAGCGGCATAGCGATTACGCCCTTTCTTCTCAGTCCTTAAGCATCTCTTCCATACCTTGTCCGGCAATTCCCCAGTGAAACACTCTGTTAAAGCGCGCCACGCCCTCTTCGTCGAGCGCATATACGATGCCGCTTCAAATCGGCCTTCATGCTCGTGTTCCATTTGGGCGATCCAATCCTGTTCCCCCTCTGCTATGGCAATCGGCTCTCTTACCCACCGGTGTGAAAAGCCAGAATGATATAGCTCGGCAATAAATGCGGCTTCCGCATCAGGATCGACGGAACGAAGCTGAAGGGATATGAATTCTAGCGGTTCCCCATTATCATGCAGCTGAACTGTCTGCAGCCATTCGATATTTCTATATAAGGCATAACGCTCCAGCGTATGTGTCATGAACCTTATATCCGCTGCTTGCCACTGCTTCGCATTGCCAAACGTGGAACGATCCGTATCGATAATGACATCGTCATAGAAGCTCAAGTCTCCTCCCTGACGTTCCATCCCTTGTTCCATATCAGCCCAATTCACTGTATCCCCCATAACGTCAATTCCGTTCCAGTTCAAAATGGATATGTGCCGTGTTTGCTGTAATCCGGTATAGTAAGCCAATCGCTGCGTTATCGTTGCATCAACTAACAGCACTTTGCGACCTAAACGGGTCAAAAAAGTTGCTAAAGCAATCAGATGAATACTTTTGTCGCATGCGCCGATAAAAATTCCCTTTGCCAATCTTCTCCCTCCGTTATTACCTTCATATAGTTGTTGTACCCGTGCAATTATTAAGGATCATTCTCGTTCAAAAGACTTGGATTCGGAGTTACGTTAACCTCCTCATCTTCTCTCTCTGCCACTGCATCAGGTGCTGCGCCCGTTTTGCTGGAAGTGTTCCCCCTATCACTCTCCAGCCTTGCTTCACTCTTCCCCTGCTGAGCTTCAGGCAAGGTTCTTCCCAACTGCTCGTTAGAGGCTGGGGCAAGTCCAACGAACGGAGAACTTCGCTTGGATTCCGCAGCATTACCGGTGAATGGGGCGTAACCCGAGACGCTGGCCGGATTGGCATCAACCGATCCTTCCTCCGCTAGCGATGATTCGGGAGCGCGGGACATGCTTCTGATTTCGCTTCCTCCTCGATTCAACTCTAAACCGTTGGCAGCCTTCTGTTTCTCCCAACTTTTCTCCATTTGCTGCCGAACGACGCGTGCCAAGGCGGTGTCCGCCTTCTTAACGATATTTGGATTGGATGAAATCAGCTTCAGCACATCAGCATTCGCGGGATAGTTCGGCACCGCTTTCTTCTGCAGATGCGGTTCCACATAGCGGAGGGCGTAGATCTGACCACCGTTACGATAAGCGTCCACGCAAGCGCTAGAGAACATCAACCGCTCCTGCTCATCTAACTGCATCCATATCGTAGGCAGTTGAACCCTCATTATCGCTTTTTGCGTAATGACGACATAATCTTGTCCATTCGGAAAGCGAATTCGAATGTCCACGACATCGTGTTCTGTTAACAGAAGCGGTAATTGAATAACCGCCGTCTCCATCCACCGCATGTCATCTGCAAGCACCGCTTCCTCATACAGCATCGAGAACAAAATCGGCGTCTGCGCGCTAACATCGATTTTCAATACTTTTCCGACAATATCGTCCGGGTGATTCATCCTGTCTTGCGGGACGACGTCTGCAGACGCTTGAATCATCGCGATGTCTTGCGAACGAATTCGCTTGCCTGCTAACAACGGCTGCTTAAACACCCAGATAGAATCACGTTCCTTCTGCTGTTCATCTGTAAGCTCCTTCAATCGGCTTATTTTTTGTTCGTAATCCGACCTTACCGTCTCATTCCGGGCATCGTTCTTCGTCATGGCCCAGTAGTGATAAGAAGCAAAGAGAAGACTAGCTGCTACCGCCCCGCCTATACCGGAAATCAACATTTGCTTCGTTCTTCGTGTCCATCGTTTCAACTCCGCAGCACTCCTTTCTTAGATTTGCTTCCCCCTATCCATCTACTAAGCCGACGAAGCAGGTTCTGCTCTACACCCTCAAGATCTAGAATGCAATCCAACCATCGACTAGACGCTTCATCCCAAGCGAATGGATTTGCACGAACAGGAACAGACACTTCCCCGCGACAATATTGCCGCATTCTGCGCCTAGCGGACATCTCGTCACATTGATAGAGATTGGCCATGTACCAATGGCGGAACTGCCTCGATTCGAAGAAGCTGACAATCGTCTCTGATTCCATTCTTCGCCATGGCGCTTGACTTCCTATGAGAACAGGGATTTGGGCTCGCATGAATTCGTCGATTCGTTCCCCCGAACCGTAACAACCTAAATCAAGCACAATGTAATCGAATTGTCCCATTAATGCAGGCAGCAGATCCTCGCCATCATTCCAGTAAAAACAATGGAATCCATACAGCTTCGTCTTCTCTGTGATGGGGGTCAATTCATGTTCGCCTTCATAATCCGCAGCTAACGCTTTAATCGTCGATCCAGTCGTCGGATTTGCGTCCACATAAGCGATCTTGCCCAGCCTTCGCTTCCCGAGCTGATACGCGCACATTAATGAGGCATGGGTTGTTCCGAGTCCTGGCGCCGCCCCCAAAAAAGCGATAACGACGCTTGATTTACCCCGGCGGAGCGCGTGGTTGACCGATGCTGAATTCCGATACTCCTCCTTCTGGACTGAAATGTATTGCTGCAACTCACCTAACAGCTCAGTTGCCTCTTGGTAACGATCCTGCGGCTGCTTCGCCAACAGCTTCATCATGACGGAAAAGAACGATGGCGGGACATCATCTTGAAGCATATGCTCCTTCAAGCTTCGATCGCTGCGCCATATGCCTGTCGTAAGCATGTGTCCCAGCAGCGCTCCAACTCCGTACAGATCCGTTCGGGCGTCGCTTTGCTTGCCTTCATATTGCTCCGGAGCCGCGAAGCCTATCGTTCCGAGCTTCGCCGTATCCTGATCACTGGCAGCACTCACATTTCTTGCAATGCCGAAATCAATTAGCTTCACTTGGCCTTGCTTCGTAATCATAATGTTGGATGGCTTCACGTCTCGAAATACAATCGGCGGTTCTTGTTCGTGCAAGTACGATAACGTCTCGCATACCGGGATGACGAGCGCTACTGTCTCCTGAAAAGAGATGGGCTTCCTTCTCAACCGCTCCGCCAAGGTCTCTCCTTCGATGTACTCCATGACGAGATAAGCTCTTCCTCCCTCATCCGGCGGGAAGAAGTCAACAATGAGCGGGAGATGCGGATGCCGAAGCGCGGTCAGCAGCTTCGCTTCATGTATGAGCTGACGCACATCTTGCGACACTGGCTTCGATTCCTTCACCGCCCATTGCTTCCCGGCCAACCGTTCATCGTAGGCCAAATAGACGACGCTCATTCCGCCTGCACCGAGAATTCGCCCGATGCGATAGCGCTCATACAGAAGCTCCCCGGGCTGCAGATGCGCATGTAATGACTGCAAACTATCCCCCTCCAGACAACAAAAAAAGCACCCTGAAAACGAACCGCAACGGTCGTAATCAGGGTGCTTCCCTGTGTATGCATATGTTTTGATGCTATTGTAGTGGAAACGTTCACACTTGTCCAGTGTTTTTTTAAAACTTTTAGAATTCGCTTCCGATTCTACAATATTTAATGACATAAATAATATACCATTAATACAAGCTCTATCAATACTTCAGCATATAAAGTGTAATCTCGTCACGATTGTGGAACAGCTGCTTCGCGCGCAAGATCTGCATATGTTCACTGAACATCTCCGTCACATCACGTATTGTCTGCAGCGGCTTCTTGTGCATCAGCTTCACCGTTACGATTACCGTTCCTCCAGAGATAACGGAGTCAAGCAGTTGGATGACGAGCTTAGCCGTCACTTTGGGACTCCAGCTCATATCACAGACGAGCAGATCGAATTCATACGGCTCAAATGCGACCTCGCCCGCATTCTTGCCGAAGTAGCTCAGACGAGGATGGTTCATTAAGCTCGGATGCATCTTAGCTGGATCGACAGCAGTCACATGCACTCCACGCTCTAGCAGCAGACTCGTCCAACCTCCCGGTGCCGCACCGACATCGAGCGCATTCCGATACGCGGAGAACTCAAGCCCGAATGTGCGCTCTGCTTCCAACAGCTTGAATTTTGCGCGCGATACTTGACCTTCTTCACGCTGGAACCGGATGGCGCCGCCCGGCCAGTCAGAACCTGCTTGCGCAGGCGTCACAAGGCCGGCATACACCATACCCTCATGTATGAATAGAGAGATGATGAGAGATGGGTTTTGAACGGCACTAAGTGCGCCGCCCGCCTCAGCAGCAGCCCTTAATGCATCTCGCAGCGCTTTGTCCTCCGGTGCATTCGATACGCTAGAGCGTACGTGTACGGCAACATGTATATTTTCCATCGCTGCCTCTGATTGTTCAAATAGCTTGTCAACTAATAAACCTGCAGAAGCAGGCAGGTCAGCTTTCATTGAAGACTCTTCTACAACGGCATGCACAGGTTGAATATGTCTGATAAAGATAGCCGGCTGTTCCTCCAGCAGACGCAGCACCTCATGCGCATCCGCAGGCAGTTCCATCAGTGCCGTCTCACCTGACACGAGCATACGGCTTTTTAGCTGCCCGAAGCTTCTTCTCAATTCTTCCTGCGCATAAGAAATGAACCCGTGATTTGAAGTAATCACCCAATGCGAGGCTGGTTGAAAGTGTTGTTCCAAATGTATTTGATGTAATGGCTCCAAGTAGGTTAAACCTCCAACGTTAGTTCGAATTCTTGTATAACTTCATGCTCTATGCGTGCTCATGATGAACTCGAATCCACGGACGATCGTCCACCCAATCGACTTGCACCGGCAAATCGAAGGTTGCCGCGAGCAATTCCGGTGTCAGCACGTCATGCTTGCGTCCCGAAGCGACCATCCGCCCCTCATGCAGCAGAGCGACGTGCGTAAATAACGGCACGATTTCCTCTAAATGATGCGTGACGTAAATGACGCTCAGATCGCGTCCAGTCAACACCCGCAAATCCTGCAGCATCTTTTCCCTTTCATACAGATCGAGCCCTGAGCAAGGTTCATCCATAATGAGCAATTCAGGCTCTCCCATTAGAGCCCGTGCCAGCAAAATCTTCTTCCGCTCTCCTTGCGAGCATATGCCAAGCGGTTGATCGGCTAGATGGCCGATGTGAAGCTCCTCCAGCAGCGCATGAGCTTTCGCCTTCACTTCCTCAGGTATTTCCTGATAGAACCGGAGCCATGCATATGCGCCTGTAGCGACAACTTCCCACACCGGGTCGCTCAGCGTTAATTTCTCGACAAGGGATTGGCTAATATACCCGATCTTCTTGCGCACTTCCCGCACGTCACAGTGTCCATATGTATGTCCAAGCACCTCAACCATCCCTTTGGAAGGAAACTGGTAAGCGGTAATCAATTCAAGCAGCGTCGTTTTGCCCGAACCGTTGCGTCCGAGCAGCACCCAATGTTCGCCTTGTTCAATGTTCCAATTCACATCATTCAGAATAACACGTTCCTCGCGTTGAAACCAAATATTACGGAGATTAACCATCTGCTTCCCCACCTCTCAACTGTTCATAAAGATAGGATACCGAATGAAAAGCATAGATTTTGCTAGGCTCTTTACTGGCATCCGCGTTCTCCCGCTCCCAAATCAATAAGCATGGCACGCTTTCAATTTGAAATGTGTGAACAAGAGCTGGGACAAATTGAATGTGCACGGAGGCGATCGTCACTTGTGGACAGGTCTGTTCAACGATAGTCAGCATACGCTCTGCAAGTTGGCACGTTCCGCAAAATGGACTGTGCACATATAAAGCATCCCACAGCTCATTAGGATGCTTGCCCCTATCATCCCATAGCAGTTGTCGACACTCCGCCGCAGATAACGTAATCATTGCTTGTCTCGTTTCACACGTGCAAGAACATCAGGGGGCATCGGCCCATTGGCAAGCGCAACTTGTTCCGGTTTATTCTCATACAGCATTTGGTACATTCGCTGTCTTCCGATCGCGCTCGACGTGTGCAAATAGATTCCCTGCTTCGGATATAATCCACGCCGTACTATCTCACGGACAAGCTCCGTCCCGGTCGGCTCGCCCATACCCAAATCATGATCCAATGATAAAATGCCGACTTCCTCATGCTCTAATAGAAGAAGACATTCCTCCATATTACGGGCTAACACAAATCCGTCCGGACAGCGCCGCCAATCGTCCAAATAAACGTGTATCATCGTTTACCTTCTCTCCCTCCGTCCCAATTCATACGCAGCGCTTCCCACTCCGAGTCGTGTCGGCCGTTCCCGTCGCCGGGCGTCTCTAAAATAAACATTTTTCCTTGCATCTCATCTGTAGACAACAGCTGATCGAACGCTTCCATACCAATGCAGCCTTGACCCACATTGGCATGCCGATCTTTACGCGAAGCGTAGCCATCTCTTGCATCATTCAAATGAACAGCGTGAACGTGTGGCCAGTAGTCGAGAGCATTCCCTTGAGAGAGCAGCGCTTTCGTCTCTGACGGATTCCATAAGCCGCTTGCATACGCATGGCAAGTGTCAAAGCAGAAGCCGACAGCTGATGGGCGGCTGCTGAGCTTGCGAATTTGCACAAGCTCTTCCAATGTAGCTCCCATGCCTCCATGATTGCCCGCCTGGTTCTCGATGAGGAGCAGCGCTTGACCGGACCAGACGTTCAACACGGTATTCAGCGTGCGGATAATATTTTCGTAACCCCGCAGCACAGCCTTGTCCGCAGCAACACGGCTGCCTTTGTAAGCTCCGAAGTGGACCACGGCCCCTACAGATCCGCAAGCTTCCGCAATCATGAGATCATTTAACAGCGATTGTACCGTGGCCTGAAACAGCTCGGGCGACTCATCGGCATCAACGGCCAGATTGGTCGGATACGGCGTGTGTGCTACAGAGCGGATATTGTACATTTCTCCATAGTCTCGGGCGGACAATGCATCGGATTCAAATCCAGCTTTCACGGATAAGCTGCGTGGATTTTTGCTGAAATATTGATAACAGCCCAGCCCTGCTTGTTCCTGTAATTGAATCGCCTGCTTAGACGCCTGTGCATATCCTCCCCGCAATGACAGGTGACAACCATAGCACAGATCGACGGTATCGCTGCTGATTCTGTTATTGCTCATTCGGAGGAATTTCCGGTTGGCACTGCGGACAATAATAGGCAGGCCGACGCTGAATCAGCATTTCCTGTATCAATGTGCCGCAGCACGGACAAGGTTCCCCCGCCTTGCCGTGAATCGATTTATCCAGTTCTTCCCCAGCGTTTTGAGTGTCGGCAGTTAGGCACTGTACGTTCGCCGTTCCATTTTCACCCTGTTCAATCGCTCCTTGCAGCACATTTACCATAGCGTGGTACAAGCGATCCCAATCATCATCCTGAAGTAGATCCATACGGATGGATGGACGCAACCGTGCCGCAAAAGCAATATCATCGGCAAAACGGCTGTCGATGCCGACGATAATATTCGGGTTCATTAAAGCCGTTTTTAATGCGGAACGGCGCTTCGCAAAGAGCTTCTTGAATCGCTCTGGCGTCAAATGACGTGATAGCGGGTCAGGGCCTTGTTCTTTTTGCTGTTCGTCCAGCTCTTTAGCAGTAAGCCACAGAAATTGCCCTGTACGCGCACTATGAATCGTCACGATGGTATTATCGGTCGTAAGCGACAACTGCTCCTTATGGATGCCATCTGCTGTCGTTCGCACGTCTGACTGCGCTTCATCGAAACGTTGCTCCATGTGCAAATGACTTCCTTGAGCTGTGCGAAGCAGCAAACGCCGACCATCATCCAAATGAAAAATCAAATCCGTTCCTCTACGTTCAACGTACAGGATTTGACGGCCTATCACACCGTCCTTCATAGCTTCAAGCGCTGTATTTAACCAAGAATCCCGCTGTACGTGCAGATCGCGTATACGCTGTCCAACCACATGCTGCTCCAGTTGCTTGCGGTACCCTTCGATTTCCGGAATTTCCGGCATCGAGCATCTTCCTTCCTGTTCACATGATGATATATGTCGTGAATTATTGTTGGTTCACTGCGTCGATAAACCATTGACGCATTTCCTCCATGTCGTGACAGACAACATCCGGAATTACACCGGATCGTTCTTTATATTCGTCCAGATTGGATGGCGTCGTTAATCCAGTAAAGACAAGCGCTGTGCGGCAGCCAGCATTCACTCCTGCCAACATATCCGTCATCATATTATCACCAACGACAATGGCATCGGCCGCCTCACATTGCATTCGCTCCAACGCCACTTTCATAATTAACTCGCTCGGCTTGCCGATAATAATCGGTTCAACGCCTGAAGCTGCCTGCACGGCAGCACCGATCGTGCCGGCTCCGGGGGAGAATCCCCTGTCGGATGGCAGCATTACGTCAGGATTGGTTAAAATCGAAACTGCACCCTTGCGGATAGCGCAAGATGCGGCTTCGAGCTTAGCGTATGAGAACTGGTGGTCTATTCCCTGCACGACGACACCGATACATTGCTCCCACACTTCATTTACATCATCGGTCCATCGAATTCCCGCTTCGGTTAATGCTTGCTGCAAGCCTTGCTCTCCTACCATAAATACAAGTTTATCCGAATGTTTCATCTGAATATACGATGCAGCAGCTTGAGCAGACGTGAGTACATCTTGAGGATTTGCAGGTATTCCAAACCCTTGCAGCAGCTTAGCCACATCTTCCGGCGTGCGAGAAGAGTTATTCGTCACGAACAGATAAGGAACTTGCAGTTCCTGCAGCGTGGCAATCAATCGATCCGCGCCCTCCACCTTCGTGGAACCGTGATACATTGTCCCGTCCAAATCGATAAATGCACAAATACGGTGATGATTACGACTGTTCATAAATGACTTCACTTTCCTTTCTTGCCCATGGTTGACTTACTTAGCTGGGGAAGACTCGATAACATAATCAACCCAACGCTCAACTGCATATCCATCCGCAAGCGTCGGTGCTAGATCCGACCACCGTTCATCACCGGATAGGCGCAAAATAAAGTGATGCAGCGCACCGAAATGACAATCTTGAAAAATTCCCATCGTCGCCTTCTCGTCTGGCAGCAAATATAGGCTGTCCGGTTCCGGCGTCGCTTGCATGCTGCCGTTTAATAGATGGAGTGTCGGCTTTTTATCGCGTTCCAAGTCACAGGTGATGCTGCCTTTCGTACCAACGATATCGATTCGGAACGCATCGGCACCATAAGCGATTCGTGACACTTCCACAAGACCGCGCACGCCCTCTTCCATCCGGAAGTTCATTACCGCCCAATCATCGACGTGAACGTCCACCCGTTCTTCCGAACCTGCAGTTTTCAGACGGCTCGGAATGAACGTCTCTGTGCGGCCATCAATATGAGCGAACTCGCCGAACCAAAGACGAACTAAATCGAGTGCATGCACGCCGATATCGGTAATGGCCCCTCCTCCAGACAATGTATCGCTTAACCGCCAGCTGTATGGTCTATTTTCATTTAAATATCCCGAACGCATATACGCCATCTTACACTGCAGCACATCCCCGATAATGCCTTCTTGCAGCCAGGCGCGAATGCGCAGCACTGCCGGATGATAGCGGTATACAAACGCAAGCTGCTGCGGATATTGCGGCGGCACTTCTTCCAATAACGCTCCCGTAGCCTGTGCGCTCTCCGTTACTGGCTTCTCGCAATAGATCGCCTTGTTATGCTTCATCGCCATCCGGACCTGTTCGGCATGCAGCGCGTTCGGCGTGCAGATGCTCACCACATCCGTGCCCGCTTGCTGCAACGCTTCTTCCAAGGAAGAAGTCACATGTGTAAATCCGATCTGCGCGGCTTGCGCTCCGACTTGCTCCGGTCTTCGAGTGACAAGAGATGCCAGCACTGGCGTTACAGGCAACGATTTGATAATCGGCATCGTCCGCAATGCAACCATATGCGTCTTCGCTATCGTACCGAATCCGACAACGGAAAATCCAAGTGTATTCATAAAAGGCTCCACCTTTCTTTTTCCCTTCACATTTATGTAGACGCATTTTTGGGAAATGCTTAACTTTGATCCATTGTAAAGAACCGTTTCCGTGCTTGCAACACTTGTTATCATAAGTCGATTTCTTGTTTCGACGCCGTGCGACGACAGTTGTCGTCGAAATGAAGGTTCTGCGCACCATTCCACGTCGGACAACGTATGTTTTGTCAAGTCCTGCGCTTTCCCGGGAAACTATTTTGGGGAAACAAAAAGAAACGGATTGCTCCGTTTCCGCTGTATTCCCTACACGTAAGGCGGCTCCCATCCTTTCTTACTCCATCCCAACTTCGTCTTCACGACATTCAACTGCTCATCGAGTTCGACTTCCACACCAAACGGCAATCCACGCCGATGCCAGAAGCGAACATCATTCCACACGACCTTATATCCGTCCTTCCACTGCTGAGCATGCACCACGACGCGTTCGGCAAATCCGTGAAAAGCTCTCACTCCGTCCGTTGCCAGAGTGCGCTCAATGATTGGATTCAGAGAGAACGATTTCTCGTATCGGGCATGAAAATCAAAACGAAGCGGTGTGCACATGGATAAAGGAGAAGCTTGGATTACCCATCCGGTCGAATAACAATCTTCCGTCTCCACTACATATTGCCATCGGCATAGGCTAAGATCGGGAATCAGTTGATGATGCAGCGCATCTGGGAATTGCATTCGGAGCTGCTGCAGCACCCTAGAACACGTCCCCCAACGCCATAATATATAAAGGAAGGTTAAAGCGTAAGCAGCTGCAAACAGCGATGAAGCTCCTTGCCTATCAAGCCACAACCAACTGCTCAACACAGCCATATGAATACCAAACAGAACGGGATCGAACAGACAGAGCACATCTTTATGCAGCCACTTGGACGTGAAGGGAAGAGCGGCTTGAACGCCATACGCGTTTAACCAGTCTAAAACAACGTGGAACATCACCGCGATGAATGTCCACAGAGCGACTATCGGACAAGATTCCCATACGTGAAATAGGGATGACAACGGAAGCGCAATGACAAGCGGCCATATGAACCAAGCGGGAACAGCATGCGTCAAGCCTCGATGATGCCGTAAATATGCTGCATAGCTCCGCAGCCTTGTAACGGTGTCAAAGTCCGGCGCATGTGAACCGATAAGTGTCGCAGCCAGAACTGCACCGAACAGCTGCGGATGCTCCGCTATTTGAGGATGCAAGCATGCGGCGCCAGCCAACGTGACTCCGAACAATAAGTGACTTGCGGTATCCATTTTCTTCTCCTCCTCGTCTCCTCTGGTCTTCCAGAATCGGTGACTTATTTGGATAAGAAGAGGATACCTCACAATCGTTATCAGAAAGTCGGATATATATTAAGTTGTTGTAATGACCGTATGTTCATCAGCTAACACCGTATTTGGAAACACTTCCTTCGCTTCGGCAAGCAATTGCTCCATCACTTCGTCTTCTTTGTAACGCGAACTGAAGTGAGTCAGTGCAAGCTTCTTCGCATGAGCGTTCTTGGCGGCGGTTGCCGCCTGCTTTGCTGTACTGTGGCCGAAATCATGGGCATTATCCTTCTTATCCTCCAGAAATGTAGCCTCATGAACGAACAAATCCACATTGCGTGCCAGCCGGACGGCATTGTCGCATGGACGGGTATCACCCAATATCGCGACAGAGCGTCCAGGAATCGGCGCACCTACTACCGAAGCCGCGAAGACAAGCTCTCCGTTCGGCAGCTCAATATCCTCTCCTCGCTTCAGCTTGCCGTACATCGGCCCCGGTGGAATTCCTTTCTGCTGCAGCAGTTCGAACTTAAGCTTTCCTGGTCGATCTTTCTCTTGCACACGATAACCAAAGGACAGGACCCGGTGCTCAAGCGGAAGTGCGGTGACCGTGAATTGATCATCCGACCAAATTACACCCGGTTCAATTTCTTGAATGCGCAATTCATAAGGCAACTGTGTTGCGCTTACGGCGAATGTGGTATGTATGAACTTCTTTAACCCTTTCGGACCGAATACAGTCAGAGGAGTGACTCCGCCCTGATAAGCCCGGCTTGACAACAATCCAGGCAGGCCGAATAGATGGTCGCCATGCAAATGGGTAATGAAAATGAATTCACATTTGCCCAGCTTAAGAGGACTGCGGAGAACTTGATGCTGCGTTCCTTCTCCACAATCGAACATCCAGAACGAACCTCGCTCTTCATAGAGGCGCAACGCCATACTGCTGACATTCCGGCGCGTCGTCGGCATGCCGGCCCCTGTTCCCAAGAAATAGATATCCATGTCTCATTACACTTCCTAATCTATAATCTCCATTAATATTAAACTACATTAATACTGTAGCTTTGTCATTATTTCTTTAACCTCGAAATATCATTGATGAAAAAAGCCTCCGCACCACCATTTCTGTTGGTGATGCGGAGCTTTCAACGAATCTATATATATTATGCTTTATCCACGTTAAAATATTGCCCCTGAGGATGGGCGAACACCATTGCGGTTACCGATGCTTCCGGTTCCATCATACAGCCTTCTGTCAACTGCACACCGATGTCCTCTGGCTGCATCAAGCGGAAAAGCGGCTCTTGATCCTCCAGATTCGGACAGGCCGGATAACCGAAGGAAACACGTACCCCTTGGTATCTTGCTCCGAATCGTTCCTTCATCGTCATCTCTTCTGGGTCTGGAATGCCCCACACTTCGCGCATCATGTGGTGAATGCGTTCCGCGAGCCCTTCAGCAAGTTCCAAGGCAACAGCTTGCAGCGCGTGCAGGCGCAAATACTGACCTTGCTCCTTCCATTCCTCCGCACGCTCACGCACGTTTTTGCCCGCGGTGACAACGAGGAATCCGACATAGTCCATCATACCGCTATCTTTGGTTCGCAGGAAGTCGGCTAAGCACAAATACGGTTCCACCTGTTGTCTCGGGAATGTAAAGGTATGCAGAACCTCATTATTATTTTCTGGATTGTAAACATGGATCGAGTCCCCTTCGGATTGTGCTGGGAAAAAGCGATACATCGCATTCGCTTGCAGTACACCATCCTGAGCCCCTTCAACCAATATTTGATCGACTGTTTCCTTTAGCTCCACAGTCTTCGGATCTTGTTCCCGCAACCGCTGCTCCACCGATCCTTTCAGACCAAGGTGATGCCCGAGCAACATCTGCATGTTCACATATGGAACGACTTGCGGAATCGGAATATTCCGCAGTACGTGCCGTTCCAGATCCGGCGGGAGATATACGGGCGCTTCCTTGATTGCGGATCGAACCGCACGCGTCAGCTTCGGCAGCTTCGTGTGCTCCTCCTCTTCACGCGCAAGCCGTTCCTTGTGCGCACGCAATTCGCTGACGAGCCGCTGTCGTTCACTGACGTCCATTAGCTTGTTCGCCAAGTCAAGACCTTCCATCGCATCCTTCGCATACAGCACAAGGCCGTCATATTCCGGACTGATGCGATTTTTGGTAAACTTGCGCGTAAGCGCAGCTCCTCCGACCATAATCGGGACGTCGATACCGGCATTGCGCAAATCCTGGGCCGTGATGACCATCTGTTGAGCTGATTTTACGAGCAGACCTGACAGTCCAATCGCGTCCGGCTTCTCCTTGCGGTATGCTTCAATCAATTGTTCCGGCGGTACTTTGATGCCCAAATTGACGATATGATAACCATTGTTCGCAAGAATAATTTCCACAAGGTTTTTCCCGATATCATGCACATCGCCCTTGACTGTCGCCAGCAATATCTTTCCTTTGACAGCGGACTCGTTCTTCTCCATGTACGGCTCAAGGAAGGAGACCGACGCTTTCATCACTTCCGCACTTTGCAGCACCTCGGCAACGATAAGTTCATTATTGTTGAACAACCGGCCGACTTCTTCCATTCCCTTCATCAGCGGACCGTTAATGATTTGGAGTGAACTATATTTAGTTAACGCCTCGGTTAAGTCGGGAATAAGTCCTTCCTTCGTCCCTTCTACCACGTATGAAGCGAGACGCTCTTCAAGCGGCAAATTGTTGGTCTTCTCTTTCTTCTCCACCTTGCGGTTCCGGAATGCCGCTACAAAGGCAGCTAACGTGTCATCATTCGTCTCATATAAGAGTGCTTCTGCAAGCTTACGTTCATGGTCCGGTATCGAGGCGTATCGTTCAACCTTTTCTGTGTTCACGATAGCATAATCTAGTCCCGCTCTCGTACATTCGTACAAGAAGACGGAGTTCAGCACTTCACGGCCAGCTTCCGGCAGTCCGAACGATACATTGCTGACGCCTAGTACCGTTTGACAGCGCGGCAGCGCTTGTTTTATGATCCGAATTCCCTCAATCGTTTCTTTCGCAGAACCGATATATTGCTCGTCACCGGTACCTACAGGGAATACCAACGGGTCGAAAATAATATCTTCAGGCTGTATCCCGAAGTCATCTACCAATATATGATAAGATCGCTTTGCTACTTCTAACTTGTCCTCACGTGTAATCGCTTGGCCTCGTTCATCGATCGTTCCAACGACAAGAGCAGCGCCATATAGATGTACGAGCGGGACTACCTGCTCGAATTTATCTAACCCATCCTCTAAGTTAACGGAGTTAATAATCGCTTTGCCTTGCGTATGCTTCAACGCGAGCTCAAGCACTTTCGAGTCGGTCGTATCAATGACGAGCGGTACTTTCACCTTCTTCACAACTTCTTGCAAGAAGATCTCCATATCGACAGCTTCATCCCGATCAGGGTCCTGCACACAGACGTCAATGACGTGCGCGCCGCTCTTCACTTGGGCTCGGGCGATTTCCGCCGCCTCTTCAATCTTACCTTCAGCGATCAATCGTTTGAACTTGCGTGAACCGAGAACGTTCGTCCGTTCACCGACCATATATGGACGGCCTTCATTTTCAATATAGACGGTATCGATACCGGATACGGCCGGAGGATGCTCGCCATAGTTCGTACGAGGCTGATATTGGCTTAACGCCTCAGACAGCGCTCGAATATGTTCTGGTGTCGTACCGCAGCATCCGCCCGCAATGTTCAGCCAGCCCTGCTCGGCAAATGAGGCAATCTTCCGTGCCAGCGAATCCGGCGACTCATGGTAGAGTCCATTCTCGTCCGGCAGACCCGCGTTCGGGTAACAGCTCACGGCAGACTTGGCAATTGATGCTAACGTACGTAAATGGTCGCGCATGAACTCCGGACCTGTCGCACAGTTCAGACCGATCGAAATTGGCTTCAGATGCTCCAATGAAATATAAAATGATTCAATGTTCTGACCTGCGAGCGTCGTCCCCATCGGTTCAATCGTGCCGGAAATCATTAGCGGCAAAGTCTTGCCCGTCGCTTCAAAGGCCCGTTGAATCGCAATAGAACCTGCTTTCACATTGAGCGTATCTTGAGAAGTTTCTAATAGTAACGCATCCACACCCGTTTCAATGAGTGCCACAGCCTCTTCATAATAGCTGTCAATCAACATATCGAACGTGATTCCGCCTGTCACCGACAATGTCTTGGTCGTAGGTCCCATCGCGCCCGCTACATAGCGTGGCCATTCCGGCGTGCTGTATCTGGCCGCAGCTTCCACCGCGAGCTTCGCTGCTGCCACGTTCAACTCACGAGCTCGGTCTTGAAGATCATATTCGGCTAATACGACACTAGTCGCTCCGAACGTGTTGGTCTCCAAAATATCAGCGCCTGCTTCGAGGTATTGTTCGTGTATTCGTGAAATAACATCAGGACGAGTCAACACGAGCATTTCATTGCAACCATCCAAATGCTCGCCCCCGAAATCATCCGGAGTTAAGTCAGCCTGCTGGATCATCGTCCCCATGGCACCATCTAAAATGAGAATTCGTTCTTGAAGTCGTTCTTGTAAAGTTGGTTTCCTCATCCCTCTGCCCACCCTCTATATAAATGTTAGAACCTAGTTTAACAGATGTGGACCAATTAGGAAAGGATCGCATGTCCTCCATTGTAAATTGTTTCTTGCCCATTCATTTCCTCTGTAATATAATACGAAATAATAAATATCGGCAGGGAAACGAGGGATTGGCATGGCACAGATTCGAATCCGAAACACGAATGAATTGATCACTGGTGAAGAGAACGTTCGCTCTTTTTTGACCGTTCAAGGCGTATTATACGAGCATTGGGATCATAACAAATTAGACGAAGCACTTCGCGAGAAATTTGTGTTGACCGATGAAGAGAAGCAAGTCATTTTGCGTACGTATGAAGAAGAAATCCGCGACTTGGCCGCGCGCAGAGGTTATCAGACCTGGGATTTGATTTCTCTATCTGATGCTACGCCCAACATTGAGGAGCTGTTGAAGAAGTTTGAACAGCTTCATACGCATACTGAGGACGAAGTACGTGCCATCACAGCCGGCAACGGCATATTCATCATTAAAGGCAGCGATGATATAGGCTACATGGACGTAATACTTGAGGCAGGCGATGTCATTTCTGTTCCCGAAAGTAAGCCGCATTACTTTACGCTCATGGAGAACCGGCAAATCGTCGCAGTACGTTTATTTATTGAGACCGAAGGCTGGATTGCCCATCCGTTCGAGGATAACGCATTTCAGAAAGCGTAATGAACTTATCCAGCTTGTTATTCTAGGCAAAAAAAGCGGTCCTCCTTGATTAGGTGGACCGCTTTTTGTATAACAGACAACAATTCAGCCTGCCTTCATAAGACAGTCAGCGTTACATATATGTAAATATAATTGTCCGTGTGAATCATTGCAGCAGCAGCTATTTCACCTCGAATGTCTTCTTCGGCATCGAGTGCATATCACGCGCCGTCACATGTGAGATGACATTATAGGTACCTGGCTTCTCGAACGTATGCTCCATTTGATAAGTGCCATCTTCCTTTAACGTCCCTTCAGCTCTTTCATGCTCTTCGCCTTCCATCCAGTATTCAAACTCGACCTTATCCGCATCATCCACCGCCTTATCGCTCTGCGTCACACGTGCAGAAATGATAATCGATTCCTTAGCCTTAACCTCATCAGGAACTTTCAACTCCACTTTAATCAGATCAGGAATCGTGCCGTCGGCGTTGCTGCCGCCATGATCACCGTGCATCGCATCACCCGGTTGATCAGTATGCTGATCATGACCCCCGCCATTGCCGCACCCTGCCATAAGCAAAGCAGCGAAACTCAATGCGAGAACTGCTTTTTTCCACATTAATACATTCACTCCTTCAGTCCATTTCCAACTTGTCTTGTATCATTATAGACAACATTACCCATATCGTGATGACTCGATAGGGCTAATTCAGGTCAGTTTGTGTGTCGATTCAGTGACATTTGTCACATTTTACAAGAGAATACGCTAAATTAAATAAAAAAGCCTGCGATCTTCGCAGACTTCATGTGCGTAAAATGAGTACTAGTGCTTCTTCGAATCGATCTCATCGATAACGGCAAACAACTCCGACAAATGAGAAATTTCATATTCAGGATGGATGTCGCCGGTGAGCTTCACCCCTTTGCGGTTGAGCCAGGCATGGTGCATGCCGACATTGTATGCTCCTTTTATATCGGTCGTCAGCTTATCTCCGACCATGAGCCCTGCGCTTGGCGCAATATCCAACAGAGACATCGCATGTTGAAACAAGCTAATTGCCGGCTTCCCTTCTGGATAGTTACCAGAAATGACAAGGTGATCGAAGAACGGAATAATGTCTGGTACACCATCCAACTTTTCTTGCTGCAGATCGGGGGACCCGTTCGTAAGCAAAAGCAGCGGATAGCGCGTCTTCAATTTGCGAAGCACCTCATATGTCTCTTCATAGACATAAGATCTGGCTCTACGCTCTTTCATGAATTGCTTAGCCAATTCGGCACCTAGCGCCTCGTCTTCAACACCGACTGCTTTTAAGCCTTGGGTCCATGCCGACTGGCGATACATCGGCGCCAATTGTTGCAGCATGCGAAATTCCTGATGTTCACCACCCGTAAAATGTCCCCACAACGCTTCAAATGGATTGATACCGATATTTTGTGTAAAGGAATACGTTTCATAAGACGCGTACAGATCTCGGGCCGCTTGACGAACTTCTGCTTCCAATTGATCTGGAATCGCTCCCGACTTGGACTGGGCGTACTGGCATGTCGCCGCAAACGCCTCCTCCACGCTCCGCTCGTCCCATAATAACGTATCATCTAAATCAAACAGTACAGCTTGAATGGACATGTCGGATCCCTCTCTTACATTGACGTAATGCATATCAACTCTTTATCTCATCGTTACTTAACTGAACCGGTTGATTTCGATTCTTCCACGAACTCGATGCGATGCTGCTGTGCAAAGCTTTGCAGCCGTTTGCCCATCGTATCCGTATCATACCGATTCATCGTGCGTGAAAAGACCCAGCTGGAGCCCTTTCTGCTATGTTCTATAACAACATAACCAGGTTGTGCCACAATCTTCGTAATCTCTTGAGCCGGCAACGTCCGAATCCGGTTCCATTTAATCGTCGACAGCTCACCCTTGCCGATTCGGAGGAAAGGTCTTCTTAGGAAGAGAATAATCCCCAACCCCAGATAACAGAAGACCGTTACCCAATATAACGTCGGCGACTGGACATCCGTCATTGCTCCGCCAAGAAAGGCGTAGATGATAGTGAATCCTATGAGCACCATTGGCAGGATATAGCTGCGGCCTTTAAATTCTTCAAAGGCGACAGTGCTAGTCGACATCATCGATTTCCCTTGCTTCTTACGCTGCTTGTTCAGTTGTGTGCTGTTACGACGCACCTTGCGTTCCCAACTGCGAGACATGAATGTTAGCCCCCTTATTATTGCGACAATAAGACGTTGATGTACCTAATAAGCTCTTGCCTAATTGAATTTCAATATAATAATCGATGCAATTCCGGACAAAATCCGGTAATTACACCGACTTGGTCTATCGTTTACATTAATGAACAAGCCCGCCGGACCCGCCCTTTTCGCCCATTTGTTCTTCATCTTCAACAAAGCGAATCGTATCCAACTGGTTACGGACTTGCTTCCGGAATAAAGACAAATATTGCTCTCGCAGGCGCGCACGTTCCGCCAACTCCGTCTCGTTTAATCCTTCAGTTTTCTGCTTGCGGGCAAGCTCGTTTATTCGTGCGATCAATTGATCGATATTCATTGTCGTACCTCCATGTTTCTAAGCATATCTTCTACTTTGACATGGCAGGTCAAGCTTGTCAAGCAAGCGTATCGACTACAATCGCCATGGAGAAAGAATACAAAAATACATAGAAAGAGACCCATATTGAGTCTCCCGTTAAGCTTTAATATAAATGGTGAGTTATTGAATCATATTATAATCACTCTGTACAGTATGGCTAATGAACATCCCCGTATTACGAGCAGATATGTAGTGACCACTTAATATGTGATTTGATTACATCAATGGAAGAAAGACAATTCCCTATTCTAACTCCAAAGGCACAAGTATGACATCTCCCGCCAACAGCGTATGTCCTTCTATATCATTCAATACGATGATTTCATAAATGTATTGACGAATATCCATATGCTCTGGTTTGTAAGCAGCAGCAATAACCCATAAGGAATCTCCTGGCTGGACAAGCACCCGTTCCACTGCGCTCTCCATTCCTACCTGCTCCTGCACATCATCGTTCCCCCACGCTTGTACAATGCTGCCGCATGTGACGAAAAAGAGAGCGATCGTAAAGACGATAAGACGAAGTCGACGTATATGTATTGAACGACGTTGCTTTCCTCTACCATTGCTGGCAGCAGTCGATACATTATAAATTGAACGATAAGTTGTATACATCATCTATCCCATCTCCCCAAACGCTTGTTCTATTACTTTCGCAAATAATTTAACACGAACACTTGTTTGAGTCAATATATTTTTAGAACATTAGTTCTCATATCATTCGTCTTTTTCTCCTTCCTATTCACGCCCGATAAAAGAGAACGCTTAAAAAGCGCGAGTTTATGCATTTTCCTTAGAACTTATGTTTGTACGAACGGAGGTTCTATGGTATAATTTTGACAAAAGAGTATTCATTGGAGTTGATACCCTTGTCTAAAATATCCAGTCGTCAACAAGCGATTCTTGATTTTATACGCAATGAAGTTCGTGGTAAAGGTTATCCACCATCGGTTCGCGAGATTGGCGAAGCGGTTGGCTTAGCCTCCAGTTCTACAGTGCACGGTCATCTGGATCGCCTTGAGAAGAAAGGCTTCATTCGTCGCGATCCGACGAAGCCCCGTGCAATTGAACTGCTCAGCCATGAACAATCCGAGCGTACGAATGAATTCACCCAGTCTGTAGCAAGAATTCCGGTAGTGGGTAAAGTAACGGCGGGTGAACCTATTACGGCAACCGAGAATATTGAAGACTATTTCCCGTTACCTACACATATGGTCGGGGACGACGAGAACGTGTTTATGTTATCTGTCATTGGTGACAGTATGATCGAAGCCGGAATACATAACGGCGATTATGTCATTGTTCGCCAGCAGCAGACTGCTAATAACGGAGATATCGTCGTAGCGATGACGGAAAACGATGAAGCAACGGTCAAGACTTTTTATCGCGAGAAAGACCATGTCCGTCTTCAACCCGAGAACCCGACATACGAACCTATTCGTCTGAAGCATGTGACGATTTTGGGTAAGGTCATTGGTTTGTTCCGAGATTTCCATTAACAAAACACAGCCTTTGGTTCTCCTCATAGGTGAATTATCGGCTGTGTTTTTATTTTCAAAAGCTAAATTTGTTATTTCCATTTATACGCTGCTTTTCTCGCACGCCTGTTGATCTTCTTAAAACATATTCCAGTTTCAGCGTCGTATTTTTACGCTGTTCTTCCCTCTCCTATCGGCTGCCATGACAATATACGCTCCATCTTGAACGGACGCCATCCACTCGAACGCAAACAAGTCGCATGAACAGTGCCATCACTGATTTTGTGAATGATAATACGGCGCTTCGTGATGTCGCCATGTCTGTCTTCATAAATGATCTCAATTGCTCGACCAATATAATGTTCAAGAAGCATGTCACTTCACCTCCATTCAGAACGTTTGTTCTTATTATATGCGAAATTCTATTCTGTCTCCAATAGAAAAAACAACCAGCTCCCCGGGTTCGTTCAGCATCTCCTCTTGTAGCAAAGGTCCCTGTTTTAAGGCTCAGACTATTTTCATTCACTTTATAGACCAGCCACCCTGTTTCTTTCTTCAAACGTTCTGCTGCAGCGTTTTGATCGTCTGCACTAGCAAAAGCACCTGGCTTGCAACATTGCAAGAAAACTGTTATATGTATTGATGGTTACAATATGAACGGTCGTGTAAGATTTCTTTATTGCAGCAATATTTGCAGGAGGCAGTAAAAGTGAAAAGAACTTTACGTTTATTAGTGGTATTAGTCTTTTTCATTATGCTTCTTAGCGCGTGCATGGTGACTGAAGAAATAATATCTACATCTAAAAAGGCAGATACGGACCTATACTACGTTCAAATTAAAGGCACTGGCAAATTAATTGACAATTATCGCGAATACACATTAAAAGGTTGCGATATACATGGTACTGAAAAGAATATCACCTTTACAAGTTCTAAACCGAATGGAGGACCACTTAAAGAAAACGCGTTCTTGTGTCTATATATAAAGAAAAGCAAGGATGCTAGTTCTCCAGAAGTAGTTTCTTATGAAGAAGTTAAAGAAGAGCAATTACCTCAAATAGTAAAAGATAAACTTGGTATCAGATAATTGAAAAAAGTGTGAATAAAGAGCCGTAGTGAAGTGCTCCCTGTCAAGTA
>NZ_ALKF01000199.1:0-182622 GCF_000283315.1 Paenibacillus sp. OSY-SE | reverse complement strand
TTCGAGTCCGGCCATCGGTATTCCAAAAGGGTTATAAAATTGCTTATCCAAGCAATTTTATAACCCTTTTTCCTTTTTTAGAAGCACTTTATATCTTCGGGCAATTGCTTCATTAGCAGAAGATATTTAAGCGCTATATCCGGACGAGTATAGATATTGGCTGCTGTTGAAAAATGACCATGACCCAGCCGCGACGGGCAGTATCTTCATATCGGGAAGAGCAATTCTACGGAGGAGCCGCGCAGCAATAATACAGAATTGCGGCGTCGCTGATTGGCTATTATAACGAAGTCATAATGAGAAAGCCTTGCGGGCGCATCTGCAATCAGGTGCTGCCCACAAGGCTTTTGTTCATAAATAGTTAGATATCCATAATGGCTTGCTTATGTTAGGCTTCCGGTGTATCCACTGCCTTAATTACAGGTGGTTTCTCTGCTGTTACTGCAACGTTAGATGCAACTGCGGCTGGAGTTGGCTTATCTTCGCCGGCTCCTTTTGTCAGCCGCTTAATCATGTGTTCGACATCGAGTCCAGAGACATCCTTTAGCATTTGCGGTGCGGTTGCCATCAACTGTGTGACATAATTGCTCACGCGTGCGGCCCCTTCGCCGTTACCCGTATCAACGACCGTCAGCTTGTCGATGGATTTAATCGGTTCAGCCACCTTACCTGCGAGTTCAGGCAGCATCTTCACGACTATGTCGAGTACCGCAGCTTCGCCGAACTTCTCGAATGCTTCTGCGAGCTTCTGCTTCGCTTCCGCTTCCGCCAGACCGCGCAGCCGAATGACTTCCGCTTCCGCGGTACCGCGCGCACGTTCTGCATCCGCTTCGGCGAGCCCTGCAAGCCGCTTCTGTTCTGCTTGCGCCTTCGCTTCCGCTTCGATGCGGTATTGCAGCGCATCTGCTTCAAGCACTTTGCGTGACTTCTCCGCTTCTGCCGCTTGAACGACCGAATAACGATCGGCGTCTGCTTTCTTCTTCACTTCAGCATCATACTGCTTCTCGCGCCGCAAGATTTCTTTAGCTTCGAGGTCAATTTCCCGTTCCTTTCGTACGAGCTCGACGCGCA
Organism: Paenibacillus sp. OSY-SE; assembly: GCF_000283315.1. Taxonomy (NCBI): domain Bacteria; kingdom Bacillati; phylum Bacillota; class Bacilli; order Caryophanales; family Paenibacillaceae; genus Paenibacillus; species Paenibacillus sp. OSY-SE. The sequence goes on along the minus strand of NZ_ALKF01000199.1, from coordinate 181,551 downwards.
TTTGCTCTTCCACGACGCTTTGTTTAGATCGCGCTTCCTGAATGAAGTAGGCCTGGTCGGCTTCAGCGCGCGCCATATCTTGGTCTTTCTTGAACGCTGCAACCTTCAATTCCTTCTCCTTCGACGCCTCGGCGACGTTCGTGTCGCGAACCAGCTCTGCCTTCATTCCGTCTTCTTCCGCCTTCGCTTTCTGAATGCGGGAGTCCCGGACAGCTTGCGCCTCTGCGATATCGGCGTCACGCTTGACAGCGGCAATACGCGGCTTCCCGAGCGCATCCAAGTATCCGTGCTTGTCACGCACGTCTTTAATGGTGAACGATACGATCTGCAAGCCCATCTTCTTCAAGTCTCTGGCAGCAACCGACTGCACTTCCTGAGCGAAACGATCGCGGTTGCGATATACTTCCTCGACCGTCATCGAGCCGAGGATAGCACGCAGATGGCCTTCCAGCACTTCCTGCGCTTCACTCTTTAACGCTTCCGATGGTTTACCCAAGAATTGTTCGGCAGCCGTTGCGATGTCTTCCACAGTACCGCCAATCTTGATGATGGCGACTGCGTCGGTCATGACGGGAACCCCTTGCTCGGTGTACACCTCTGGTGTCATAACGTCTAGCTTATGCGAAAGCAAGGACAGAAAACGCGACTGTTGGAAAATAGGCAATATAAATGCGCCTCCGCCGCGGACAATCTTCAACTTGCGCCCAGAATCATCGGCGCTTACATTTTTCGAGCCAAGATAGGAACCAGTGACAATCATAGCTTCATCTGGTCGGACCGTCTTATAACGGGCCCAGAAGGCGAGTCCGAGTAGAACGATGACTCCGACGACAATGACCGGAACCAATAATACATCATTAAACTCCATGGCATACAGCTCCCTTTTATGTGTAAATTTATGGAAAAACTAAAGTTAGTGCCCCGGACGGAGCAGTTCCTCAGTGAGAGGAGAAACATACAGTGTATCTTCCTTCACTTCGATGACGACAATGGTCGTTCCGGACGGGATGTCCTCCTTATCGAACGAAGCTGCAATCTGATTCGTTACGCCCGCCCCGATGCGAACGGTCACTTCACCGAAGCCCGCAGCTGGAATCGGCACATTCACTTCGCCTACCTTCCCGGTAAGGTCTTGGATAGAGAAGCCAACTGAATTCTCCCCTTGCTCCATCGGCCGTATATAGAAGAAATACATCATGACGGAGATGAGAATGGCGCCAGCAATGGCGATGAGCATGATGCTGGCAGACTGGAAGGCCGTATAGCGGGTAAGGAGTATTCCGATAGCACCAAGGGTCGTTAAACCGCTCACTAGTGCGGTAGGTTGCAGGAAGGAGAGGTGTCCATCGCCCACAAAGGCGTCAAAAGCGTGGCTTAACACTTCCCCGAAGATGAAGGTAATGATGGCATATAAGGCGCCGAATACGAGCAAGCCCCAATATACAGCTTCCATAGTATCTCTCCTTCGCAGTAGGTGCGTGTGGTGAGGATCAGTCGTTTGGATCCTTATGGAAATATATACGTACGTTACCACGCAGTAGTTTCACTCCCGCACATATTTTGTCTAGCATCGCTTCGAACTGGAGTCGATCCCGGCCCCCGACTTCAGTCTAGGTATAAAAACCGCCCCCAGCCTGTTTTGAATAAATGCGATTCCACCTAAAATAGAGACATAAGCAAGACACAACGAAAGGTGGTGACGAACCGAATGCAAATGAACAAAGGAAATACCTTCGCTTTTATACTTATTGCACTGGGTGGCTTCATCCTTCTCAGCAAGTTCGGGATTCACTTAGGTAGCTGGTTCGGCTATCTGCTTCCGATACTTCTGATTGGACTAGGTTACTATGGTGTGAAGGCAGGAAATTCAACCTTCGGATGGATTTTCATCATTATCGGCTCGATTAGCTTAATCGGTAAGTTATCTTGGCTCATCGGTATTATCGTTGCCGTAGCAATGGTTGGATTCGGGGTATCGATGTTGTCCAGTAAGCGTAATAGACATCCTTATTAATCAAAAACGATGCAGCAAAAATGACGAATCAAGGAGGGGAAGAGCGGCATGAGCAACATTTTTAAAAGGGTTCGCGACATCACACTCGCTACGCTCAATGAGCGCTTGGATAAAGTGGAAGACCCAGTGCGCTTAATCGACCAATTTCTAATGCGCACACGGCATGATATTGCGGAAGCAGACCGTCTCTATCAACAATATGTGATGCACGCCAATCAAATGAGACATCAATTGAATCAAGCGCAGGAAATGCGTGACCGCAGAGAACAGCAAGCGATGCTGGCATTGAAGGCAGGTGAGGAATTCGCCGCAAAGATTGCTCTGCAAGAGAAGCTGATGCACGATGAGAAAGCAGTGCAGTACGCTGATTTATATGATAAGAGCAAGCAAGCGATTCTCGACCTGGAAGAGCAATTGAACCTGCTCAAGAGCGAATATCAAACGGTGTATGACAAACGCCAGTATTATTTCGCCCGTATGCAAAATATTCGACTGCAGCAGCAGATGAACCAACGCTTCGGACAATATGGCGGCGGGCAAGTCGATGGCATGTTCCGGCGTCTGGAAGACCGCGTCTCCGATATGGAATGGGAAACAGAGAGTGTTCAACAGGTTCGTCGGATGAGCGGACAGGCGGGTGGCGGTGGTTTAGGACAAGAATCGGCGCTGCAGCGTGAGATGGAACGATTAAGACAGAAATTAGACTCGACAAAGGAGTGACATGAGTCATGAACAGAAAATTGTATCGTTCGGTTCGTGACCGGAAGCTGTGCGGCCTCATCGGCGGCCTGGGCGAATGGCTCGGCTTCGATGTAACTCTGCTGCGTATCCTGTTTGTGATTGGCTGTTTCTTTTCCGGCTTCACGTTACTGTTCGTATATTTCATCGTGGCACTCGTAGTGCCAAAAGAACCTTATACTCCGTATGGTCCGCAAGGATACGGCTCGGGTCCGTACAATAACCAAAATGGCTACAATGGCGGCTATACGGCGAATGACCAAGGATATTACAACAACAACACTCGTCAAGGCGGGTCGTACGACAATTATGGTGGTTACAATTCCTCCAGCTACGGAAACATGAAGCAAAAAGATAATTCCTCCATTGATTCCATGATGGAAGATATCGAAAGAAAAGCAATGATGAAAGAACTACAAGAATTGCGCAATAGAGTCGCAAAGTATGAGAAAGGGGATAAGTAAAATGGGAGTATTCAAACGAATTAAAGATATGACGAAAGCGTCGGTTCATGAGGTATTGGACAAAGTAGAAGACCCGGTAGTTATGTTAAATCAATATTTGCGCGACATGGAGCAGGAAATTCATGAGGCGGAAGTGACGGTAGCGAAGCAAATGGCGAACGAGCGCCGCATTAAACACCGCTTCGATGAAGCGATTCGGATGTCTGCCGACCGTGAAGCACAGGCAGAGCGCGCGCTGACTTCAGGACAAGAGGAATTGGCACGCAAATGCCTGGAAGAGAAATTGTACTATGATCAAAAAGTGGCGGAATACAGTGATTTGCATACACAAGCCAAATCACAAGCAGACGAATTGATGCAGCAATTGCATTCCATGAAGGATGAATTCTACAAGCTGCGCAATAAGCGCAATGAATTGGCAGCCCGTGCACAAATGGCGAAGGCTCGCAAGCAAATGGCTACCATCACAAGCGTGCACTCGATTGAATCGGGCACTGCTTCCCGCGGCTTCCACCGCATGGAAGAGAAGATTATGCAGTTGGAGGCGGAAGCTGAAGTGATGCGCGCCCCTTACGGCGGCTATTCTACACCGGCTTCGTACCAACAACCGGTTGATGTGGAGAAGCAAGTTAAAGTCGACGAGCAATTGGCTGCGTTGAAACAAAAATTAGGCCAAAACGAATAACCCCTTGGGGTAGGTCTCAGGTTATGATATGCTAACAAGGGAGCTCTGCGGCGATGCATTTGCATCGCCGTTAGTGGCTTCCACGATTCTTTGCGACAGGAGGCGCGGCATGAAGACAAACAACCGTTTACTTGCATATGTGCTCATCGTTGTTGGATTGCTTATTTTAATAGGCAAGTGGCTTAGTTTCGGAACGTTTGTCGCCCTCGTTATGCTCTACCTTGGCGTCCGTAAAGTTCGTGCTGCGGAATTGCGTGTCGGTTATATTTTGCTTGGTGTCGGGGGAGCGCTGCTGTTGTTGGAGCACTTGATGCTCTTTTTGGGAATTATCCTCATATCGTTAGGTATTTTCTATTCACGGACTCGGCAGGATGAGAAGCAGGAGCGGGTCGAGAAACGGCAAAATCTGTCCGCGAGCTTGAAATGGGATCGGGAGCCTTATATTTTGCACAGCCAAAGCATGTGGCATGTCATTGGAGAGTGCGATATCGACTTATCGCTCGCCATATTGGAAGAGCCGGAAACGAAGCTGCTGTTCCAAGGCGTGATGGGAGATATGGACATTACGATTCCTGACGATGTCGGCGTAGAAATTGAAGCTACCGTCTTATGCGGACAGATCGATGTCGGCCGGGATAAAGAGACGGGATTGTTTAATAAATGGACTTGGCGTTCTCCTAATTATGATTGGGCGGATCAACGAGTGAAACTATACATCTCTTATATCGTAGGAGATATAGACATCAAATTGCACGTGTAGATGATGTTCAAAAAAACTTTTGATCACTTACGAAAACTTGTACTTCTCGGTGCTGAAAAGTGACTTTTTTGAACACGTATTTATAGCGAATGGAAAAAAGAAAGGAGATGCAATAGCCGGCGATGGAACCGAAGAAAAATGCGAACATGGTTATGCGTTTAGTGGGCGAAACGCTTCTCCTTTCATGTATTTTATTTTTTATCATCGTATATTTATTGCAGTCCTACGGCTACGTAAAACCGTTTGAGACGTGGCTTGACGGCGTGAAGGCGACGTTGTCAGCCTTAATCGTAGTTGCCATCATTGCGACGAGCTACGGCTTCTTTCAAGGATATCGATTGAAACGCCGCATTGAGCTGCTGCGCGAATCGATGCTGCTCTTGGAGAAGGGGAACTTATCCCGGCCGATGCCCGACTTGGGTGAAGATGAAATCGGTCAATTGGCCGATCAATTGGGGCGGGTCAGCAAGCGTTGGGAAGAACAGGTCACATCCCTGCAAAGGTTGTCGACGAACAACGCTCAACTGGCCGAGCAAGCCCGAATTTCGGCTATTATTGAAGAGCGGCAACGCTTGGCGCGGGAGCTGCATGATGCGGTAAGTCAGCAGCTGTTCGCCATTTCGATGACGGCAACGGCCGTAAGACGCACGCTGGATAAAGATTTCGACCGCGCCGAACGGCAGGTGGAGCTTATCGAAGAGATGGCTTCGGTTGCTCAGTCCGAGATGCGGGCTCTGCTGCTGCATTTGCGGCCCGTTCACTTGGAAGGCAAAGGATTGGCTCAAGGGATTGCGGAATTGATTCGAGAGCTGCAAAGTAAGATTCCGATTGAAATCCTATGTGAAATGGATGAGCACATCGAGCTTGTTAAAGGCGTAGAAAATCATTTATTCCGGATTGTGCAGGAGGCGCTATCGAATACGCTGCGGCATTCTAAGGCAACCCGCATGGAGATTAAGCTGCAGAATCGTGACGATTTCGTGCGTCTGTTCATTCGGGACAACGGCGTAGGCTTTGATTGGAGCGATAAAAAGCAAGCGAGCTACGGACTTCGAATGATGCAGGAGCGTATTAATGAGGTGGGAGGTTCCATTCAATTCATTACTGCTCCGGATAAAGGTACCCGTATCGAGATACGCGTACCTGTTGTCAAAGAGGAAAGTGGCTTGAGGGAGGAAGAGGGTAGCGATGGAAATGGAAGCATCCATGATGGAGACACCCATTAAAGTATTGCTGGTAGATGATCACGAAATGGTTCGTATCGGTCTGGCAGCCGTGCTGAGCACCGAGGACGGCATTGAAGTCGTAGGGGAAGCAAGCAACGGCGAGGACGGCATTCGCCTTGCACAGGAATACAAGCCGGATGTCGTGCTGATGGACCTGGTAATGGACGGGATGGACGGCATCGAAACGACGCGTAAACTGCTGCAACTATATCCGGATTGCAAAGTCATCGTGCTTACCAGTTATTTGGATGATGAGAAGATGTATCCCGTCATAGAAGCGGGCGCGTTCAGCTACTTGCTTAAGACATCGCGTGCTTCCGAGATCGCAGAAGCGATACGGGCCGCTGCCAGAGGACAATCTGTTCTAGAATCTCAAGTAGCATCCAAGATGATGAACCGGTTCCGCCAACCGAAACAGTCACTGGCGGCGCATGAGCAGCTGACAGAACGCGAGATGGACGTTCTTCGCTTGCTCGCACAGGGGAAGTCGAATCAGGATATTGCGGACGATCTCTTTATTGGAATCAAGACCGTGAAGTTCCATGTCACGAATATATTAGCGAAGCTCGGAGTAGAAGACCGCACACAGGCGGCGATTTACGCCTATAAGAATGGTTTGGCTGAATGACAAAGAACCCGACACTTTCTGAGGAAAGCGGTCGGGTTCTTTGTTCATGAACAGGAAAGGATAAGACAGATGCGCCTTAAAGCTTGCCCTGTACGCCTTGCAGACATGAGGTATCCACGTAGTACAATGGACGTCCACACCGCTTCTGCTTGGTTACAGGGATGCAAAGCAGGATTATTTAGATAAAAAGCAGAAGCAATAATGTTACCACAGCTAGATCTAAATCAACGCGGGGACCGTAGTTATACGGGGCGCATGGATAAGGATAATACGTACCATATGGAACGACGGCGTTGGTGTGTGCCTTCGGGGCTGTTTTTTCGGATGTTGCTGCACTTGGTGTATTTTGTCTCGATCCTTTTTTCTTTCTCTTAGCGGGAGCGAGCGATTGTTGCTTGGCGGCAGAAGTCGCATCGGCGTTCAGCACAAGCTTACCCCTTCGGCATGAGCTCAGCCGTCCGATATAACGCTGCCCGTCTTGCGTCTCGACATAAACCGTACGACCGCAATGATGTTGGATGGTTCGTTCATCCAATGGAACGGGAACCATGTTAATATGCCTCCTTCTTCCTTCCGGGACGTTTATGACAACAGTCTATTCCATAGAGGATAATCTTGTATGGTTATTCACCTAGGAGAGAAGCGCCTATTTTACCATTAAGGAATGTTTAAGTTATGTGAAGCGATAAAGTGCAACCAAAACATTTCTTATGGTGATAAAACCTAGATCTAAACGCGGTCGCTTATCTTTGGAAGGCTCGATAGAGGTTTTCTCAAGAAGTTCACGCACTTGTAAAGATTTCGATTCACAATTACTGTAAAGGCAAGGTGATCGAATGTCGAAAGTGGTCCGCCGTACGGGGGCGGCAGTTATCGGATTAGTAGTGCTTGCGCTCTGCGGCGCTTGGGTGACGGTGTGGAACAGCGGGGAATGGCGCTCCGCCTCTTTACAAGAGAAGGAGTCTGTTGACATGATGAAGCGGGTTCAGATGCTGTGGGTGCTAGCCGAGTTAAGTGGCGAGCGACAATTCAACACAGTCGTCACGGTTCATGGCAGCTTTATCGCGGAGGGAGAACCGTATGACGAAGTAATTCGCTGGCGGGAAGCAGGAGGAGTTAGAGAATCTTTGGCACTGGTGCAGGAGCGGGGCAGGGAAGTGTATCGCGGCCGCTATGCGACATCTTCGTATTATGGTGACATGCTGTTGTTCCAAGAAGCGGACGGGCGGATATACTATACCGTGAAGATTCAAGGCCCTGCCAAAGGCGGGATGTCCGCATCCGCACAAGAGGGAGAACGGCTTATTAACGCGCTATCCGACAACAATTTCAAGCCGGATTGGAACGCAACGGTACGGACGGTCACCGCCGCTTCCCTTCAGCAAAGCTTTGACAGGGCAGAGAAAGCGCTGCGGGAATGGGGACAAGCGGAGCCGCTTGACCGATATGAGGATGAGCGAACCATTAGTGTGTCCTATGACACCGACTATATGGGACAAGGCGTAAAGATGAAGCAGGGCCACGCTAACTTGCAGCTTGCTGTACATGTGAACCGTGAGAAAGGGGAGACCCGTATTTCGTTCGGTACGCCGCTTATTGCTGGAGAATATTAGAGATTTGTCTCCTCAATGACTTTTCTACTTGACGAGAAGGAAGGCATAGCATCTATGCTTTAAGTATGCTAAAATGGCATCACATTCGAAATGTGATATATTTAGATCTATAAACGAGTGTAAGGATGATGGAGAGAGATGACTGTGATGCAGAATCAAGAATCCCAATTGGCTGAGGGCGCCGTCTTTTACATATTCGGTGCAACCGGCGACCTGGCGCGCCGCAAATTATTCCCGGCAATATACAGTTTATATCGCGAAGGCAAACTAGGTGAACGCTTCGCTGTCATTGGACTGGCTCGCCGCGAACGCACGAACGATCAATTTCGTGAAGATGTGCGCGCATCAATTGATGAATTTTGTCGTTACCCGATTCAGAACGAGGAAGAGTGGAGTGGCTTTGCCAAGCATTTTGAGTACAAACCGCTCGACATCAACAATGTGGAAGGCTTCCGCGAACTGCTGGTCCAAACGGAACATATCGAACGGGAATATCATATTCCGGGTAACCGCTTGTTCTATTTGGCTCTCGCACCTGAACTCTTCGGCAGCGTGTCCCATAACTTGCGCGAGGGCGGGATGCTTAACAGCACTGGGTGGCATCGTCTTGTCATCGAGAAGCCATTTGGTTATGATCTGCCGTCGGCGCAGAAGCTGAACGAAGAAATTCGCCAAGTGTTCAAAGAGGAAGAAATATATCGCATTGACCACTATCTCGGCAAAGAGATGGTTCAGAACATTGAAATGATTCGCTTCGCGAATGCTTTCTTTGAACCATTGTGGAACAATAAGCATATTGCGAACATTCAAATCTCCTTGTCTGAAACGGTGGGAGTAGAAGAGCGCGGCGGCTATTATGATCATGCAGGCGCGCTGAGAGACATGGCGCAGAATCATATGCTGCAAATGCTGACGATGATTGCGATGGAGCCGCCTAGCCGACTTCATCCAGAAGATATTCGCGATGAGAAGGTGAAGGTGCTTCGCTCGCTTCGTCAATATCATACGGGAGAAGAAGTGCGGCGCAATGTCGTCCGCGGGCAATATTCCGCAGGGTCCTTGAACAGCAAGGCGCTGCCAGGATACCGCGAAGAGGACAAGGTTAATCCGGCGTCTGTTACGGAGACGTATTTTGCCGCACGCGTATATGTGGATAACTTCCGCTGGGCTGGTGTACCGTTCTACATTCGTACGGGCAAGCGGCTACCAGTGAAGACGACCGAAGTCGTCGTGGAATTTAAAAATATGCCGACCAATGTGTATCTCGGACAGAAGCACACGCTCGAGCCGAACTTGCTCGTCATTCGTGTCAATCCGATGGAAGGCATCTACATTAAGATTAACGGTAAGAAGCCTGGTGCTGAAGGCGGCGTTCAACCGCTCGCCATGGATTTCTGCCAAAGCTGCATGATCGGCATTAACACGCCAGAGGCGTATGAGCGTTTGATCTTTGATGCGGCACGAGGGGATTCCACCTATTTCACGCGTTGGGACGAAGTGGCTTCGGCATGGACTTTCGTTGATCGCATCGCTAACGCATGGAAGGAAGACAATAACGATTTGTTCTTGTATCCGGCTGGATCTTGGGGACCGACGCAAGCAGACGAGATGTTGGCGGAGGACGGATTCCATTGGTGGCCGGTTAACGGGCAAGAGGAAAGCCAAGTGGTGTGGACGAAATAACAACAATTGGAACTGAGCCTGCCCGGGCTTGTAGTATTGATTGATGTTGGTGGACAGGCTGTGCTCTTCGGAAAGAGCGCAGCCTTTTTGCTGCTATATATCGGTTTCTTCGTACTTTCCCTCGTTAAAATGTTTAATTCCTATAAATTAACTCGGAAAAAAAGATTGCTATCTGAAAAAAGATCGTTATACTAATATCATACTCTAGTTTACAAATTTCAGGGGGAATCGACATGAAACGCAAGAACATCTGGATTACAGGTCTGTTATCTCTTCTCGTTCTCTTCATGAGCGCCTGCGGTAACAGCTCGACTCCTGCACAGGATCCTAATTCGACATCGTCGACAACGGCAGAGGGGACAGGCCAGCCGAAGGACGGCGGCAATATTATCATCGCCGTGCATGAGGATCCCCGCGTATTGAATCCATTATACTCGAATGACCGGGTAACGTTAACGATTAACCAATCGTTGTTCGCACCGTTATATACAATTGAAGATGGAGGCGAGAAGAAATTCGTGCTCGCAGAAAGCCTGACTCCATCGGAAGATTTTCTGACGTATACGCTGAAGCTGCGCGAAGGGCTGACATGGCATGATGGCCAGTCGTTGACGGCTGACGACATCGTGTACACGATGAACAGCATCTTGGATGAGAAGCAGAACAGCTCTCAGCGAGGCTCCTTCGTATTCAACGGCAAGCCGCTGACCGTGAAGAAGGTGGACGATCGCACCGTTGAATTCGTGCTTCCGCAGTCATCGGCATCCTTTGAAGCGATGCTGGCAACGTTAAAGCCGATTCCGGAGCATGTATTTGAAGGGGAAACGGACTTAGAGAAGAGTGGTAAGAACAGCAATCCGATCGGTTCGGGACCGTTCAAATTCAAAGAATACCGTCCAGGTGAATATGTGACACTCGAGCGATTCGACAATTATTTTGGCGGTAAAGCTCATTTGGATTCCGTCACATATCGGATTGCTAAGGATCCGAATGCGGCCAACCTGGCGCTGCAAAATGGTGAGCTGAATATGCGCAAAATTGACCCTGCGGATCATAACAAGCTGAATGGAACTGGAAAATTCAATATGGTTATTTATCCGGAAGGCCGTCTGAACTACATGGTATATAATTTTAATATCGATGCGCTGAAAAAGAAAGAAGTCCGTCAGGCGATTGGCTATGCACTCGACAAAAATGAATTGATTGCGACCGCATACGGATCATCTGAATTTGCCGAGCCGGGAACATCGATTTTTACACCGGATACGCAATATCAATCGGCAGACCACGAACAGTACAATTACAATGCGGACAAAGCGAAAGAACTGCTTAAGGCAGCGGGCGCCGAGAACTTGAAGCTTCGCCTCGCCTATGCGAACTCGAACAAAATCCAAGAGGCTCAAGCTCTTGTTATTCAGCAGAAGCTGAAAGAAGTGAGCATCGAGGTGGAATTGATGCCGCTGGATTCTACGGCATACAGCAATATGTCATTGGATCCAAATAACACGAAGTTCGACCTGTCGTTCAATGGTTACATTATGGGTGTCGAGCCAGATGCTTATAAATCGCTGTACTTGAGCGATGCGGCCTACAATTACTCACATTATAAAAATGCAGATCTCGACAAGCTGTGGGATCAAGCTGCAGTTGAAATGGATACGGCAAAACGCGCTGAGCTGTACAAGCAAATCCAGCAAACCATAGCCGATGATATGGTTGTCTATCCGATTGCGTTCGACAAGGCGATTATCGCAGTGGATAAGCGCTACGGCGGACTGGACGAAGCTCGTCCGAAGCCGGTCTTCATGTTCGAAGATTTGTCCAAGCTCTATTTGAATTAATACGGCCTATAAGGTACTGAACTATACAACAAGAAAAAGAGCGCCGGTGATGTCACCGGCGCTTGTTCGGAGGGAACCCCTTTGCAGAAATACATCTTGCGACGAGTCCTGCAGGCGATTCCGCTTCTGTGGTTCATCTCTATCGTATCGTTCGCGCTCATTAAGCTTGCACCGGGTGATCCGGTGCTTTCGTTCGTCACGCCAGACATGGACGCGGAAGCCGTAGAGAGAGTTCGCCAAAGCTTGGGACTGGACCAGCCGATCTACATCCAGTATTGGATTTGGCTCAAAAATGTATTTATGGGTAACTTGGGCTACTCTGTATCCAATCATCGGCCGGTGCTGACGCTCATCGTGGAGCGCCTACCGGCTACTATTGGATTAATGGGGTCAGCCCTCTTATTGTCGCTCATTATTTCCATCCCGCTCAGCATGTATGCAGCGTCGAGACAAAATCGTCCGGCAGACCGCGTATTAGGCTTGATTTCCTATATCGGAATTTCCATTCCTAGCTTCTGGTTCGGCATCATGCTCATCTATTTATTTGCGGTAAAGCTGAATTGGCTGCCGAGTATGGGGATGCGGACGATCGGCGTTGACTCGATATGGGATATAATGAAGCACGGCATCTTGCCGTGTACGGTGCTCGCCTTTATGAATGTGTCGGTCTATATGCGTTACATCCGATCACACACGATTAGTCAACTTGAAGAAGACTATGTCCAGATCCAGTACGCTTATGGCGCGACCCAGGGCACCGTGCTGCGTCGTCACGTGCTGAAGAACGTGTTGCTGCCGATCATTACGATATTGGGAATGTCTTTTCCTGAACTTATCGCAGGGGCGTTCATTACGGAATCGGTATTTTCGTGGCCAGGTATGGGATTGCTCGGCATTAATTCGGTGTTCTCTCTCGATTATCCCGTCATCATGGGGATCACCATGATATCGTCAGTGATGCTTGTCATAGGGAATTTGGTGGCAGACGTACTGTACGGCGTGGTTGATCCACGAATAAAGACGATGGGGTGATGGAAAATGAACCGAATGAAATGGCGTAACGTACTGACACAGTTAAAAGAACAGAAAGCGGCGCTTGCCGCACTCATCATACTCGCCGTATTTGTCCTCATGTCCGTCTTGGCCTTTCTGTCGCCTTACGATCCGAACAAGATTATGCCGATGGACAAGCTGCAGGCACCGAACGCATCCCATTGGTTCGGAACGGATGATTACGGACGGGATTATTTCGCCCGCGCGTTGTACGGCGGACGGGTGTCGCTCTCGGTCGGCTTCTTGTCCATGGCGATAGCCGTCTTGGTCGGAACTGCCGTTGGGACGGTTAGCGGATATTTTGGCGGATGGGTTGATAATGTGCTGATGCGCATGGTCGACGTATTGATGTCGATTCCGTCTTTTTTCTTAATGTTGATTTTAAATGCGTATTTAAAGCCGAGCATTAGCACGATTATTATTATTATCGGTATGCTCAGTTGGATGAATATAGCGAGGATAGTGCGCGCGGAGACATTGTCTGTCAAAGAGCGTGAATATGTGCTCTATGCGCGAGTCTCTGGCCAGAGCAGGCTTAATATTATTTTGAAGCACATCGTACCGAACATTATGCCGACCATTATCGTCGCGGCCACGATTAACATCGCATCTGCTATTTTGATGGAATCGTCGCTCAGCTTTCTCGGTCTTGGCGTGCAGCAGCCGAATTCGTCGTGGGGCAGCATGCTGAATAACGCACAGGGTTATATCGGGGAAGCTCCGTATTTGGCGTTGTTCCCGGGTATGTTCATCTTGTTAACTGTTCTGTCTTTCAATTTCTTGGGCGACGTATTCCGTGTTGCATTCGAACCAAGAGCGAATCGACGATAAACTTCTGGCACGGAAGCTTTAGACCATGTAGTAGCAAGTGTAGAGGATGCGGCCCGACGGTTACGTTGGGAATGGCGCAATGATTATATACAACGGAGTGAGACTTATGACTGAATTGCTATCCGTTCAACAACTGAGAACTTCGTTCATGACACGGGGTGGGGAAGTGCAGTCTGTCCGGGGCGTCAGCTTTGACGTGCGCGAAGGAGAAGTTATCGGCATTGTCGGCGAATCGGGCAGCGGCAAGAGTGTTACCGCCAAATCGCTCATCGGTCTTATTCCGCCACCAGGACAAATCAAGAGCGGGGAGGTATGGTTCCGCGGCGAAAATATTTTGGCCATGTCCGAAAAAGAACTGCGCCGCATCCGCGGCAACCGTATCGCTATGATATTTCAAGATCCGATGACCTCGCTCAATCCGGTAGTCAAGGTCGGCGCGCAAATCATCGAAGTGCTGCAGCGCCACAAGAAGCTCGGCAAGGCGGAAGCCCGTGCCCGGGCTATCGAATTGCTCCGTCAGGTGGGCATCCCGTCTCCGGAGACGCGCATCGACCAATATCCGCATGAGTTCAGCGGGGGCATGCGGCAGCGTGCTATGATCGCCATGGCGTTGTCCTGCCAGCCGGAATTGTTGATTGCGGACGAGCCGACTACCGCCCTGGACGTCACGATTCAGGCGCAAATTCTCGGTTTGATGAAGCAACTGCGGGATACGACCCGCACAGCCATCTTGCTAATTACACATGACTTGGGCGTCGTGGCACAGGTATGTACCCGTGTAGTTGTCATGTACGGCGGACTCATTATGGAAGAGGGCTCGGTGGAAGATATCTTTGAGAGACCACAGCACCCATACACGCAAGGTCTGCTGCGTTCCATCCCGAAAGTGGCGGACGGTCAGCGTGAAAGATTGGCTACGATTGAAGGCACGCCGCCTAATCTGCTGGATCCGCCCGAAGGCTGTCCGTTCATGGAACGGTGCGCCTATGCCACTGAGCAGTGCCGCCAGATGCCGCCTTATGTGACGACGGAACCGGGGCATCGTTCGCTTTGTTGGCTGCTGGATGAACAGAACCAAGACGGCGCCAATCAGCAGCGGGGGGAGGATGCCAAATGAGTAAAAAGGAAGACGTGCTGTTGGACGTTCGCGGGCTAAAGAAATATTTTCCTGCTTCTAAAGGGTTATTCGGCCGCAGTCGCGAAGTGTTAAAAGCGGTGGATAATGTAAGCTTCCACATTAACCGCGGCGAAACGTTCGGTCTTGTGGGAGAGTCAGGCTGCGGCAAATCGACGACAGGACGTTCCATCGTCCGCTTATATGATGTGACAGAGGGTGAGATATGGTTCGATGGCAGCAATGTAGCCGGCATGCATGAAGCTCAGCTGAAGCCGTTCCGCAAGCGGATGCAGACGATTTTTCAAGATCCGTATTCGTCACTGAACCCCGGGATGAACGTCACGCAAATCATTAGCGAGCCGATGGAGATTCACGGGTTCGGAAGCCCACAGGAGCGTCGGCAGACTGTGTTGGAGCTGTTGGACAAAGTCGGATTAAAGCCAGAGCACGCCGAACGTTATCCGCATGAGTTCAGCGGCGGACAGCGACAACGCATCAGCATTGCGCGAGCATTGTCGGTCAGACCGGAATTTATATTGTGTGATGAGCCGATATCGGCATTGGATGTATCTGTCCAAGCGCAGGTTGTTAATATGCTTGAAGACTTGCAAGCGGAGTATGGCTTGACCTATTTGTTTATAGCCCATGATTTATCGATGGTACGGCACATTTCGAATCGAATCGGCGTCATGTACCTGGGCAAGCTGGTGGAGGTGGCGGAGAGCGATGAGTTGTACCGTCATCCCGCTCATCCGTACACGCAAGCTCTGCTCTCGGCTATTCCCGTGCCTGACCCGAAAGCGGTGGGCGGAGCTTCATCCGCCATGCTGCAGGGGGATTTGCCGAGCCCAATGGATGAGATTCACGGGTGCAAGTTCGCTTCGCGGTGCCCGTTTGCTACCGATCGGTGCCGTGATCAAGAGCCGGAGTGGCGGGAAATATCTCCGGGCCACTATGCAGCTTGCCATCTGCATGACGGACAACAATAATAGTCGTCTGCGCGGATAAGGTGGAAACGGCTTTTAGAGCAAGGCTGGAATGGAGAGGCCTGCTTGGCCGCCTAATGGTGGTCAAGGACGGCTGAGGATGTCAACTCGATAATAACTGTCTATGGACAGGGAAATGGGAAGGTGTCATAGTTGGCTAACGGAATTTTGTTGTCGCAAAATACAGCAATTATGTTGGAACGGGCGCGTCGCAAAGGCTTTACGGACGAGCAGCTGCTGAATATCATCCGTACTGAAGACAGCAGCGAACTCATCCGGATCAATGAGGAATGGTTCACGTACGATGATTTTTTGTCCTATGCCAAAGAGCATGGCGAATCGCTGGAGCAGGCCGTCTTGGAAGGCTACCGTATCACGTTCAATACGATGAACGGATTGAAAATTTGGTTGCAGGAACGATTCGGTGTGGAGGAAGGCACAGATTTCTCCCGCGGAGAGGGACAATACAACGGGTTGAAGCTGTCTGATGCCAACCTAGATGCGCTGAAATCGACACTTGCGGCGAACTGGACCGTCATCGAGGAAGAAGCGGCTATCGGTTCAGAACGAACGGTTACGCTCGCAGTGCGCGCTTTTGTTGGACAACAGGCTTAAATATTTGAAGACCGAAAAGCGTCTGTTTCTCCTTAAGAGGAGGGCAGGCGCTTTTTTATTAGAATGTTGGAATAGAAGACGTCTTCGTTATGAAGTCCTTTCAAACAGAGTAGCAGTAACCCTCGCTTACAAAAGAGGATAGGTAGTTGGTCATGCGGGTAATGCTCCTTAGCTTCAATCTCCCATTCAGTCAGAAAAGAAAATATATAGTTGGTCATGCGGGTAATGCTCCTTAGCTTCAATCTCCCATTCGGTCAGAAAAGAAAATATATAGTTGGTCATGTGGGTAATGCTCCTTAGCTTCAATTTCCCATTCGGTCAGAAAAGAAAATATATAGTTGGTCATGCGGGTAATGCTCCTTAGCTTTAATCTTCCATACAGTCAGAAAAGAAAATATATAGTTGGTCATGTGGGTAATGCTCCTTAGCTTCAATTTCCCATTCGGTCAGAAAAGAAAATATATAGTTGGTCATGCGGGTAATGCTCCTTAGCTTTAATCTTCCATACAGTCAGAAAAGAAAATATATAGTTGGTCATGCGGGTAATGTCCTTAGCTTTAATCTCCCATTCGGCCAGAAAAGAAAATATATAGTTGGTCATGCGAGTAATGCTCCTTAGCTTCAATCTCCCATACAGTCAGAAGAAAGAGCATGTAGTTGGTTATACGTGTAATGTCCCTTGCCTCCATTCCCCCATACAGTCCGGCTGGATAGAGGTATAAGGTATTACATGAAGTTCTATGTAGATAACCGCTAATTACAATGGTATTGAATCAGAGACGTCTTATGGGCATGCCGCGTTCTGATGGAGAGGGAGAACGAAGCAAAGGGGGTACAAGGCCTTCCTTTGCTTACAAAAGAAAACATGTAGACGGGAATCATAGGTGCAATGTCCCTTAGCCTCATTCTCCCGTAAAGTCAGAATGGATGGATAACGTCGAAGATAAGGTTCCAGTGCCGTTCCGTAAAGATATTAGTCAAGAAGTGGCCAATTACGATGGGAATGAAACTAGAGACATCTCTGGGTATGCCGTGACCTGATGGATTGGGAGAACAAAGCAAAGAGGCCTATGAAGCAAATCCCCGTCAGATTGATCGTTCCCCCGGCACGTACGGCACACTTCGTGTATTATAAACACTGCTGTCATAAGCAATGCTATGGATGGAAATTCTGGTTTAGGCTCATTAGCGGCGAGCGAACAGTACTTTCGATCCAAGGAAGCTGCCAGACCGGCGACCCGACTTCATGTGGCAAGGGGCAACCGCAAGCTCTGCTATCGGGCTCAATTAGAGCACCCTGTCGCTTGCAGAGAGCTCTGTGGCGAGCCGCTTGGCATCCGGGCCCGCACCGCACAGCAGCGCAGAGCTGCGCGCATGCTGCCATGGCATGCCGATGACGTACAGCCCGTTCACGGGGGTGCGATGCCCAGTGTACATAAGCTGGCCATGTTCGTCGAACAAGGAAGGGAGCTGCAGCCAACGGTTGTCATTGCGGAAGCCGGTGGCCCAGATGACGGTGGCAGGCTTGCAGCTCGACCGATCCTTGAACAGGACGGCAGTGCCTTGTTCATTAATGCCGACGGCTTCCGGCTTGAGCTGAAGCTGGTCTGAGCGAATAGCTTCCCGCAACGCATACCCGAATATAGGGTCTCCCTTGCGTCTGAGCCAACGAGCGCGTCTCCCGTCCGCTTGCGCATGGAGCAAAGTCAGCTTATCCATCCATTCGAAGGTGCTTCGGTTAAGGATATGGAGCGGGAGCTGGCGGATAGTTCCACGTACGGCAAGGGAGGTCGGGTGAGACTTGGACAGCTCCACCGCAATGTGCGCGCCGGAGTTACCGCCGCCCACGACGAGCACCGGACCTGACGGCAGCTGTGATGGACGCTTATATTGGCTGGAATGGAGCTGCATGACGTTGTCATGCAACGATTGAGCCCAATCTGGGACATAAGGCGTACGGAACGGCCCGGTTGCGAGCACAAGTCGTCTGCAGCGAATAGGCGCGTCTTGTCCATGCAGGTATACATGGAATGTTGCGCCGCTAGCTGAAGAGGCAGCGGCAAGAGCCGGATCGTGCTCGACTCGTTCGACTTGGCTTCCGGTCCTCACAGACAGCTGCCAATGCTTGGCATAATGCTCCAGATAGTCTGCGACTTCATCACCCGCAGGAAACCCATCTGGATCTCCTGCCATGGACAGCCCGGGCAGTTCGCTATATTTTCTCGGTGTGAACAATACGAGCGAATCGTATCGTTCGCGCCAATTGTCGCCAACTCGCTGGTGGCGTTCTAACAGGAGGGTGGATAGTCTGGGCTGGAGCAAGCTCAACTGCGCGCCTAAAGCAAGTCCTGCTTGCCCTGCACCGATAATGACCACATCAATTATTGGATCTGACTGAAATGTATGCATATATGCTCACCCGCTATCTAGTCTATTTTTTAATCATTATAACATTCAAAATAATGTTTGAATATATTTTTTGCGGTATCAGCTTTAAAATATCTCTATACCGGTCTGCCGAAACAAAATAGTGCAGAAATAAAATATTTATAGGTTATCGCTCATGTTGTTCGCTTTCCCCATTTATGGGCTTACCTGTTTTGTGATACAATAACAGATACGTGATTTTGTGATGAGAGGGCTAAAAATATGAGCAAATCGTTATCAGAACAATTAAAGCAAGAAGTGGAGAAACGCCGCACTTTTGCGATCATTTCCCACCCTGACGCAGGTAAGACCACGCTGACAGAGAAGCTGTTGCTGTTTGGGGGCGCTATTCGCCTAGCAGGAACGGTAAAAGCTCGTAAAGCGAACAAGCACGCGACGAGCGACTGGATGGAAATCGAGAAGCAGCGGGGAATTTCCGTTACTTCTTCGGTA
The DNA here is from genome assembly GCF_000283315.1 of Paenibacillus sp. OSY-SE. Lineage (NCBI taxonomy): Bacteria > Bacillati > Bacillota > Bacilli > Caryophanales > Paenibacillaceae > Paenibacillus > Paenibacillus sp. OSY-SE. Next base: position 162,417 of record NZ_ALKF01000199.1, on the reverse strand, counting down.
ATGCAGTTCGATTTCAACGGACACCGGATCAACATTCTCGATACTCCGGGTCACCAAGACTTCAGTGAAGACACATACCGTACGCTTACAGCTGCGGACAGCGCCGTCATGCTTATTGACGTGGCCAAAGGGGTCGAGGCGCAAACGATTAAGCTGTTCCAAGTGTGCGCGAAGCGAGGCATCCCGATCTTTACGTTTATTAACAAGCTGGATCGGGAAGGACGGAATCCGTTCGAGCTGATGGAAGAAATCGAGCAGGTGCTCGGCATTCGTTCGGTTCCGATGAACTGGCCGATTGGTATGGGGCGCGAGCTGTGTGGCGTCTATGATCGGATGAAGAAGCAGGTGGAGCAGTTCCAAGGGGACGACCACTCTGTCATCAAAGTAGAAAAAGTCGAGGATTACCGCGATCCGGTCATTCGGGAAATGGCGGGCGATTATTTGCATGATCAATTGTGCGAAGAGCTCGAGCTGCTCGATGTGGCGGGCGATGAATTCGATTACGAGAAAGTGAAGCGTGGCGAATTGACTCCGGTCTTTTTCGGCAGTGCGATCAATAACTTCGGCGTACAGACATTTCTGGAGAACTTCCTGCAATTGGCACCGAAGCCGGAAATCCGTCAATCGACGGAAGGGCCGGTTGATCCGACCGATGAGAAATTTACAGGCTATATTTTCAAAATTCAAGCGAATATGAATCCGGCACACCGTGACCGTATTGCTTTTTTGCGTATTTGTTCGGGCAAATTCGAACGCGGCATGAGTGTGAAGCACGTGCGCGCGGGCAAAGAGATCAAACTGGCGCAGCCGCAGCAATTTCTGGCTCAAGACCGGGATATTGTTCAGGAAGCGTTCCCGGGAGATATCATCGGCTTGTTCGACCCGGGCATCTTCCGTATCGGAGACAGTCTGAGCCAAGGTTCGGAAGTGACGTTCGACGAAATGCCGACGTTTTCTCCGGAGATTTTTGCACGGGTTACAGTTAAAAATGCTTTGAAGCATAAACAGTATCAAAAAGGTGTAGACCAACTGACGGAAGAAGGAACCATTCAAGTGTTCCATGCGACGGGCGTATTCGACGAGACGATTCTGGGCGTCGTCGGTCAGCTCCAGTTCGAGGTGTTCGAATACCGCATGAAAGCGGAGTACGGCGTTGAAGTGCAGCTTCTGCGTCTGACGTATCAATTTGCGCGTTGGGTGGCAGGGGCATCGCTCGATCCGTCGAAGTTCCGTATTAACTCGCAATTGGTGACAGATAAGAATGGAAATTATGTCGCGCTGTTCGAGAATGAATATGCGATGCGCACGGCAATGGACAAAATGCCGGATGTGACATTTTCGGAGACCGCGCCATAAGCGGAGAACTGCAATACTAGAAGTGAAGCAAGACCCGCTGTTATATCAGCGGGTCTGTTTCTCATTCTTGAATCCACATGCCTGTGAAGGATGGCAGCAAGACAGTTCCATCAGCTTCTTGCCGGAGCATACGAAGCACTTCTTTGCCGAAGAACCAATCTGAGAGCGATTCAGCCTCATGGAGATTCGGAAAGCGAAAGTCAGTTTGTAGGATGGTATGACGAAAATGATATCGTTCCTCCATAGCTTCGATATAGCCGCGTAATGCGGGGAGAACTGCGGGGGCGTCGACACCGGTGCCGAGCGTTTCCCAGATGACTATGCGCCCACCCGGCCGCAGAATGCGACGGGCCTCTTCCATGATGGACGGCAGCATATTGTTCTGATGCTCGTGCTCCTCGCTGCAGGCGTAGCATATGGTCCAGCCAGCCAGCACTAAGTCGACCGAACCAGCAGCTAGAGGGAGACGATGATGCGGTGCCGTCACGGTACGCACCATATTGGCCCGCACGCTGTTATAATGTCCATCCTTCACATCACGTCGCACATTCGCTTCCAATTGTCGCAACATGGAAGCAGAGGCGTCACAGGCGGTGTATTCCGCTAACCGAGTAGCATATTGCAGCACGAGGCGCGTCAAGCGTCCTGTGCCCGCTCCAAGCTCTGCAACGCGGCCATGTGCTTCCGATTGCAGAAGCTTACTGAGCGCGTGCCTCAATTCCAGCTTATCGTCTTCGCACTCGATGAGACGATCATATTGAGCTGCTTGATGCTCATAGATGGAGACATGATCGGGAACGGCAATATGGTCCGATGCTCGCTGCGATGCCATCGTTCACACTCCTTTCTTTTTTCGTACAACAAGCAAATGCATCAAGTGATTGAGCTGAGCGGCGGTTACCTCGTAGCGCTGCTCCAACCATGAGATTAAGCGGGAGCGATCCGCAAAAAACTCGTCGTGAATCGCTTCAACGGAACACGTATCTCCCTTTGCTTCCAGATCAGCAATAAATGCTGACCGGTGCGCTTGATCAATGAACATTAGATCGGCAACAACGAGACGCCCCTCTGAATCTAGCAGTCGTCCCATCTCTTCAAGGGCGATTTCTTTCTGTTCATCTGTCAAGCGATGGAGCGCATAGCTTGTCACGATAAAATCGAACTTCTCGTCTGCAAGCGGCAAGGCCATCATATTGCCTTGAAGGAGCCGGATGGATGGCCATTTCTCCTGACAGCGCTCCAGCATCGCTGCAGATTGATCCACCCCTGTCATCTCTGCTTCAAGGAGCAGGCAGCGCCCCGCTAAGTTGCCTGTCCCTATACCTACTTCCAGCCCGCGCTCTCCCGGCTTCGGAGCGGCTTCTTGGCATACGCGATCCAAGATCTGTTCGTAATCGGCATGTACTCTGAGCGGGTCTGTATTCACGTACACGGCGTTATCGTATTGAGTAGCCTGCGCATCGAAATTCCAGCGATCGGTCCAATCGCTGCGCAGCTTCTGATAGCGGCGTGATTGTTCGCCAATATGATGCAGTTTTTTCACAACAACCTCTCCTTTTTGGTTATGATCCATATCGAGTAAATTATCCAGCAGACCAAGCAAGCGCTTCAGCTCCGTATATTGTAAAGCAAGTACTTGACGCTTCTCTGTTAAATAAGGACGTAATGCCTCCATTTGACCGGCTTCTGCCTCATCGATACAACAACGAATGTGCTCCAAGGACAAATTGAGTTCGCGCAATGCACTGATAGTACGCAATCGGTCGATGTCTGCTTCTCGAAACACGCGATAGCCATTATCTTCTTGCTTCATAGGGGACAGCAGCCCCTTCTGTTCATAAAAACGCAGCGCCCTTGTCGTCATGCCCAACGCCGCCGCTGCTTCTTGGATTTTCATGCATTCAACTCCTTTTGCCATCATTGTACCGCTTGACGCTGCGTCAAAGTAAAGACATCTACGATAAAAATAAAAATAATAGCTTGATAACTCGTTAAACAACGGAAAAAGACACGGAATAGGCGCCGGCTGGCACGAGCCGATCCTTTTCCGCGTCTGAGGTTCATGAGTCTGCGCTAAACAAGCAAAAAAGCATAGGTTATTGTGGGCCTTGTCCTTCGTGCAGCTTATGCTGCAACGTATCGACAAGTTGTTGACGCATTGTATTGTCGCTTTCTTTCCAGATCATTTCGAACAATACGCCAAGTCCAGGAAGCGCACGTTCGTCATAATCGATAGAGCCCTCGATCATTTCGATAATGTCCGCATCTGGCTTATTCGTTACTTTTTGGACGATGGCTTGACGCAAATTAAGGGTGACGGCCATTGGGTATTCCTCCTTCCTTCACGTTCCGCATGTTCGCCGGTCTGTTCGTATACATATAGCCGAAGTCCTGTTTTATCCTTTTTCTCAAAAAATGGGGGCGTGAGTCGCACAAGATGTACGCAAGACACGGTTACACTACATACAGAAGGTTACCTTGCGGCTTCGCGTATAACGTTCCCTAAGGTTTTCGTCCTCATGCATTGATTGTCAGACAGACAAATTTCAACAAACGGGATGAGCATGGTATAATAATTGCATTGATAAGTGTCGGTATATGGGGAAGGTGAGTCTATGGCTGCAAAAAAACAATTTGCAATTATTGGTATGGGGCGATTCGGTTCCAGCATTGCGCAAAGCTTAAGCAAGATGGGCTTTGAAGTGCTTGCAATCGATTCGAGCGAACAGAAAATACAAGAAGTCGTAAATATGGTGACGCATGCCGTATCCGCAGATTGTACAGATGAGGAAGCGCTTAAAGCGTTAGGTGTCCGTAATTTTGACGTTGTCGTAGTGGCCATCGGACAGGATATTCAAGCCAGTATTTTAACGACATTAATATTGAAGGATCTCGGCGTGCCGAAAATAGTGGCGAAAGCGCAAAATGAGCTGCATGGTAAAGTGCTAAGCAAAATTGGAGCCGATAAGGTAGTGTTCCCGGAACGAGACATGGGGACACGGGTAGCGCATAATCTGATTTCTCCTAACATTTTGGATTACATCGAGCTGTCGGATGACCACAGTATCATTGAAGTACGCGCATCTTCGCTCATGGTTGGCAAGAACTTGAAGGAATTGGACATTCGCGCCAAATACGGCTGTAACGTGATGGCGATTAAAAATAATGGCAAGACGAATATTTCTCCTTATGCGGAGGATCGCATCAAAGAGGGCGATATATTGGTCATTGTTGGCCTTAACGATCATTTGCACAATCTGGAGTTGGCATATTCCGAATCATGAGAGAACAGACAATTACATCGCTGCAAAATATAAGAGTGAAGCAATGGGCTCAGTTGAAAGAGCGCAAGCATCGGAATAAGGAAGGCCGGTTCATCGTAGAGGGAATCCATCTCGTGCTTGAAGCGCTTCGTTCTGACGCCAACGTCGAGACGGTAGTCTACGATTTGGAAGCCGGCATTCCGCAAGAATTGATCACATATGGGCCCAGCAATATTTATAATGCTGCCTTAGGCAAGGCTCAAGACGACAGTGCTGCCCCTGTAAACGTGGAATGGATTGCGGCTACGGACGCCATTATTCGCAAATGCTGTGATACAGATACGCCCCAGCCTGTTTTTGCCGTGGTGCAGAAATGGGAGGCAGATGGGCTGCAAGCTTTGCTTGGCGCCAAGTCTGCGCTTGTCGTAGTCGTCGATGGAGTGCAGGATCCCGGCAACTTGGGAACGATTATACGAACGGCTGATGCGGTCGGGGCGGACGGCGTGGTCATAGGTAAAGGAACGGTCGATCTATACAATGCTAAGACCGTGCGTTCTACTATGGGCTCGTTATTTCATCTGCCAGTTGTGGAAGGGAATTTAACGGCACTGCTGCCGGAAGCGAAAGCCTGCGGGGCGCGGCTTGTGAGCACAAGTCTGCAGGCGTCGCATTCGTGCTATAGCTACAATTATTGCGCTGCCACCTGGATCATCGTGGGGAATGAAGGTCAAGGCGTATCTGACGCGGTGCAGGCGTTGGTGGATGACACCATCATCATACCGATGCGCGGTCAAGCCGAATCGCTGAACGTCGCGATGGCGACGACCGTGCTGCTGTACGAAGCGATGCGTCAGCGTCATTATTCTAAATAAGTGCCTCATGCGGCAAAATACTGTGCGCAAACCGACACTGGCCTTAGTATAATACGCTTAGCCCCCCCAGCATGAAACGGGCTTTTTATGATAACGAAGACGGGGACAGGAGTGGGAACGAATGCTCTTGCTCCCGTTTTTTCGCTCCATCGATACCTCTTTTTTCAAAGGAATATAGGAAGGGAGAGTATGTTGATAATGGCAGAACGAACTAGAGTTATCGAGGTTGTTCCTTACGATGCGGAATGGAAAGAACAATTTAATAACATTAAAGAAATGATTACTGGTTACATCGGTGATTTCATTTTGAAAATAGAGCATGTTGGCAGCACCTCTATAGAAGGATTAGCGGCTAAGCCGATTATTGATATAGACGTAGTCATTGAGAGCTACAGCGTGTTGCCTGAAATTATTGATCGTTTAGCCAAGGAAGGATTTGAACATCAAGGAAGCTTGGGAGTGGAGGGCCGGGAAGCCTTCCAAAGAACATTTGACGACGGGTATATGAAATACCACCTTTACGTATGTCCAAAAGACGGAAAAGGATACTTGGAACATATTGCATTGCGTGATTATCTTCGCGCCAATGAAGCTGCCCGCAATGATTATCAATCGTTAAAATTACAACTGGCGCAAGTTTATCGCTATGATATTGATAAATATGTCCATGCAAAAACGAAATTTATAACAGATATTTTACATAAAACAATCTATCGCCATTAAAAAACGAAAAGAAAAAGGTATCAACAGAGTGAAATCACTCCATTGATACCTTTTATTAATTATTGCACCAACCTTGCACTTGCCAGATCTGTGTTACCCAGTCTTCGTAAAAGTCCGGCTCGTGAGAAACAAGCAGAATTGTGCCTTTATATTTTTTGAGTGCCTCTTTAAGCGCATCCTTGGCACGAACATCCAGATGATTCGTCGGCTCATCCAATACAAGCACATTGCTTGCTGTCAGCATCAGCTCACATAAACGAACCTTACTCTGCTCTCCGCCGCTTAATGAGCTTAGCGGCTGCCGTATATGCTTGTCTGTGAGGCCAGACATTGCTAATGTTTGCCGAATCTCTTTTTGCGTCAAATCAGGCCGGTATGACCATAATTGTTCGAGCGCTGTGAGGGTTGAAGCGAAATCCTCTTGTGCAAAGTAAGCTGCTTGTACTCGTTCGCCTAATTGCACAGTGCCGCTTATCGGCTGCAGATGCCCTAATAATGTTTTGAGCATTGTGGATTTTCCGATTCCGTTATAGCCAACGATCGCAATTTTTTCACCGCGTTTGATTAGTAAATCAATCGGTCCGAACAGTGGCTCTGAATAGCCAATCTGTATATTTTTTGCCTCTATAATCCGGTTCACGGGATCGGTGTTTACTTGAAACATAAAACGAGGCTGTGGCCCAGATGTCGGTCTATCGATGCGGTTTATTTTCTCGAGCACCTTTTCACGGCTTTTCGCTTGCTTAGCTTTCCGATTTCGATTTTTTTGTATAAAGCTTTCCAGCCTGTCAATTTCTCTTTGCTGCCTTTCATATCCAGCTTGAATCTGTTGTTTGCTTTGTTCGTAGCTGCTGAGAAATGCTTCATAATTCCCTGTATACCGCTTGAGCGTGAGATGCTCTAAATGGTAGATCACAGTTGTAATTTCATTTAAAAATCGTTCGTCATGCGACACAACAAGGTAAGCATGTTCGTAGCTTTTTAAATATCCGATAAGCCAATCAATGTGCGAGTCGTCCAAAAAATTTGTCGGTTCATCAAGCAACAGCACGTGCGGCTCTTCTAATAGCAGCTTACCTAATAACAGCTTCGTACGCTGGCCACCGCTAAGCTTCTCCACATCGCGGTCTTTGCCTAGCTCTAAAATGCCCAATCCAGCGGCAATTTCTTCTATTTTCGCATCAATCTGATAAAAATCAGAATGCTCCAGTTTATTTTGCAGCTCACCATACTGTGCCAGCCATCGTTCGAGTTCATCATCTGCTTCAGCCATTTTCTCTGCGATTTGCAGCATGCTTTGTTCTATCTCATACAGATGAGCAAAGGCGCTTCGCAAATATTGCATAATGGTAGTACCCGGCTTCAAATCAATGTGCTGCTGCAAAAAGCCAATGTTAACATGAGGATGCCATTCCATCGTCCCTGCATCAGGCAGCAGTTCTCCAGTCAAAATGCGCAGCAGTGTCGATTTGCCAGCTCCGTTGCTTCCGACGAGTCCGGCGTGCTCTCCTGGAAGCAATCGAAAACTGATATCTTGAAATATTTTTTTATCGCCGTACATATGGGTAACTTGTTCAACAGTTAATATACTCATTTTATTCTCTCCTTTTCGCTTCACGTTCAAAGCCAACCGAGAGAACAGCATCTTAAAGATCGTATTCAATTTGTAACATTCAAAATAAACAAAAAATGGGTAAGGTGAACGCACACCTTACCCATTACAAAGCTATCTTGTAAGAAAGGAATATGGTTCTTTATCACCTGTTCTTCGGTTGGCTTAGATGAAAAATGGGCAGATCTCTCCCGTGCTAAGCCAAATTCCGTTTTAGAACAGTTGATAAAATCATCATTTCCTTTCCACCTCATTAAAAATTATTGTCGTTACATGGAGAAGTATACTTAGCCGCCCGGTGCCATGTCAAGTGAACGCATGCCCAACTAAAGAATTCCACTGTGTGCACTCTCATTTTTTTGCCCCTAACATGAAAGACACTGCAAAACCGCTAAGAAGAACGAATGCAGCTAAGCTGTAAGGCAAGTTGATATTCAAGTCGATCAAGATACCTGCCAGAGCCGGTCCGATGATGTTACCCAGGCTTGTATACGTGGAATTCATTCCTGCGACAAAGCCTTGATCTTTATCTGCCGCCAATGTGGATAGCATCGATGTAACTGCAGGACGCAGTAAACCGCAAGTCAAAAATACGACAAAGGTAACAGCCGAAATTATCCAAAATCCTTCGACGAATATGGAGAGAAAAATAAAAACTGCGGCGAGAGCAAAATTTGCTTGAATGAGTTTGATTTCGCCAAATGTTTTAACGAGCTTATTAAAAAAGATAACTTGCACAACTACTCCGAGAACACCACTGACTGTAATGATTCCTGATATTTCTTTCGGGGTAAAGCCGAACTTGTTGGAAACAAACAATCCTAGCATCATTTCATACGATGACAATCCAAAAGCGAGTATGAAGACAATAATGAAAGGCACAAAATATAAAGGCTGAAACGATTTTTTCATTTCTTGCATAAAACTTGTCTTTATTTTATTTGCTATCATTTCATTTCGCTTTGCTGCAGATAATGGCTCCTTAAGTATCGTTAACGACAAAATAGCTGCCATTAATCCGATAGCAGAGGCAAAAAAGAAAGGCACGCGCAAGCCGAAATCTGCAATAAATCCACCGATTCCTGGACCGATAATATAGCCGCCGCTAATTGCGGCTGATAGAAATCCAAATGCTTTAGGCCGTTGCTCCATCGTTGTTATATCAGCTATAAAAGCGGTAACCGCAGGCATGATGCACGCAGCGCTAAATCCAGCTAATATTCTAGAAGTAAAAAGCATTCCGACGCCATTTCCAATCCCAAACAGAAATTCAGCAAAAGAAAAGAGCAATAAGCCCAAAACCATCATTTTCTTTCTTCCGACTTTATCAACCCAGACTCCAGTAATTGGAGAAAAAATTAATTGGGCAAAGGCAAAAACTGAAAACAGGTAACCCATCACTGCGCCATTTAGCTGCAATTGTTTCATATAGGATGGCATGACAGGGACGACAAGACCAATTCCTAAAAATGCAATGAATATATTCGATAACACCAAAAATAACGATACCCCTTGTTTGTTCGCCAAACTCCATTTTTGTTCCATGTTTGCTGACATCTTATTCTCTCCTTTTCGCTTTGCGTGCAAAGCCAACCGAGAGGACAGCAGCAATAAAGAGCATATTCGATTCAATGGATCGCAAAAATAAATATAAAAAATGGGCAAGGTGAACACCACCTTACCCATTACAAAACTAATTTTGTAAGAAAGGAATAGAGTTCTTTATCACCTGTTCTTCGGTTGGCTTAGATGAAAAAATGGGCAGACTTCTCCCGTGTTAAGCCAAATTCCGTTTCAGAACAGTCGATAAAATCATCATTTCCTTTCCACCTCATTAGAAATTTATAGTTATACGTTAGCAAGTATACGTAGCTGCCAGCTGTTATGTCAAGATAGTTTGGGTTCCCCGACAAGCTCACGGCCCATGGACAGGACCGTTCTTCTTTTTTTGTGGCTGTCCGCATACACTGGGAACGTACAGACTGCTCATTTCAAGCCGAGCCAGAAGGGGGGGATATGATTTGAGCAGATGGCGGCCAGGCTGGCGCTCGGGATTTCGTACGCGCAGATGGCAGCTGCCCCAAATATCGTTCAGCAAAAGGCGAGCTTCTGGATGGCGTTCAACAGGCTGGCGCAAAGGTGTCCGTCCGTTGGGAAGCGGAAACGCGAACACCGCGCTGCAGTGGCAAAATCGGCCGGCTAAGCCGCGCCGCAAACGGAGGCTGTTCTTTATTGCGCTCGTAATATTTGTGCTGCTGTCGGTGCAAATGTTCGTCTATGTGGATAAAAATGTACGGGGACCGTTAATGCATCTTGCGAAAATACGGGTGAAGCAAATTGCGACGCAGGCGATTAACAAAGCGATAACCGAGCAGGTGATGCGGGGCAGAGAGCTCAATAAATTAATCGAATGGAAGACGGATTCACGCGGCAAGGTGACCAGTGTCGCCTTAAACTACAATGAGCAAATGCGAATTACGGCTGATACGGTCGATGTCGTTCAGTCGACGCTGAATCAAGCAAATGAGCTCAAGGATCATATTCCGGTCGGCCAAGCGTTGGGCAGTCCGCTGATCGCATCGTTCGGGCCGCGCATTCCGGTGCGGATGGAGCCGCAAGGAGCAGCGAAGGTCGAGCTTAATACCCGTCCTATGGACGTCGGCATCAATATGGTAATCATTGAAGTCTATATAAAAGTAGTGGAGGAAGTGGCGATTGTCATTCCATTCGATTTGGAGCCTGAGGTGGTGGAGACGGAAATCCCGATTTCCTATCTGCTCGTCGTAGGCGATGTGCCGATGTATTATTATGACGGCAAAGGACAACCGGTTGGCACTAACCGTGAGAAGGCGCCTGCGCTGTCATTGCCGATGCAGTCCTCGCCAGGGGGGGCGATAGGAACATCTGTGCCTCAGGACGGCGTCAGCGTTCCTTCACAGACAGAGACGCATACAGAGCCTTCACAGCCAGTTGAGGCAAACACAGAACCATCTGTGCCTGTGCAAGGACAGGGACACGAGTAAAGTGAAGGAAGCGGCCCAGAGGCCGCTTCTTTCGTTTCAATTCAATTCTTGTGCGCCAGCGCATTTATGGCTGCATGCGGCACTACTTTTTTGTCTCTTTTGCAGGCTTAGCAGTAGAATCTTGCTTCACTTTTTTTGGCTGCTTCAGCTTTCGCTTGTCCGCTTGCTCCCATTGATGAAGCAGCGGGTACGGATCGAACGCGTATTCCACCAGCCCCCGATCTCGGTAGACGCCATAATGCAAATGCGGCGGGAACTTGCCTGATGTCCCCGGCTTGCCATACCCTGAGCTTCCGACCCACCCGATCGTTTGTCCTGGTGTGACAATATCACCGATTTTAATATTTTTCTCATAGCCGGATAGGTGGGCGTAGTAGTGATACAGGTTGTTCAAATCGCGGATTCCAATTCGCCAACCGCCGTAACGGTTCCAGCCTTTCACCTCAACAATGCCGTAGCAGGTGCTGCGCACGGGCACTCCATAACCAGCAAATATATCGGTGCCTTCGTGAATTCTGAATCCGCCGTAATGCCGTCCCATGCCCCAAGTGCTGCGGTATGAATAGGTGGACTTTACTGGCAGCGGGAAAGCGTGTTCGAACAGCTGCAGTTGGTCAAAATGTTCATAGATGCGTGCGAATTGTTTCACCCGCTGCACTGCTCTGGGATTGGAATAATAATTCCATAAACCCCTGCCGAAGTCGTCCTCGTGCGGCCCGTAAGACCCAATTAATGAAGCGACACTGTACAGCAGGTCGGTATCGTTGTTAGCATCGGCACGTTCATCTCCTGAACCGTCGCGCCCAACCCCTTTGAACAATGAGATCGATTTCGGATTTTGATCCTCAATATCCGGGTTCATGAGGCCTACCCATTTCGGGGGCTCGACGAAAACGCCGGTTAACCGTTTTGGATGCTCTCGTTTTTTTTGATTGGCCTTCGTCAATGTTCGTTCGTATTGATCGATAGCCGCCAGACGATACCAGGGTATACCGGTGACCACGCTCATTTTTTCATATAAGTCTCGTCGTTCCCTCCATACCTCGCCACCTGAATCGGCTGTTGCAGGCAACTCATCTGCAAAGGTGCGCACCGACATTTCGTTACGGCCCAAGGAATGCGCTGGCGATGCGCCAAGCGGTGAGCTAAAGCAAATCGATAAGGCAAGACTTGCAAGCAATACAGATGCAACTTGTCTCATGCGGCATTTTCCTCCTTCTTCCATATCCGAAAGGAATGATTTAATGTTAGAATGTGCGTTGATAGCCTTTTTATCCAAGGAGATGGACACGCAGGTATGGATTTTTGAGGGTTCATGGTATAATACTGAATTAGGTCAAGGTTAAGCGAACAGAGAAGGAAGGGTACACTTCATGAAAACGATAGAGCAGAAACCAGACTGGATACGCATCAAACTGACCACGGGAGAGAATTACACCGAGATTAAAGATATGATGCGCTCCAAGACGCTGCATACGGTATGTGAGGAGGCGCGTTGTCCGAACATATACGAGTGCTGGGCTAATCGCACGGCAACGTTCATGATTTTGGGTGATATTTGTACGCGTGCTTGTCGCTTCTGTGCAGTGAATACTGGTATGCCGACTGAATTGGACTTGCAAGAGCCAGAACGTGTGGCTGAAGCCGCTGAACGCATGGGCTTACGACATTGCGTCGTTACTTCTGTCGCCAGAGATGATCTGCAAGACGGAGGAGCTTCTATCTTTGCGGAGACGATTCGCGCGGTCCGCCGCCGGATGCCATTGTGCAGTGTAGAAGTGCTTATCCCCGACTTCATGGGAAATTGGGATGCGCTCCGTATCGTGATGGACGCCAAACCAGATATTTTGAACCACAATGTGGAAACAGTAGAACGGATGTCAGATCGTGTGCGGGCCAAGGCGAAGTACGAGCGCACTCTAGAATTGCTGAAGCAAGCGAAGGCGATGCAGCCGCAAATTCCAACAAAATCAAGCATTATGCTTGGTGTTGGTGAAGAGTGGGATGAAATATTGCAGACGATGGACGATTTGCGTGCCGTAGATTGTAATATTTTGACGATTGGACAATATTTGCAGCCGACTAAGAAACATTTGAATGTTGAAAAATATTATCGTCCGGAGCAATTTGCAGAGTTGAAGGACGAAGGATTGAAGCGCGGATTCAGCCATGTCGAATCAGGACCGCTTGTACGCAGCTCCTACCATGCGCATGAACAAGTGAAATCTGCTCATCAGACGATGGCTTTATCCCAAGCCTAGGCATATCGCAAGCCGCGGCATGTGGACCCGGGGTCAAGAGGCAGCGCGCTCATCCGTTCGTGCTTGAGCCTGTCATCGACGGGGAAGGGGGAATCACGGACGTGATTCAAGTTGGAGGCAGAACGTACGAAGTAATTCAAGAACACAAAGATGCATGGAATCCGGAGGCGTTCCGAAGCCGATATAGCGAAGTGTTGGAACGGTATGATTACATACTGGGCGATTGGGGTTACAGTCAGCTTCGCTTAAAAGGCTTCTTTAGGGACAATCATCCGAAGTCCACTAAAGAATCGGGCGTATCCAGCATGATGGATTATATTAATGAATATTGCAACTTCGGCTGTGCTTACTTCATTCTTGAGAAGGTCAGCAATAAAGATGCGCGCTTGCGTTCGGGTACTGACCAAGGGGATGAAGCGGAGCAGGAAGGCGCAGCTGCATTGGAAGATACCGGTGAAGAAGCGGCGCCGCAAGCGAAGCAAGGCATATCATTGCAGCCGAAGACGGCCGCCAACGAATCTTCAGCCGAGCAGACTCCAAAACCAGCCTCGTCGGAGCGCAAACCGCGTCAGCATCGCAATCGCCACAAGCATAGCGGTAAGGGCTCTGCAGCGCCGAATGCGCACGCACAACAGCGCAGCTCAGCGGAGTCGAAAGAGCCGCGTGAAGCGAAGGAAGTTCGTTCATAACCCATTCATCAACAAGCCTTGCCGAGCGGAAATTTGGATAAGGCTTGTTTTCAATGAATTAGAATGCTCTACATCTGAAGATGGTACAGCTTCAGCTTGCAAAAAAAGGTGCGTCCTTTGATAAGGACGCACCTTTTTTCGTATGCAAATTATACATTGTAGTGTCCGTGCTCATCATAGCCGAGAAACGCCTCGCGCACGCGATTCCAGAACGGAAACGGCCGGTAGCGAATGAATGTTACGGTCTGATCGGCAACCCGGCAGCGAATCGAGCGAAAGTGGTCAATTGGGATGTTCACATGATCGACCGTCAACAACAGCTTCTGCTTCTTGCGTGGATGAATGTCGAAATGGTGATGCTTAGGCAAAATAAGCGACGATCCGAGTGTGCGGAACACGCGGTTGTTGATGGATGCTATCTCGGCAAGCTGAATGGACGGGATGGAGGGGTGCACCATAGCCCCGCCAAGGCTCTTGTTATAGGCCGTGCTGCCGGACGGGGTGGATACGCATATCCCATCTCCGCGGAACATCTCAAACAGTTCGTCATTAATATCGATTTGAGCGACGAGCGTGTTCTCGACGCCCTTCAATGTAAATTCATTTAAGGCAATGTATGTTCTCTTGCCGGTATCTTCGCCATCCAATTGCAGCTCAATGAGCGGATACTTGACGATACGCGGATAAATCTGGTCCTTCGAACGGTTCTCGGCCATCAACTGAACGAGCAGTTCGATTTCATTCGGCTTCCAATCAGCGTAGAAGCCAAGATGACCGGTATGAATGCCGACGAATGCGATTCGATCAAGTTGTCCAACATAGCGGTGAAAGGCTTGGAGCATCGTTCCGTCACCGCCGATCGATAGAACAATCTCAGGCTCCTCATCATCACAAATGAGACCCTGGCCGTTAGCTAAACGGTGAAACGTCTCGGTCAAAGAGACAGAGATGTCGTCTCCTCGGTTTAATACTGCGTATTTCAAGGCGCTGACTCCTTTGTTATGCGGTAATGTAATGTATAACCGTGTTATAGAACACATCAACTCCATATTATACGTTCCGCATGAGGAATACAATCGCCATTTCGGGTAAAGTGGCGATGGCGATGGAAGTTATCTGCGATTCAAGCGCATCGTCTCGATCAAGAAGGAGATAAGACACATCAAGATGAAGAAGAGCGCTGCCAGCACAAGACCGACTCTCATTGAACTCCAAGCGGTCTCCCAAGGAGACATCCATGCAGCCGAGTGCCCTTGATATGGAAGCCAGGCGGAGAGCTGCGGTTCCAATCGCATGAGGAGCGGATATAACCAATACGCGGCCACAGCAGCCCCCACACTATGGACAAGCCTGGCGAACAGAAATGGCATATACCTTAAATCGCTTTGGTTCATTATACTCGCGATTTGAGCATGGACCGATAGTCCGGCCCAAGACAGCACCCAAGCGGCTGCCACCACCTGTGCATGGGTTCCGGCAGAGACGGCTGCGCCTGCGCTCTTTGCACCTAAGGTGACTTCAAATAAACCTCCCGTGAAAGCGGGAGCCAGATCCGGAGATAAGTGAAAGGTTTGCAGCAGCAGCTGAAGCAGATGCTCCCAGAATGGCATAATTCCAATGACGGCGAGCAAATCCATGACAACGGAAAAGAAGACGACAAGTCCACCGACAACGATCATCAGCTTAAGTGAGGAATCGACTGCTTCTTTGAGCAGGGTTCCTAACGGTCTGCCATCCTGCTTCCTTGCTTCATGCATGGCATGAAAAGCTCTCCGGAAAATGAAAGTTCCCTTGATATTACCAACCCCTTTTGCAGGAGAAGTGTTGTCCATTGGGGTAAGTGGCGCATGCGGTGCGTAGAATCGCATCACAATTCCGACGAGAAGCCCAGAGCCATAATGGGCGAGTGCTAGTGTTAAGGCGAGGCCAGCATTTCCGAAGAAGCTGACCGCCACAGCCCCAATGAGAAAGATCGGATCGGACGAGGTAGTGAATGCAACGAGTCGCTCGCCTTCTTCGCGTGTAATTAAATTTTGTATGCGCAGCCGTGTCGTCAGCTTGGCACCTACCGGGTATCCGGAAGCATAGCCCATCGCGACTACGAAGCCCCCGATGCCGGGGATGCGGAACAAAGGGCGCATGACGGGATCAAGCAGCGTCCCGATAAAGTGCACAATACCAAAGCCTAGCAGCGCTTCGGAAATAATAAAAAAAGGCAATAGTGAAGGAAACAGCACGTCCCACCAAATGGACAGGCCACGTGTGGCTGCATCCAAGACAGTGGAGGGATGCGCTGCCATTAGGATAAGAAATAGGCCACATACACCTGCGATAAGCAGTGGTGCCAAATAAGAACGGCTTGTCCTGCGTTTCATGGGCACTCTCCTTTCACGGGGCCTGCACGAATACTCCATTCAAACATATGATGACATAAAGGCAAACATGCCACACCAAGCAGCTGCTGAAGTATCTACAGTCTGATTTTGTAATCAAAATGTAAAGTAAACGCTTGCAGAAGGACGTATATTTTTGGGTACCATTGTGATAAAATAAATATAAAGAACGATGAAACGCGTAGAAGTTCGTTAGGGGTGATGAGGATGAGTATAATCGCTGGCATCCTTGTTTGCGCTTTCGTCTATGTCATTCGAGAGTCGTTAATGGGACCGCAGGAAGAGGATTGGGAAAGATAATTCAATTACGTCACGGCGCTGATCACTATTCAGCGTTTTTTTGTGCAATTATACCCTTGTGGCGGTGAGCATTAGCGTAAATGAATTGAAAACGTAGTGCTTTTATAATAAAGTGATGAGCAGAGACTACTAATTATTATAGGGCTGAAGGAGGGGAGTCCGAAGTGTTATCCCTTCTTATGCCAAAAGACAGGAGTGCGTATGGAAAGATATAAACAGACGATATATGAAGCGATCGGGGGGGAAGCGACTGTTCGACGAATAGTAGAGGCCTTTTATCCGAACGTGCAAGCTGATCCTCTAATCGGTCCGCTGTTTCCGGAAGATATTATGCCCGTCATGGAGAAGCAGTTCATGTTCCTGACACAATTTTTCGGGGGACCGTCACTCTTTTCCGATGAATACGGACATCCGATGATGCGGGCGCGTCACATGCCGTTCCCGATTACCCGCGAACGTGCAGATGCGTGGTTAGGGTGCATGCGTGAGGCGTTGATAGAGATCGGCTTGGAGCCTGCGCTGCGAGACATGGTGTTGGAACGCTTGTCGGGACCTGCTTATCATTTCATTAACACCAATTAGTTCACAGCATAAGTTCCGATAATGTGGTAAAGTTCCCTCATCACTTACATATTAATCAGCAAGAAGGAAGGGACACTTTAATGGAGGTTGAACCACTTTACCTGTTACAAGTCGAATGTCCATATTGCAAGAACACATTCCAATCGTCACGCGTAAGGTCGCGTTTTAAAAAACCGATTCATATCGACAGTGATTTTTGTCCGCATTTCGGTGAGGATAAAGTGAATCCCGACTTTTACGTCGTGCGAGTCTGTCCAGAATGCGGCTGCGCCTCGACAGAGAATTCACTGAAGCAATGGCTTCCTACCCATCGGAAAGATTTTGAAGAAGTTGTAGCTTCCCAATGGAAATCGCGGGAATACGCAGGCGAGCGTACATGGGAACAAGCGTTGGAAACTTATAAGCTCGCCTTGCTGACCGCCCAGACGATCGGAGAAAGCAAGCGCGTCGTTGCCGGTCTGCTGCATCACATTGCATGGCTGTACCGCTATCGGAACGATACGAAGAACGAGCTGCGCTATCTGCGTTTTGCCCTGGATTCGTATATTAGTGTATTCGAGCATGAATGGCGTGACCAGAACGATGCCCGCCTCATCTATATTATCGGTGAGCTGTACCGCCGGCTGGGTGATCTGAATGAAGCTGCGAAGTGCTTCGGCCGGATTATTCACGACAAGCGCATTATGGATGCCGCGATGATTCGCGCGGCACGCGAGCAGTGGGCCGCCATTCGGGAGCAGATGGCGGAGGAAGGGAATACGCCGCCTGTCGTTAGCATCGGCGGGGGATTCACACAATAATGTTCAACTGGCAAGCTGGTTCCTGAGATTAAAAGGGAGCCAGCTTGCTTGTTGTTGTCGAGCTCAGGAGTAAGATCCATTGGAAAACATACAGCAGGATGTGGCGATTGCGGGGCTAAAAGGCGCTTGGACTGCATTTTATCCAATGGATCTGGCTTATTTTCAGCGGTTGCTGTTGAAAGAGTGCCAAAACACTGGATGATTTCCAATGGAACCTGTCGTACAGAGGGATATGCCACTGTTTCACTGTACGAAATCCAATGGAGATTGAAATAATAGTTAACTAATATACCTTTAAATCCCCCGTCTCCTGCTTGCCATTCCAACGGATTGTTATTTGAACTGGCTCCTCTATCTTTTTCTGTCCAATAAGACGCACATTCGAATTGTACATAAATGGTGTTGGATTCGAGTTAGGATCGTTGCCTGATAAATGCAGGGTCTTGCTTTCGAATTGATAACCAAAATCTGTAATCGATTGCTCATTTCCTAAATACTTGATTTCATATTGAAGCTGCTCCAAATTTCCTCGTTGAATGATTTTAACTTCCCAATTTTCCGTCTTCCCCATAAATTTTGTATTACCTGAGCATCCGAACAGGAGCAGAAAGGTACAAAAAATAAATAAAATGGTGAAAATTTTCTTTTTCATATTAATCACCTTTCATTTTTGAAAAAAGGTATAGAAAAATCCCCTTATCACATTCCAGTTGGCTTGTTACACCAAGGTGCTTTACCAATGTCTACGATAAGGGGTGTAGTTCATCAAACTTCATGTTTAACGAATCTGGCGGTCAGCCAACAAGTAATCGCTATCCACATCTACGATGACGATACGGTTCCGGCAGCATGGAAATACGAGCAGCCGTTTCTTGCCGTCGCGAATATCCGGCAGTTCTTGCGGTTTCAATGGGAGCAAGACATTATCTTTATGACAGAACGGGCAGCTTGAAATATAAATATCTCCCATGATGTGATCGTAAGGCAGCGTATTTTCTAATGGTATCATTTCGGATTCTCCGTCGAAGTATGATCATCGGCAGCAGAAGACTCAGCTTCGGCTTGGGCCAGCTCGGCAAGCTTCTTCAATAAAATATGCTGCGGCATATGCATAAGCTGCTCCATGGGGACGCCGAGCGCTTTCGATAACTTCAACGCGGTATCCGCTGAGATTTGCAAAGGTCTCATGCGCTATAATCCTCCCTGTGCGAGTAAGTTTAATTTTGGTATAGTTTAGTTATACACGGTCAAGGTGCAAAACTCAAACAGTGCGTGTTCAAGAAGAGCTTTTGAACAACCTCATATGCCTTCCGTTACCAATAATATTCGCAGAAAGGTGTGTATGGCATGAAACAACCTTTAAGCCAAACGTGGGACTTGGATGTCATTTTCTCCGGGGGCGCTGAGTCCGAAGCATTGCAGCAATCGCTTGCAGCCGCAGAACAGGATATCGCGGCACTGACTGGCAAGCTTAAGGAAATGTCTGCTCCGCAAACGTTGGAGGACACGAAGGAACTCGTACATATTACTGGACAACTGCAAGATGTAAATAAGCGCCTCCATGAAGCTGGAGCTTATGTTGGCTGCCTTACAGCGCAAAACATTAAAGACAAGAAAGCGATTCAATTGTCTGGCCGCATTCAAACACTGGGCGCGCAGCTGCTTACAGTCGATACGCTGTATGATGAACTGCTGCGCAGCATGCCGGACGAAGTGTGGGCTGCTTTTGTGAAGCTTCCTGACAACGAGGGCATCGCCTTCAACTTGAATGAGCGCCGCGAATGGGCCCGGGAGAAGATGTCCCCCGAAAAAGAAGCGCTCGTCGGCGATCTGGCTACAGACGGCTATCACGGCTGGTCGGAAATGTACAACACGGTCATTTCGCATTTCCGCATCGATTATGAAGAAGACGGCAAAAAGGTACAGCTTTCCGCGGGTCAAGCACACAACAAGCTGTCGCATCCTAACCGCGAAATCAGAGAAGAAATGTTCAAGCTATGGGAAGAAGCATGGAGTGAGAAGGCAGACTTCTGCGCAGATGCGTTGAACCGTATCGCCGGCTTCCGCTTGAAGCTGTATGAGCATCGCGGATGGGATAGCGTCTTGAAAGAGCCGCTTGCGATGAATCGCATGTCAGAAGCGACGCTGGACGCTATGTGGAATACGATTGTCCGCAATAAGCCGAAGTTCGTAGCCTATTTGGAGCGCAAAGCGAAGCTGCTGGGCGTAGAAAAGTTGACGTGGTGCGATGTGGAAGCGCCGCTTGGCGGGACGCAAGCGACCATATCGTATGACGAGGGCGCGAATACTATCGTCGAGCAGTTCGGTAAATTCAGCCCGCGCATGTCGGAGTTCGCCGTGCAGGCGTTCGAGAACCGTTGGATTGAAGCGGAAGACCGTCCTGGCAAGCGTCCAGGTGGATTCTGCACCTCGCTTCCGGTCGTTAATCAGACACGTATTTTCATGACATATGCAGGTACGCCTTCCAATGTTTCTACGCTGGCGCATGAACTGGGTCATGGCTATCATCAATACGTGATGGACGGATTGCCAGCGTTTGCGCAGCAGTATGCAATGAACGTCGCAGAGACCGCATCGACTTTTGCAGAAATGATCGTATCGGATTCTGCTGTGAAGCAGGCGAAAGACGAGCAAGAGAAGTTGGCCTTGCTTGAAGACAAGATTCAGCGCTCCATTGCTTTTTACATGAATATACATGCTCGCTTCTTGTTCGAAACGCGCTTCTTCGAAAAACGCAAAGAAGGACTTCTGTCTTCCGAACAGCTGTGTTCCTTGATGGAAGAGGCGCAAAATGAAGCATTCTGCGGTGCCCTAGATTCGCTGCACCCGCATTTTTGGGCATCGAAAATGCATTTCTACTTCACTGATGTTCCGTTCTATAACTATCCGTACACGTTCGGTTATCTGTTCAGTACTGGATTGTATGCGCGTGCTTTACAGGAAGGCGAATCATTCGCTGCCAAATACGATGCGCTGCTGCGTGATACAGGTGTCATGACAGTCGAAGAGTTGGCTGAGAAGCACCTTGGCGTCGATTTGACGAAGCCGGATTTCTGGCAAACCGCAATTGACGTTACGCTCAAGGATGTTGAATTGTTCTTGCAAATGACGGAATAAGCTAGAAGCACGGCGGCATTTCCTCATAGGCTGCAGGAGCACAATTAGAGCTACCTGGAAAGGAAAGACATCATTGTGACATCGAATCGCTTGTTAAAGCTGTTTCATGCTTTGTTCTATTCCACCAATGCGTTGCTCATCCCTTATTTGCCGCTGCTGTTGCGGGAGCGGGGATTTCAATCTTTAGAAGTGGGGACGTTGCTTATGCTGGGGCCTTTCCTGGCTATGTTCGCCCAACCCGTCGCCGGGCTGGTGAGCGACCGTATGAAAGCGATTCGACCACTCCTGCTCGGTTTATGGATTGGAAAAGGAATTGCCGCTGCCTGCTTGTTTCTGTCGACAGACCGCATTACGGCGGCAATCAGTCTGCTTGCACTGTATATCTGCTTTCTGCCGGCTGTTTCATTGCTTGATACGCTGACGGTGAAGTCGGCGACAGCGTTAGGGCAGTCTTACAGCTCGATTCGAATGTGGGGCTCGGTGGGATTCACGTTGACCGCCATCGTGATGGGGCAGATGTTTGATTTGTGGGGCGGCGTCGACGCGCTGTTCTGGATGTACTTGCCGATATGGGGCGGCTTGCTCTTGAGCATGTTCTTGCTGCAAGAACCGCCGCAAGAAGCGGCGGATACGGATACCGCTGTAAATGCAGCCGTGCTGAAGAAGGCACTCTCCGTCCCTTCGCTGCTCCTGCTCCTGACGCTTATCTTTGTCATTGCGATGCCGCACCGCATGAATGATGCCCTGTTGTCGCTTCATATGAATGACTTGGGAGCCTCGTCGATGCAGGTATCTTGGGCCTGGGCGGTGGCCGGATTTAGCGAAATTATCGGCTTTGCCCTCATGACCAGGCTAATGCAGCGCAGCCGGATGCTGACGCTCTTGACGCTGGTCAGCGCGCTATATGCGATAAGATGGCTCTTATACGCCCTTGTGACGGACCCATGGGTAGTTGTCGTGCTGCAAGGAGCGCATGCGGTGACGTATGCGGCGTTATGGGTGCTTGCAATCGAGTTCGTCGTACAGCTTCTGCCGAAGCAATTGGCCGCTACTGGTCAAGCGCTGCTCGGCATGGTGTTCCTAGG
Organism: Paenibacillus sp. OSY-SE; assembly: GCF_000283315.1. Lineage (NCBI taxonomy): Bacteria > Bacillati > Bacillota > Bacilli > Caryophanales > Paenibacillaceae > Paenibacillus > Paenibacillus sp. OSY-SE. Next base: position 140,320 of record NZ_ALKF01000199.1, on the reverse strand, counting down.
ACTTGCCGGCATTGCTGGAGGAATGAGCGGGGGAGCGTTGCAGGAAGCGTATGGAGGTCAGGCGATGTACTTATACGGCTTCGTCTGCGGGGTTATAGGCACAGCTGGTTTCATGCTGTGGTTGATTAGAGAACGCAAGCGTTCCGTTCGCCCTGAGGAGCAAATGATAGGATGACCGCCGTGAGCTGGCAAAGAGCTGCAGATCTTGATGATCTGCAGCTCTTTTTTTGAACGGAAACGAAATTAATAATGTAACATAAAAACAGGCGGCCATTGGCGGCTGCCTGTTTTTATGTTGTAAACTATTCATTTTACAATTTGAATACTTGAAATGTACGCTGCAACTGCACTACTTTAAGCTGCAGTTCCTCGGTAGTCTCCACCATCGCTTGCACGGAGGAGATCTGTTCATTCATGGAAGCGGACACCTGCTCGGTTCCGGCGGCGGACTGCTGCGTAATCGCAGAAATATTCTCAATGGAGCTCGAAATCGTCTTGGCTCCGTCCAGCATGCTGTCGCTTTCATGGGCAAAGGCTGCAATCTGTTCCGTAATGAACTGGATGCTCTCTACAATATCATTAAAAATGCGTTCGGTTTCCCGAATCAATTCGGTCTGTGTATGTACAACTTCTTCATTGACATGAATATTCGTTATCGCTTGCTTGATGCCTTGTTCAATTCCTTTGACAAGCGTAAACACTTCCTTCGTGGAAGCGGTCGATTCTTCAGCAAGATTCCGCACTTCCTGAGCAACTACGGCAAAGCCTCTGCCGTGCTCGCCAGCACGCGCCGCTTCAATGGAGGCGTTCAAAGACAATAAATTCGTCTGTTCGGCGATCTCCGAGATGGTGCGGGTGATTTTGGATATCCCTTCGGTCTGGCGGGCCAACTGCGTAATTGCGGTTGCCACGTGATCAGTCGCTTCAATATTCCGCTGCATTCCTGCACTTTGCGTGTCTACGGCTGTCCGGCCTTTATCCACCAATTGCAAGGTCAGGGCGGAGCGCTCGTTCATTTCTTTGGTGGAATGAGTATAGGATTCGACTTTATGTTCGATTTGCTTGATAGAATCCGACATAGCGGATATATCTTCGGATATTTCGGCAGCGCCAATGGCAAGCTCGTTCGACGAAGAAGCCACCTGCTCCATTACCATTTTCATGTTTTGGTTCTTATGATACATATCTCGTCCAGAATCAGAGACGTGACGGGATATGTCAGTCGTCTGCTGTAAAATTTCACGCAACTTGATGACCATCGAATTAAAGGAATGACCGAGCTCTCCTAAGGCATCGCTCGTCGTCACCTGAACGGTCTGGGAGAAATCTCCCTTCGCAATCTGCAATGCGGATCGGGACATCTCCATAATAGGTTCGGTCAGCGATTTCTCCAACATGTTAATGAACGGATAGCTGATCCCTATAAGGATGACGAGGGTAATTAGTCCTGGTATGAGAGAAGCACCACTTGTAAGCAGTACAATCGTAGTCAATGCGAACAAGCCCACGATACCATAGCAGCCAATTAACAGCTTATGCTTAAAGTTTAACGTATTGAACCAATTCATACGACCGCTCCTTTATATGTCCCAAGAGATCCATAATATAGCATGCTAGCATCATTATAGCATCGCCTCTGTACAGGGTCTATGTAAATGTTAGCAAATAATCAAACATTTATTATACTTTTGTCGTTTGGAGTCAATAAAAATCTAAATATGTATATATGTGTTGAAAATAGGAAAAAGTTCCCTTATAATGAGTCTTGAGAACCATTTCTTGGGATGGTGTGGCCATTTTATAAAGGAGGGAATTTGTGAGATGAAGACTAACGGAATGCCTTTGGCTAGGCAATTAAGCCTAGTGTTTGAACAGCTGGAATCTGAATTGATTGGACTAACTGGAGGTACAATCATTGTCTGCATTCGCAATGATGTGGTGGGAAAGTTCGGCGTGAAGCACGATGCGCTGGAGAGCAGCAACGGTGTAATCAAGCCCCTTAGACAGGGATTGACCTTACGTCATGTCGCCTCGTTTCGTCAGACTGCGATCGATGCTCTGAAGCATAAGAAGCAATGGACTCACGGTGAAATCGTATTCGACTTTGCTGTTAAGCAGGATACGCTGCATATCAGCACATGGTTCGAGTCGAATTATAATTTAATACATATGCTTGATAAGCAGGATACTCACACATATAAGCGCGCTTCCTGAACCGCATTACATAAGCAAAGAAGCTCTCTATCCTAGGAAAGAGAGCTTCTTTAACATTGGTGAGTAAGTATGCTTGCTCACCTCGCAGGCACGGTTGTGGCCGCAAATGAGAGGCCGGGCAAGCCGTAGCTGCTGTGGTTGCTTAAGTATGGACGATGCAGCGGCATAGCTGCACGCAGCTATTAGCGAGTGCGGCCCGCCAATTGTTGCTCAGCCATTTGAACAAGACGCTTTGTAATATATCCACCGATGGAACCCATATCACGGGATGTGTAGTTTCCATAGTAACCGTCTTGTGCGATTGGAATGCCCAATTCTTGAGCAATTTCATACTTCATTTGTTGAAGAGCTGCTGTAGCTTGTGGTACTACCAAGTTGTTAGAGCGGCTTCCTTGTTGTTGATTCACTGGCATGTTGTTCACCTCCTTGTGTTTGTTAGTATGGAAAGCTAGAGTGGAAATATGCGATGAAAAAAGCTAACTCGTTCATGTAAATAATGCCAAGTCGAGGGACCGACTTGGCATCGTTAAAGTTCGTAATTATGGATGCTGAATTTCAAGATCGAGCACTAGTGTGATCGGCTCATTCGGCTTCAAGTCGATTAGACCGGTCGTATCATTATCAAATGGAAGGTTAGGGGCATCGGTCAGCCATGTATACGGCTCGACGCACATGATTTCATCCGCAACTCCACGCGTGTAGAGCACCCAGTGCTTGAAGAACGGACGGTTGCCTGCATAACGGATGCGATAGCCGTCATCCCGTGTCAGCCAAGCCTCCGGCTTGTCCGTCCCGATGCTGAATACCGTGTCGAAGTCAGTGCCCCGCAGGTTCATTCCATTAAGAAGCTGTTCATTCTTGCCTAACGGTATGGTGTTGCCTGTAGTTATTAGCTCTTCATCAAGCTCATAAATACCGCTTACCGGAACCTGCAGCGTCCAGCGATTCGGTTCGCCGTCGATAAGGAACCAAGTATGCGTTCCGAACCCGAACGGTGCCGCTTGACCTCCTATGTTGGTCACCGTCAAGTGCTGAGATAGCGTGCTTCCTTGCAGGATGAACGTCAATTGAAATTCCAGCGGAGTCGGATATTGACGCATCCAATTATCATCGTCTGCTGTATGGAATTGTGCCGTGACGACTGCCTGCTCATCGTCCGCTTCCGCGCGAATGACGGACCATGGCTGTAAGCGGTGCAGACCATGAATATGGTTATCGTTCGCTGTATTTTGGTCAAACTGGTACGACACGCCTGCGTATTCGAATTTCCCCCGGCGAATCCGTCCCGGTGGCATCAGCATCGGGATGCCGAAATGGTATGGCTTCGTCATATAATAATCGAGATCGCTCTCCGCTGGTGCACGCAGGATGTCGCGCTGCGCCGCTTTGTCCCATAGCCGGATGACATTGCATCCAAGCTCGGGAAGCAGTGTCGCTTCCAAGGTGTCGCTGTGCATAATGAACGTGTCATAACCGTTCCATTGGCCCTTCGTAATCTGATACATATGTATTGGCTCCTTTATACAAATGAGTTTGAGCGCTTCTGCGTTAAGATCATAATAACAAATCCGTTCCGTAAAGTCATATGACTTGATGTACACGAGACGATTGACAAATGGGGAGTTCTTCGCTATTCTAGTGGCTAATCAAGTACGCAATGCCTTGACTAAGGCGGCGTCATCTAGTTGAAAGCGATGATAAGGACAAGTAAGCGATACGTTATGCTTCAGAGAGCCGGTGGAAGCTGTGAACCGGTGCTGACGTAGCTGCCGAATGGACCTTTGAGCGCTGAGCCGAACCGGTGCGATATTCACACGACAGTAGGCTTGGCCGCATCCCGGCGTTATCGGGTAGAGGTTTGCGCAACCCATTATTTTTATGCTTTAGGTTGATGCAATTAAAAGAGGGTGGCACCACGGTCTTTCGTCCCTTGACGAAAGGCCTTTTTGTATTTTTTGGCGCTGTGAAGTTGAAAGGAAAAGGAGAGTGAACAGGATGAAACGTGTATTATCGGGCATCCAACCAAGTGGTCAATTAACGATGGGCAATTACATCGGAGCGATTCAAAATTTCGTGAAGCTGCAGCATGAGCATGAATGCTTCTTCATGGTCGTAGACCTGCATGCCATTACGGTCCCTCAAGATCCAGAAGCATTGAGAGAACAGACGGAATCGGTCGCTGCACTGTATATTGCAGCAGGCATCGATCCGAATAAGGCTGCTATTTTCCTGCAATCGCAGGTGCCGCAGCATGCAGAGCTTGGATGGTTGTTGACGACGTTGACGTATATGGGTGAACTGGAACGAATGACGCAGTTCAAAGACAAATCGGAAGGAAAGGAATCGGTTGGTGCCGGGTTGTTCGTCTATCCGTCTCTAATGGCGGCAGATATTTTGCTCTACAATGCAGACCTTGTTCCTGTCGGGGACGATCAGAAGCAGCATTTGGAGCTGACTCGCGACATCGCGAACCGATTTAATCATCGCTTCGGCGATTACTTTACCGTGCCAGCGACCTACACTCCGGAAGTGGGCGCACGAATTATGTCATTGGACGATGCGTCGAAGAAGATGAGCAAGAGCAATCCGAATGCGGGAAGCTACATTGCGCTGCTGGATGACCCTGCTGTCATTCGGAAGAAAATTAGCCGGGCTAAGACCGACTCCGAGGCTGTCGTCAAATACGACCCGGTCAATAAACCGGAAGTCAGCAATCTGCTTAGTATTTATTCCCACGCTGCAGGAGTGCCGATTGCAGAGATTGAAGCGAAATATGAAGGCCAGATGTATGGACCGTTCAAGAAGGATTTGGCGGAACAAGTCGCTGCGCTTATCGAACCGCTGCAAGCCCGTTATCATGAAGTGCGCCGTACGGGAGAACATCACGAGGTGCTACGCCGCGGTGCCGAACGTGCCCGGGAAGTGGCAGAGAAGACACTTGATGAAGTGAAGCGCCGTATGGGATTTGTGCTTCCTCAATAAGTAAGTCGGCCAGTTGACTGAATGATAGTCGTGTGGCTACAACAATAAAGCAAGAGGCCTCTTGAAGGAGCGATTCGCTTCGGAAGAGGGACTCTTGCTTTTGTTTATTCATTCGCGGAGGATGTGGATTGGCGACGCAGTCTTGCCTTCGTCACAAAGCCAAACCCGATATTGCACACGGCCAAGACTGCAAACAAGACGACAAGCCATGCATTGTAGCTCAAGGAGATGGCGGTGGCCGTCAAGAGGCCAATAGAAGAGAAGGCGAACCATAGCGCCAAGCCTTTACTCATGGGGATCGCTCCTTTTGGATAGAAATTGAGTCGAAAACAAGTATAACATTTCGCAGGTCGGATAAAATAAGTTTGCAAGCTTGCACAACTAGAAGCGCCAATGTGAAAGGAGATTCACCCTATGTCTAATCAATCCCGTTCCAACAATTTGGTCGTTCCTCAAGCCACTGCAGCACTGCAACAAATGAAATACGAAATCGCTCAAGAATTGGGCATTCCGATTGCGCAAGACGGCTACTATGGAAACTACACATCCCGTGATATGGGTTCCATCGGTGGATATATTACAAAGCGTCTTGTGCAAATGGCTGAGCAACAATTGTCCGGCGGAAATCGCTAATAGCATGCATTGAAGTTTCGAGGCTACTCCTGCGCGCGGAGTAGCTTTTTACCATTAAGGAAAGTTCAAGTTCTGTGAAGCGTTAAAGCGACCCAAGCACTCCTTGTGGCGATTGATTCGTGATATTTGACAAATTGTTGCAAATGATGGTCATATTCCCTTAGCTTTACGGCATAATCAGTATATCACATAACGGACTTCAACAGATTTATTGCAGGACAGCATTATAGACGGAAGAGGGGCCTGCCCAAAAGTAGATTTTTAATCGAAATAGACAAAATTCTTCTTGACTAACGCAGCAAAACAGACGGGTCATCCTTGGACCGTCTGTTTGTGTTTGTTGACATCAGCCTGCGGCAAACAGCATGTAGACTGTACATTGTCCGGCGGATCCGGCTTCTTTATTCCAATCCGTATCGTTTGACGGTGCGGGTATGACTTAACCAACCGATGAAGTAGTCCAATGTTTCGTACTTCAAATTCATCATGACGATGGCCACTAATGGATACTGCTTGCGGTGGCGATACCTTACATCCACCCAACGTACGGCATAGCCGTATCCGGTATGCTCCACGGTAGCGCATGCATAGCTTGAGAAATAAAGCAGTGCCCGCACGGCAGGGTGAGACTTGGATGCTTCAACGGCGGGATGATCGTGACATACCGCTCTTTCCGTCCAATGAAGAATGCCCCGCTTCCAATGGCCGATCATAAAAGACCCGTTCGGACTCCGCTTTACTACATTCCATCTCGACAGGGCTACGGTCGGAATTATCGTGTATATTTCTCCTTTTTCATACTCCTTATCAAGCAGAGGCAATTGTCGTTCCACTTGTCGGTGAACATGGGTTCGCCATACATAGTAAGTGATAAGCAGCAGATATAGAGCGGGAAACAGCACGCGTGGAGAGAGGATGCCGAATCCCCAGAGCGCGATCGCAATAAGATGCGTGGAAAAAATGATCGGATCGAACAAAGCGATGATGTTCCATGATATCCATCGTTTCGTAAACGGCCAGACCGCTTGGGTGCCATATGCATTGAAGACGTCCGTCAGGACATGCAGACACACGGCCAAGCCTGTCCACAGCAATACATGCGTGAAGGATGCGCCTTTATTGAGCCATGTCAGCACACCGGATATTAGGAAGGACCATACTGCAATCATTGGCAGCGAATGGGAGTACCCGCGATGCTGGCGAATATAGAGAATATTGCTTTTCCATTTTAGGGCCGTATCGGCATCAGGCGCCTGAGAGCCGAGCAGCACGCCGAAGAAGACGGCAGTCGCAGTTGCTGGCTCCGATACGACGAGGGGGTCCCACTGGGACAGCCCGGCCAATCCGAGTCCGATTATGGCATGTGTGCTTGTATCCATCATTAATCACCCACTTGTATTGTGGACAACTTTGTTCCAAAATATGACTCATGGGTTCATAAGAAGATAAAGAAAGGGTGGTCAAGTTGAATCGAATCATTTTTGTAGAATATCGGATTGCTCCAGAGCTCCGGGAGACCTATCTGTCTCTCGTAAAGAGACAGCTGCAGAGCCACACGAATGCGGTGTTGTATGAAGGAACGGATCAACCTAACGTTTTTGTTGAACAATGGTTGAACACATCCCATGAGGATTATGTTCGCATGAAAAAATTGCGGCTTGAAGAAAGCAGTGAATGGGATGAAATTACGGCATGTATTCCAGGGGGAAGGGGGAAATTGCATATTTGGGAATTTGAGGAGCTTAATAAACATTGTGAATAAAAGGTCAAGGCCTTGTCAAATTATTGAACGACATTGTCATGTGCTGGACATTTTTGCTATGATAAAAATTACAGCAGATGCACAACTTTTCTGCTCTTCTCTGAACACAACAAGGAGGAAAGGGTCACGTGGATAAACAAATGACTTGTCAGGCTCCTTCCGATGCCGTTATGCTATCGCCGGGACCGATGCGGGTTGGATTATGGAGAGAGTTTATTCTGCTAACGAAGCCGGGAATTATACGCTCCAATTTATTGGCTACGTTTGCGGGCTTCTGGGTGGCAGCTAAATGGGACATTCCCTGGATGACCTTGCTGTGGGTGCTGGCGGGAACGACGCTCGTTATGGCATCCTCATGTGTATTTAACAACTATTTCGACCGTGATTTCGATATGAAGATGGAACGCACACGCAACCGAGCGCTTCCTACGGGTCGATTGCAGCCTCAAGTCGTACTCTGGTATGCGATTGGATTGGGAATCGCGGGATTATTATGTTTATTTTTACTCATTAATCCACTTGCAGGTTGGCTCGGATTAATAGGCATGTTCGTATATGACGTCGTCTATACGCTCTGGCTGAAACGGACATCGACATGGAGTACATCGGTAGGCGGAATCTCGGGAGCGATGCCGCCGGTTATCGGCTATGTGGCCGTTACTGGGTATGTTGATATTGGAGCGGTTCTGTTCTTTGCTGTATTGTTCTTGTGGCAACCGCCTCATTTCTGGGCGCTCGGTATTCGGCGTGTGGAAGAATATCGCGCAGCAGGCTACCCTTTGCTGCCGGTCGTCAAAGGGATTAAGCGCACGAAGTGGCAGATGATTCCTTATGTTGCGTTGCTTTTGCCCGTATCCTGGTTATTTTATGCATACGGCTACGTCAGTCTTATTTACGGCATTGCAGGAACGGTGATTAACCTTATTTGGTTGTATTTGTGCATAGCAGGACTTCGGAGTAACAATGACGAGGTGTGGGCTAAGCGCAACTTCATCTTCTCAATCAATGCATTGATGCTGCATCTGATTATTCTTATCTTGGATACAATGGGGAAAGCCTGATTCATGAGTTAAGAATTACAGAACATGGGAGAGTAACGGGGGATCGAGCGATGTCACAATGGGCGAAGAAGTATTCTTTTCAAATTTTTCTGATGGCGTTAGTCCTTGTATTTGCTGTCGTAGCGGCCATTCTATACTGGCCTCGCGGGCCGGAACTGCCGCTTACGGATAAGACGGCACCGGATTTTACAATGCAGAACGTAGACGGTAACACGGTTAGCTTGGCCGATACGAACGGCAAAGCGCGGTTGTTCTACTTCTACTTCACCAATTGTCCGGATGTGTGTCCGCCAACGACATACATGCTGTCCGAAGTTCAGCAATTGTTGAAGGATAAAGGCGTATTTGGCAAGGATGCAAGCATTGTGTCCATATCGTTCGATCCAGAGCGGGACACACCGGAAGCGATTCAAGAATGGTCTAAGAAATACAATGCTGACTACAGCGGCTGGTATTTCCTTCGCGGTGACGAGGCGGATGTGGCCAAGATGATGCCAGCCCTCGGTTCGAGTGTCATCAAGGACGAGGACGGCAACTTTACTCATTTGAATGTCATTACGCTGGTGGATCAGGATGGCAACATCCGCAAATACTACAACGCCAATGATCGTGAAACTTCGTCACCTGAGATCATTGCGAATGACGTTATGAGTTTAGTGAAGTAGCAGCATAATGAATCAAGCAAGCGGGGGTGGGTCCGGATACATGATGTATTCGTCCAGCCCCGCTTTTTCTAATTGCTGGATTAAATAATCATCGGGTGTGCCCTCCACCCCCGCATAACCACGCCGGGTATATATATGTTCGGCATCGGGAAACGTATCCCGCAGCACGCCCCGTATACGCTTGCCAGAGGCATCATTATCCATGAACAAATAGACCGGCTTGTCCCCCGCCTCTTTGTGCAGCGCTTCAGTCCGTTCCGTATTCAATGTGCCGTATGTGCACAAGATGCAGACCTCATCATTCAAGAGGCGGCGCAAGCGGCTGCGGTCGTTCTTTCCCTCTACAATGATTGTAATTTCCATGGCGTTCACCTACTAATATATAAAGTTCATTTATGTATCGGTTTTCACTCCTAGTGTAACATAAACCCATCCCCGCCTTGCAACGTTCCAGCCGCTACCCTCGTACATATGAGAAAACCTCTATCGAGGCTTTTCGAAGATGAGCGACCGCGTGTAGAGCTAGATGGTAAAAAACGGCCTGCCTAGGGGACAAGCCGCATGAGGAGAGAGCGAGAGGATATTAAAGCAATGGTGCGCGGAGAATGATCACAAGCAAGATGTACAGAACGAGGATTGTGCTTGTTGCTGTCCAGAAGCCTATTCCGCAACCGGCGGTGATTGGCGCTACGGGTGTCGGTTCAGGACCACATGGATCAAAACAATTTCCCATCTCGTTTCACCCCGCTTTCGTCGATAGTCTGTTATCACAATGCTATACTATGTCAGATGTCACGGAGTGTTCTGTGCTTCTACCCAGACCGCTCCGATTTAGGTTAGCGCCCGGTATGTCCCTCATGTTGTTATGTACGCGGGGATGTTGCCTGAGGCTGTTGCGTGTGCAGCCTGCCGTGTGGTATAAACGGATGTCTGGCTGGAAGCATCGTGACTGCCAGCATGAGAAACAGAAAAGCGATAAAATAAGGTGAAATCGTGTCCCGTATTTGTCCGGCAAGCATCGGGCCAAGAAAGGAACCGATGGAAGAAGCGATGGACAGGATGGAGAATATACGTCCATAGCGGACACCTCCGCTAAGCTGTATTAAATGAGCTGATAAAGCGGGAAGTATAATTCCCTTGGTCATCCCGATAAGAAACAGTGTTGCCATCAACGGGATCGGCCAATGGATAGCGAGCCCGAAGAACAGCAACGATAACCCGAATGCGCCCATCCATGTGCGGGTAAATGCAGGGTATTGGTTCAAGAACAGCAGGCTGAGTGTGAATAAGGCGCCGAGGCTGACAGCGGAGAATAAGATGCCTGTCTTCATTATGGACTCAAGCGCGTCAGCCATAAGCGGAAGCTCGAAGAACAAGATGCCTTGCGAGCAGGCAATAGCTAGCGGCATAAAGTAGAAGCGCCACGGTACCGCAGGCGCTTTGTCGTTGGCGGTCACAGGAGTTGACGTGTTTTCGCTCTGAGCGGGCGTCTTATGCATGTCGCTTTCTTTAATATCTTGGATAAAAAACCATGCCAGCGCACCGACGAAGACAAGCGCGATGCCAAGCGCTTGAAACGCCATTGAGAAGCCTATCTTGGCGACGAGATAGGCCCCGGCTGCCGGAGAGACGACGGAAGCTAGCGTATGTACAAGGCCGTTGCCAGCCATAAGCTTGCCTTGCTGCACATGATCCCGCGCCATACGGGCGAGCAACGTCAAGCAGGCCGGAGACAGAAAGGCAAGCACGAACCCGCTAATCGAGCGCAGCACGAGCAGCTGCCACGGATTGACGACATGGGCTTGCAGAATCATGATGATACCGGCACCGATAAGGCTCAGTACAATAAAAATCCGGCTGCCGAATCGGTCAATTCCGTAACCGGCCATTACATTGCCTGGCAAATGGGTAAAGGAGTACATGCCCATCATCAATCCGATAAAGGACGGGGCCGCGCCTAACGAAATGGCAAACGGGGTCAATATCGGATACTGCGCATGCAGATCAAAAAATGCAACAAATAAGAACAAGTAAAGCCAAAGCACAGAGCGCAAATCAGTCACCTCCAGATCGCTATGGTATACTTGTACGTCGAAATGGACGAACTTATTACTTTTTCAAAGGCAGTTCAAAAGTTTTGGCCGGACATACTGCTGGTCTTACTGTTGCAACAATTGGGAATGATGTATAATACGCAAAGACGCAAAGGAAAGGATGGTTACCTAGTGAATCAAATGGAAATGTGGTTTGAATTTATAAAGCAAAATTGGCTTGTCTTCCTAATCGCACTCATCGTGTTGTTCGTCATCGTAAGCTTCGTGAAGACGATGGTCAAATGGGCACTTGTCGTCGTTATTGTAGCAGCGGTAGCCGTATATAGCGGCATTACATGGGACGATGTGAACAATGTCGTGACTACGGTGACGGATGAAGCGGTGGATAAGCTGAAGGACCAAGCGGTGCAGGCAATGATGGACGAAGCGAAGCAGGCTGACTTCACCACCAATGAAGACGGGACGTATACGATTAAGACGTCGAATCTTGAAATGAAAGGGACGCCGAACAGCGGCAAGGTGAACGTCTCCTTCCGTGGCGTATCGCTAGGTGAATGGGACATGAACGATTCGATACGCCAATTCATTCAAGCGGCGAAACAGAATAAATGAATTCGGGGATAGTGTGGGAATGGAATGCCGTGACGATCTTGCTCCTCGTCATTGTCATTCTCTCCGTACTGCAAGGGGTGACGAGAGGCGCTACAGGGTCCATGCGTCACCTCTTCTTCTTTGTTATGGATTCTTTGTTTACGTTCATGTCCCTGTTCATCACCTTTCATATGGTGCTATGGATCTCTCCGTATGTTCAGCGTCAATTCGTGGAGTGGAACATTACGATTCCGTCGCATTCATTGGCTTGGTGGGAGCAAATGTACTATACATTTATTACCGGAATGCGCGATTTTGCCCTGCTGCGCTTTGCGATTCTGTTCATGCTCCTCTATTTAGTCGTGCGGATGATATTGGCGTGGATCGGAGCGCATACCGTATTACGCGGAGGCGCTGAATCGGCAGCGGGAAGCCGTGGGGAAGCACAGAAATCAGGAATCATATACGTGCTCCAGAAGGCTGTGAATTGGATTGTCGGAGCCGTGCTGGGCAGTGCTGTAGGGATAGCGCGCGCATTCTTCGTCATCTTGGTGCTATTCGCCTATGTCACTCTGCAGCCCGATACAAAAGCAAGTGATATGATACAAGCTTCGTCCGCTTATCGCACCGTAGCCAGTCGGGTCATTGAGCCATTGGCCGGAGACTTCATTGCAGAGCAGCTTCCTGTGTTTACTTCTCAAGTGGAGAAGGAATTAGGCGCGTTAATGCAGCGGAAGTACGAGGTAATCGACAATCAAATTCCGGCCGATATCGAGCAGGCTGCGCTTGAAATTGTGCGTGGCGCGACGACGGATGAAGATAAAGCGCGCCGGTTATACGACTGGATCGGCAGTCGAGTGCAGTATGATTGGGATAAAGCCCGTCAGTATGAGACGAAGCGCATCTGGAAGGAGCAGGGGCCGGAAGATACGTTTGCATCCAAACAGGGCGTATGTATCGACTACGCACGTCTGTATGCAGTTATGGCGCGCGTGGCCGAACTCGACGTGAAAGTGGTGACGGGGCTCGGCTATAACGGTAATGGCGGCTATGGCCCGCACGCGTGGAACGAAGTATGGCTGCGCGAGGAGAAACGCTGGATACCGCTGGATGCAACGTGGGCAAGCTCCGGTGATTGGTTCAATCCGCCGAAATTCGATGCGACGCATATCCCGGACAAGCTGCTTTCCGCCAGTAATATTACCTCGCATTGATACTTTGAATATTGAGGAGCGGATATGGTAAAATAGACAGGATTGTAAAGTAAAGCAAGAAAGGATGATGAGGCTTGAGTCATCCACATGCGGATGATCCGCAGAAGCGTGAACTCCATAACCGCCGGAATTTCTCGTTTCGGTTGAACTTATTCTTTTTTATAACCTTTGTCGTATTTACCGTACTTATCGTGCGGTTGGCGATATTGCAATTCGTAGAAGGTCCAAGCCTGAAGGAGAAGGAATCGCAGCTTGGGTTCCGGGAGACGGCGATTCCGCCGCTGCGGGGCACGATATGGGACGCTTCCGGTAAGACAAGGGTGGCGTATTCTACGGCGACCCAGTCGCTCTATTTCAATGTGGAGAAGAACTATGGGGATCCTAAGAAGGCGAAGCTGACGGAGGTTCAGCAGAAGAACCGGGAAGAGGCGCAGCTCTTGGCAAAACAGCTCGCCGAAGTGTTCAACAGGCTCGGTACTCCGAGCGAGAAGCCGTTAACGCAAGATGTCATTTATAATGAATTGATGGATTTAGAAGGGAAGAGATATTTCGTATATGTGCCGCGCCTCATCAAGACCGGTCTGACGCAGAAGGAAATTGCGTATTTTCTCGAGCATAAGCCGGAATTCAAAGGCATCGACATTGTCGAGGACAGCGTACGCAACTATGATCCCAATTCGGTGGCCGTGCAGACGGTGGGCTACTTGAAGAAATTCAAAGGGGTACGCGAGGACTCTTCCTATTACAAGGAAAAACATGAAAAACGCAATGAGCTGTCAACCGAAGAGCGGTATTTGGAATATGAAGATGTCGGCTTCGACGGCATTGAGCTCATGTACCAAGACGAGCTGCGCGGCTTGAACGGCGTCAAGAAGTTCCCTGTCAACGTCGCTGGACGCATTATCGGTCCAATGGAATTGACGAAGCCGCAGAGGGGCAACGATCTCTATTTGACGATTGATAAAGAGATTCAGGAACGATCGGAAACCGCGATTATGGAGCATTTGAAGAAGCTGCGCAATTCGTCCAACCGGTTCGAATCGGCTCCGAACGCCCGTACCGGCTTTGCCGTCGCGATGGAAGTGGACACAGGCAACGTGGTCTCCATTGCGAGCATGCCTGACTACGACACGAACGTGTGGAAGAACGGATCGATAAGTCCTGAAAATTATCGAAGTAATCAGTATTTTATGGGCAACGGGGCAATTCGCGAAGTGCAGGCGCCTTATGAGGATGATAAGGAGCGGATGAAGCATCCGAGCTCACTCGTCTATCTCGGCTCGACGATGAAGCCGTTAACCGTACTCATTGGCTTGCAGGAGGGATTTTTCGGCCCATATTACAGATATACTGATTATGGGTATGCGGAGATTGGCCGTAAAGGCTACGAGCGGAAGATATGGAACTCGAGCCGCCGTTCTTGGGGACCAGGAATGACGCCGGCGTATGCACTGGAGAAATCATCCAACGCCTTTATGGTCGACATGATCGGGAAGCGATTGTACAGCATGCCGGAGAAGGACGGCAAGAACGGTCTGCAAATATGGGACGAATATATGGAAGCATTCGGTCTCGGCGTGAAGACAGGCAGCGGTTTGCCGGGAGAGATTCCCGGGCTGAAGGACTACATCGCCGATGCGGAAAAGTATAGTGCCCAGTCTGCGTTGGCAAGTGCTTCATTTGGCCAATTAGGGAAGTATACGACATTGCAGCTTGCGCAATATACGGCGACGCTCGCGAACCATGGCAAGCGCATCAAGCCGCAGTTCATCAGCAAAATTGTGGATGGGGAAGGCAAGGTTGTCAAAACGTTCGGCCGTGAGGTGTTGAACGAAACCAAATTCAATGAATCATATTGGGATGTCGTCGAGCAGGGGATGCTGAAGGTCGGCGCTCAAGGCTTCGATGATTTCCCTTATCAGTTCTACCGCAAGACGGGTACGTCCGAGCAGGATGTTGGCGGCGGGAAGCGTGTTGAGAATGCGGTGTTCATCGCGTATGCGCCTGCGGATAAGCCGAAGCTGGCGGTGGCCGTCGTCGTGCCAGAAGGCGGATACGGTTCATACGGGGCTGGTCCGATCGCACGTGAAATCTTCGATGCGTACGATGAAGAATACGGCTTGGACGGCGTGCCGAAGAAGAAGGCGAAGACGGGTGCTGCGGAATCAGAGACAGCAGCGGATGAATAAAGAAGACAATGCTACAAGACAGATATACTGACATAACAAAAATAAAAAGACTTTGTCCACTATCCGGAAAGCGCACCAGTAATGGGGTGTCCGCATACGATATGACAAAGTCTTTCCTTTTTTTTGCTGAAAAAGTTGCATTGGTAAAACATTTTTTCATATATTTAAAAAATAAGGTCTATAACAAAATTTTTGGGAGTATCAAAATTATCACAATTAGGGGAACCGGAAAGATAGGAGAGTGCAGGTAGAATGACTAGGAAAATGGGGAAAGCGGCAAGTACAGTGAAATGGAATTCGGCGTTAAAGAGATTAGTTATGACGGTGTTGTTCCTGAGCGTAGTATTCGCTCTAATGGCCTGCGGCAATACGAACGAGGGGAAACAGGAAGAGGAAGGCATGAAGGTTGCCGTGAGGGACAGCAAGCTGAAGGTGACCACTACGATTGGAATAATTGCGGACGTCGTCAAAGAAGTAGGCGGCGAGCATGTGGATGATATCGGCTTAATGGGGCCGAGTGTCGACCCTCATCAATATAAATCGCGCCGGATGGCGGAAATGAAGGCATGATTTGGATACGGGGAATGCCCCTTGCTCGATACATTCGGGCAATGGGGCTTTTTTTCGTATGACGTGGTGCAAGATTCGATGTCGAGTCTGCCTGCTGAACCACTTCGTGATCAAAAGGGGGCTTTCTGAGCAACCTCTAGTTAGAGAGTTAAATAGGAAGGAAGTCTTTGTTGTAGCCGCATCGTTATGATACAATGTCGTTATGCAAATTTACGTATGACAAACTTCAACATATTCAAATATACAAGCTTCGACAAGAACGACGGCAACGAGTCTGAAGCGGGACAGCCAGAACTAGGAGTGAATGCTGAAATGAGTAAATATACATTGTTGGCCCTTGATATGGACGGAACGGTTTTGGATGAAGATCAGAACATCAGCACTGAAACGGCGGATGCGATACATGCTGCGCGCGATGCCGGCATCATTGTCATGTTCTCCACAGGACGGGCGTTTCAGAACGCTCAGCCTTATGCAGAGGAGCTCGGGTTAGAGTCGCCGATGGTGACGGTAAACGGCAGTGAAGTATGGAAAAATTCGAATGAGCTGCTTGTGCGTCACCTGCTTGACCGCGATGCGGTCAGCAAAATGGTGGAGATGTCAGAACAGTATGATGCTTGGTTCTGGGCTTACTCCACAGAGCGGCAATATAATCGAGAGAACTGGGATGCCGATATTGACGCAGAGGAATGGCTGAAATTCGGCTACTTTACGGAGGATGACCAAGTTCGGGAACAGCTATGGAAAGAGCTGCGGGCGATGGGCGGACTGGAATTAACCAATTCTTCACCGCATAATATAGAGATCAATCCGATTGGCATCAGTAAAGCGTCGGGCATTCAGACCGTGTGCGATCTGCTCGGGTTTTCGATGTCACAGGTGGTTGCCGTAGGAGACAGCTTGAACGATCTAGCGGTAATTCGAGCGGCAGGACTTGGCGTTGCCATGGGCAATGCGCAGGATGAAGTAAAGAAAGCGGCTGATGTCGTCGTACGTTCGAACAATGAACATGGTGTGGCTCAGGTAATCCGGGAATATGTATTGTAGAAAACCTATGAGAGGCGTCTGTCTATGACCATCCTTGCTTGGATATGTGTGATCGCATTATTTATTCTTGGCATGGCGGGTGCGATCTACCCGATTCTGCCGGGAGCATTAGCCATCTATGCAGCCTTCTTTGTATATGGCTTGTTCGTCAGCTTCGAACCGTTCGGATTCTGGTTCTGGACGATACAGACACTTATCGTCGCCGTGTTGTTCATAGCTGATTACGTCGTCAATGCATGGGGCGTGAAACGGTTCGGCGGATCACGCGCTTCGATTATTGGCAGTACGGTCGGAATTCTGATCGGGCCGTTCGTTATTCCGGCATTCGGCATCATATTGGGGCCGCTTCTCGGCGCGTTTATCGGGGAGATTATTGCAGGAGCTAACGTTGAGAAATCAGCTAAGTCGGCTATTGGAGCGGTCGTCGGTTTGTTCTCAAGTATCGTGGTTAAATTTGCTTTGCAAATTGGGATGATTATTCTGTTCTTCATTTGGGTGTTCATGTTCTAATGTAGAAGAGCGGTTCAAAAAGGTCACTTTTCAGCACCGAGGGGGCTTTTTGGACAACCTCTAGAAGAGCTTCGACAGAGGCTCTTCCTGCTTGTATGACCTGATGAGGTACGGGCTAGCATAAAGAAAGAAGGGAAACGTTTGGCAAAGGAATCATTTATAAAAGGAACGCTCATCATCGCCGCTGCAACGTTAGTGGCGCGTGTGCTCGGCTTATTCCAGCGCGTGCCGCTCGAGCATATGCTAGGTTCCGTCGGGAACGCATCGTTCGCGGCTTCGCAGACGGTATATCTTATGATACTTGCCGTTGCGACGGCGGGTATTCCAAGCACACTGAGCAAAATGGTCTCCGAACGCTATGCGCTGAACCAAGTGCGTGAAGCGGAGCGAGTCTATTATGCGGCGCTCTTATTCGGATTAGTCTCAGGCGTCGTCGCGACGGCCCTGCTGTTCATATTTGCACCGTTCTATGCAGACATGATCCAGTTGCCGGAAGCCGCGCTTGCCATTCGTGCGTTAGCGCCGGCGCTGTTGTTGTTCCCGGTCATCGCTATGATGCGCGGTTACACGCAAGGCCGCAACATGATGCAAGCGAGCGGAGTGTCTCAGATCGTGGAGCAAGTACTCCGCGTCGTGACCGCGATCGGACTTGCCTTCGTGCTCATGCACAACGGAGCATCCCAGGAATGGACGGCAGCTGCAGCTTCCTTCGGCGGTGTGCTGGGAAGTGTCGGCGCCTTCATCATTATGGTGTATTACCTCGGCAAGCTGCGCCAGGCAGACCGTAAGGCAGGTGTCCGTGCGCGTCGCACCGGGGCTAAGAAGGTTCCTTTAAGTGATATTTTCCGTTCGATCTTTGCTTTGTCAGTCCCTATCGTACTGTCTTCACTGGCTGTTCCTGCGGTGAATTTTATCGATACGTCCATTACAATTCCGCTGCTGGCTCCAGATCTCGGACAGGTAGAAGCTGCGCATTTATATGGTATCCTCGGGCAAAGGGCACAATCGATTGCAGGCATACCGCCGATTTTGGCGATTGCGCTCAGCACTTCGCTTATCCCGGTCATTTCTGCGGCGTTTGCCAAGCGGGACTTGAATCATTTGAAACGCCAGACCTCTTTGGCGATGCGTATTTCTGTACTGAGCGGCATGCCGATCGTATTGGCCCTTGCGGTCGGAGCATACTCTGTCAACGGCTTCTTGTTCAGTACACTGGATGGTGCGGGAATTATTGCCATGCTTACTTTTGGAACCATTTTTCAAATTACGATGATGACGTCGAGCTCCATTCTAATCGGACTTGGTAAGCCTTATATCGCTATGATTAGCGTAACACTTGGCATTATTATTAAATTGCTCGCCAGCTTTGGACTTGTTCATTTCTTCAGCATTTACGGCATCATTGGAGGCACAGCGATAAGCTTCCTTATCATTACGTGGCTTAATCTTCGCGTCATGAAGAAGGTAGTTCCGTTCGATGTGCTCGGTAATCGTTGGCCGGGCTTTCTGCTCACCGTTGTGATGGCCGGCGGCATCGGCTTCGGAGTCGAGAAACTGGGCGAGCAGTTGGTCGGAATACTGCCGGCCAAGCTAGTATACATGTTCACAGCTGGTATTGTAGCTTTAGTCGTCGTAGCCTTGTTCGTAGTTGGACTGGTTGCTTTCCGCGTCGTGCGTCAGGATGAACTTGGGAGCTATCCGCGTCCCGTTCAGAAGGCGCTGCGTCCATTAATGCGACTGCAAGGCGGCTCGACACGGGGGCGTTCGCGGAGATAAGCGAGAGTTATACAATGATAGCAAGACTGTGCCAAGGAGAGCTTAGGGGCGCAGTCTTTTTTTTGGGGTTGCAGGGGAGAGGCATTAACCGGAGTTTCCTTGAATTACCTGATGTATATTTTCTGAAAAGTATAAAAACATTATCAATATTTCCGATATACGAAAAGTGTCTGACTTCAAGATTGGCAAAGGGGATTTTACATTGAAATACTATAGAAATTGGGCTCAATCGATTCAACGTTCTCTACATAAAAAAATTATTCTCCTGCTCACCTGCTTCATTATCGTTCCTACGATTGTCCTCATCGTTATCTTAACGTTAACGGCATCATACAACACGAAAAACATGATGTATGATGAGGTCAATGAAGCGACACAATCCATTTCGCGAATGCTGAATCAGACTTATGAGACGAATGGGCATTTGGTAAGCAGTCTGGCAGCCAGCATAAGCGAGAACTCGCAGGATGTGACGCGGATTAAACATCGGGTCACGGACCTGACTTCAGACATCAGCAACATATTGTTTGCTTATGTCCTGCTTGGAGATAAATATTTCGACAACAGCGGCAGTGAGATTGACATCAATGAAGCGAAAAAACGCGAGTGGTATCAATTGGCCAAAGAGCATGAAGGCGAAGTCATCGTCTCCAAGCCTTATCAAGATATGATTACGGGACAAATGATTGTGACGTTCTCCCGTTCGTTACCGAATGGGGAAGGGGTTGCAGGCATTGATGTCTCGATCGACAATTTAAATCAATCGGTTAGCCAATTCAAGGTGGGGGACAGCGGGTATATCAGCCTAATTGATAAGGACAATCACGTGCTATCCCACCCGGTACATAAGCAGGGCTCCCAACTGGACAGAGAGCAATATAAAGAGCTGCTATCAGACGAATATGGCAAGTATATGTCGAACGCTGACGGCAGACATGAATTCATCAGCTATGATAAGCGAAACAAACTCGGGATTAACATCGTCTCGGTCTTGAGTCGAAGTGAAATTAACGCCCAAGCGAATGAAATCGTGATTATCGCTTCCGTGTTTCTCGTCGTATTGATCGGTCTTATCGGTTTATTTCTGTGGAAGTTCGTTCGTAACATCATACGCCCCGTCGTGCGGATTCAGCAAATGACAGAGCGGATTGCAGACGGTGATTTCTCTGTTCGCGTTCCGGTAGACGGAAGATTGGACGAAATTGGCCGTCTGGAAAAGAACTTCAACTCGATGACGCAATCCTTATCCGACATTATGGCGCAAATACGTGAAGTATCCGAAGTGGTTGCGGCTTCCGCCGAGGAGCTATCCGCTAGTTCGGAGGAGAACGTAAGCTCCTTGCAGGAGGTCGCGGCCTCCTATCAGCAAGTGTCGACTCAATCGGCACTGTTGGATGAACGCTTGAATACCGTAACGGCACAAGCGCATCAATCTGAATCACAGCTGCATCGTGTCGTAACACTCGTAGGCAGTTCCTCTCATGCGGCACAAGAGATGAGCGAGTGGGCAGCGAGTGGAGGAAAGGCACTGGACAGCGTGCGCATGCAGATGGATGCCATTACGCAGAACACGGAACAGGCTAAGGCGGAGACAGAGCGATTGAATGAGCAATCGCATCACATACATCGTATCGTTGCCTTTATCCAAGAGGTGGCTGCTCAGACGGAGCTGCTTGCATTGAACGCAGCTATTGAAGCGGCTCGCGCAGGTGAACATGGGCGTGGCTTCGCAGTCGTAGCGGGCGAAGTGCGCAAGCTGGCGGAGGAGACGAAGGAGGCCGCCGGGAAGATTACGGGCATGGTGCAGCAGATTAGGGAGCGTTCTGACTCTGTATGGACCGCCATGCAGAATGGAGTAGAGTCCGTGGCCGTTGGACAGCAGTTAACCGAATCGGTAACGAATAGCTTTACAGATATTTTCCAAGCGATCGATGAAATGAACGTTCAGTTGAATCACGTGACGGAACTGGGTTCGCAGCTTGCGTCTTCGAACGCTGACATGATCGAATCTTTCGATGCCGCGAGCGAAATGACGAATGGTACGTTAATGGAAATGGAGACCGTCGCAGCAGCAAGCGAACAGCAAAATGCAGCAATGCAGGAAATGGCGTCATATGCGAATCATTTGGCAAGCATTGCTGATGATTTGCAGCAGTTATCTGCACGCTTCAAGTCATAAATATACGGGCACGCGCACAACATTACAGATATCCGCCAATCCTAAAGGCCGTCAGAGTGATTTTACCCTGACGGTTTTTCTATTGTGGATAATGACTGGATTCTGTCCAATGGATTTGAAGGTTTAGGCTGATAACATGGTGAACCATTGGAAATAATCCAGCAGAAACATGCTCAAACGGCTGAACTCAAGGCTTAATTACGATTTGACTGGAAGATTTCCAGTGGAAAGGTGAGTTTACGCTTGAAAACAGGCAGAAGACTGTACGTATTCCAATGGAACGACTGTTTGGCGGATGATGCAGCAAGAATAGCAAGAATAGCAAACTGCACAACAGCAGCATCAACAAGGAAACAGCACCAGTAACAGCACCAGTAACAGCACCAGTAACAGTAACAGCACCAGTAACAGCACCAGTAACAGTAACAGCAATAGCAATAGCAACAAAAATAGCAATAACAACAGCAACAGCAGGACGTATGTTCGGCTTGCATCCATTGATCTGCTCTTTCATCCACTCTCCCAAACTCTCAGACCACGCGGCAAATTCCTTGCACCTTAACACAGTCTTGTTCAGTTTACTTAGTCTTCTACTAAGTCTCGCTTAGTCTCGCTCAGTTCACTCAGTTGCGTTCAGTCTCTTCGGTAACCCATTTGCGAACACGAGATGTTTGCATAGAACACTCGTAGGGGGCCTGAGCTTGACGAGAAACCCGAAATATATTGAGAAAATTGAGAAGAAAAAAGAATGGTGGGGTATTTTCGCCATAGTCACTGCTAATTCAATTCAATAAGGATAAGAATATACAAAAGTGACACGGATTCAAGGGCAATCGTCAGGTTTCTCCAGCGGATCCCCTCTATTTTTTGATTTCAAGGGTTTCTCGATAGAGTGACACCCAGGGGGGATTTTTTTCATGCTGTCGACAGGTGCAACTGATTTGTAACCGCCATCCTGTTTACTGGAAGCGACTCTAGTACGAACAATGAGGTGGACGACTTGAATGAAGTGATCATTGCGAGTGCCGTGCGCACTCCAATCGGAGCGTTTCAGGGCAATTTCCGGGATATGGCGGCAGTGGAGTTGGGCGCGGTTGTCATGGAGGAAGCTTGTAAACGTGCGAATATTGCAAGTGAGCGGATAGACCAGGTCTATATGGGCCAGGTGCTGCAGGCCGGGATTGGAATGAATGGCGCAAGACAGGCAGCAGTGAAGGCAGGAATTCCGGTGTGCGTTCCGGCAACGAACGTGAATCTTGTATGCGGGTCAGGTATGCAGACAGTGATGCTGGGAGCGCAATGCATACGATCTGGAGATGCGGGCGTAATTATGGCGGGCGGCATGGAAAATATGACGCATTCCCCTTATTTGCTTAAGCAGGCGCGTCAAGGCTACCGATACGGACATGGGGAGCTGGTTGATTCGGTGCTGCTTGACGGACTGACGTGCGCCATCATCAAGCAGCCGATGGGAGTGACGGCAGAGCGCCTTGCCGAGCGCTACGGACTGACGCGCGAGCAGCAGGACGCCTTTGCGCTGCAAAGTCAGCAACGCGCGGAAGCAGCGATGCGGGACGGGCGCTTCGAAGAGGAGACCGTTGCGATATCCATTGCGGACCGCAAGGGGAGCGCGCGGCTTATCGCGACCGATGAGCATCCGCGGCCGGGATTGACCATGGAGGCGCTTGGGAAGCTGAAGCCCGCCTTCAGCGCACAAGGTACGGTGACAGCGGGCAACTCGTCAGGCATCAATGACGGCGCGGCTGCTGTCGTGCTGTGCAGCTCGGAGGCGGCTGCTGCGCATCAGCTCGCGCCTATCGCTTCCATTCGCGGGTATGCCGCTGTCGGGCTTGAACCGGAGTGGATGGGGCTTGGCCCGGTTCCCGCCATCAAGCAGGCGCTCCTCAAGGCAGGCTTGCGTCTGCAAGATATCGGCCTCTTCGAAATCAACGAGGCGTTCGCGGCCCAAGCGCTAGCCGTGATGCATGAATTGCAACTTGAACCAGAGCGAGTGAACGTGAACGGCGGCGCCATTGCTCTCGGCCATCCTATCGGGGCGAGTGGAACGCGGGTGCTAGTTACCTTGATTCATGAGATGCAACGCCGACAAGTACGATATGGCGCAGCAGCTCTCTGTGTGGGAGGCGGTCATGGTGTCGCTGTTGTTGTCGAACGAGGCTGAACAAGAACGGAGGGATGAAGCTGTGCATGATAGTGCAGTTCACTGGTTCGATAAACGGTGCCTGCATACACCGGATCGGATTGCAGTGGTGGACTGGAAAAGCGGGCTCCGTCTCACCTACCGCAGCCTTCATCTTCGGTCGGAGCGCTTGGCTGCCGCATTGCAGTCTTCCAACATTAAGCTGGGCGACCGCGTTGTCATCCTGCTGCACAATCAAGCGGAGATGCTGGAAGCTATGCTCGCCTGCGGGATGCTCGGTGCCATTGCGGTGCCATTGAATTGGCGGTTATCGATTCCGGAGCTCGACGAAATCATACTGGACTGCGAGCCGCAGGTGCTGTTGTATGACGATGAGGATGCGGATATGAAGCGGATTATGTCAGGGCTTCAACTAGTATCCTGCGTCCTGTTGTCTGTAGCGGTTGTTGAATCAGATAAGGAATCAGATAAGGACTCAGATAACGATAACGAATCGGACAAGAAATCGGATAAAGCGTCCAATGTGAGTTCAGCAGGAAATGCGAACGGTGACATCGGTTCAGCGGGAGAGCATTCAGCTGGTGAACGTACGCTGGTGCAAAGGGCGGCTCTGACACTTGACGATGCGTGGATGATGATATATACCGGTGGCACGACCGGAAAGCCGAAGGGGGTTGTGCTGACCCACGGTTCGGTATTCTGGAATGCGGTCAACACCGTCATCAGTTGGCAGTTGACGGAAGATGACGTTACACCGACGATTTTGCCAATGTTTCATACCGGCGGGATGAACGCACTGACGCTGCCGATGCTGATGGCCGGGGGAACAGTCATCGTGGTGCGATCGTTTCAGAGTGAGGATATGGTGCGGCTGTTGAACGAAGAACGGTGTACGATAGCGCTCATGGTGCCGACCATGTACCATAAGCTTATTCAATCCGACGAGTTTGCACGGTCGGCGTTTCCGACGATGCGAACGTTCCTGTCTGGAGGAGCTCCCTGCCCGTTGTCGGTATATGATGCCTTCAAGGCGAAGGGCCTACCGTTCAAAGAAGGTTATGGAGCGACCGAATCGGGACCGAACAACTTCGTGATTGACCCGCTCATCGCGGCACAGAAACCCGGATCCGTCGGTCTCCCGATGCTGTTCAGCGAGGTGAAGCTCATCCCAACGGAAGGAGATGCTTTACTAATTGAGCAGGTCGGGGAGCTGGCGCTTCGGGGAGGGCACCTGTTCTCGCATTATTGGAACAACTCGGAGGCCACGTCTGGCGCATTGCGGGAGGGTTGGTTCTTGACGGGCGATCTGGCTAAACAAGATAAGGAAGGTTATTTTTATATTGTCGGGCGCAAAAAAGATATGATTATTACCGGTGGAGAGAACGTGTATCCGCTGGAGGTGGAGCAGACGCTGGCAAGCTATCCGCACGTCAAGGAGGCGGCTGTTATTGGCCTGCCTGACGATAAGTGGGGAGAGGTCGTTGCAGCGGTAATTGTAGCTGACGAAGTCACTTCTGTTGCGGAAGCTGACCTTATCGTTTTCTGCTCTGCCCGCATCGGGAAATATAAAGTGCCGAAGCGGTTCATGTTCGTCACAGAGCTGCCGAAGACGGCGGTGGGCAAATTGGACAAAAAACAAATGAAGCAGTGGTTCAGCGGTTGACGCAGTCAGCCGCTCCTTTTTTTGTGAAAAAACAGTGGAAATCAAATCAAATATGCTACAATAAACAGGAGAATGTTGGAAAAGAGAGGTTCTGCATGAAAGAAGGACGCGTGCTTAAAATGAAGTTGATGCCGCCACCTTTGAAAAAGCAGCTGCTTCACCGTCCTCAGATAGCCAAGCGGCTCTCCCGCATACCGGACTACCCGCTCACCGTATTGACATCAGGTCCGGGATTCGGCAAGACGACGGCGCTCTCCGCATTTCTTCGTTCCTCTGACATGACGTATGCATGGTACGGCGTATCTCCCCAAGACAATGACTTCATTCCTTTTGTATCTCATATCGTCTACACGCTTAGGCAAGCGGTTCCCGAATTCGGAGAGACGATGCTTGCTGAGCTAAGAAGCGGAAACCGGAGCAGCAGCGAGGACATCTATGCGCTGGCAGATTTGTTTCTGAATGAACTTACCGGACTTCAACAGCTGACAGTGCTCATTATCGACGACTATCATCTCGTGGAAGCAACCGACAGCATTGAGCAATGGATGCAATATGTGCTCACTTATTTGCCTGATTGCGATAAACTGCGCTTCGTCCTTTCCTCCCGTTCACGCCCGCAATGGGAAGGGCTGACCTCTATGCGAATCCGTGGACATTTACTTGAACTCACCAAAGAAGATCTCACCTTTAACGAAGAAGAAATCGATGTTCTGTTCAGCGATTATTATGATTACCCGTTGACGAAGCGGCAAATCCATCAGGTGTACGAGCAAACGGAAGGATGGATCATTGCGGTCCAATTCATTTGGCAGCGCTTACTTTCATCAAATGGATCGTTGGATGAGGTGCTCGAGGCTCCGCGGGAGACGATGGAAGACCTGTTCCAATTCCTGGCGTTGGAGCTGTTCCAGAAGCAGCCGTCCTCCATCCGCACGTTCATGCTGGAGACGAGCATCTTTGACGAACTAACCGGAGAGTGGTGCGACGCGGTATGCGGAAGGCACGGCTCTTACGCCATGTTGCTTCAGCTGTGCGGAAGCGGGCTGTTGACGGCGATTGACGATCGGCAGTTCCGTTATCATGCTTTATTTCGGGAATTTCTAGCGGAACAGCTCAGGAGGCAGCCAGAGTGGCACGGTTCCTTGCTGAGGCAGGCGGTGCACGTCTTTGCCGCCCGCAGACGATACGATCTTGCGATGACGCAAGCGGTTGCGCTGCAAGATCAGGATGAAATGGCGCTCTTGCTGCAGGACGGAGGCAGTGAACTGATACAGAACGGCCATTTGGAGCTTGTCTATACCTCATTAATGAAGCTGCCGGAACGGATTAAGCATCGCCATCCCTATTTGCTTGTGCTTCAAGGCGATATTTTGCGTTATCACTGTCAATATGAAGCTACATTTGAGCAGTATCGGCTGGCAGAGTATGGAGCCGGAAGCGTAGGCAACCGGATGGTGCAGATGATGGCCCTCGAAGGGCAGTCGCTCTTATATTTGGATACGATTCGGCCGGGAATGGCGGAGCCGCTGCTTGAGCGGGCCATTGCGCTGGCGGAATCATTGTGCGGATATTACCCGCCATTAGAGCAAGAAGGAGGAGCAGATTGGTTTGCGCCGTCTGGGAACCAACCTAATGCAAATATTCAAGCCACGACCGCCCCTTATTACTCGGCGTGGCGTGGCCATACAAGAGAGCGGCAGCGGCTGGCGCGGCTGTATGCGATGATGGCGGAAAATATGCTTAACGCTGGCAGAGGGATGGAAGCGCAGATCTGGTATGACCGTGCGATTTGCGTGGAGCAGGACAGCCGTGACTGGCTCTTGGAAGCAAGGCTATGTCTGCGTACTGGACGGCTTCGCGAAGCGATGGCGAAGCTGATGCGAGCGCAGCATTTGGAACGAGAGGAAGGGACAATATACCGAGGACTCAGCTATCATCCGAAGACGCTGTCGCGATCCCATCGCGAAATTGATCTGCTGCTGTCGCTTATCGACAGCATGTGCGGCGAACCACCCTCGGCTAAGCGGGCAGCGGAAGCAGGCATGATGCACGGCATTCGCTTGAAGGCGCCGTTCGTGGAAGCGTGCGGCTGGATGAGAATGGGACACGCCGCGCAATTGATGGGCACTTACGATGCCGAGGTGGCATCGGATTGCTATCATGCGGCGCTGACCATCATGGAGCGGCTGGAGGTGAAGCGGGGGAGTGCAGAGCCGTATATGGGCTTATGTTTGTTGTTCGGCAAAGCCCGCTCGGCGGAAACCGCGCTTCGTTACGGCCAGACCGCTTGGGATGAAACGCAGAGCGCGAACGACGGCTGGCTGACCGCGCTCATTCGGTTGAGCATGGGGATAGCGCTATTCTACGCCAACCGCTGCGAGGAAGCGGAGCAGGTGTTCCGTGAATGCGGTGAGCGCTTCGTCGCATGCGGAGACAAATTCGGATGCGCGTCCACGGAAATGTGGCAGGCGCTGACAGCCTATCGCTTGGAGCAGGACGGCTGGTTTGCGGTCTCGATGGAACGCCTTTTGACACTGGTCGAGCAGGAAGGGTACGCATTTCTCTTTACACGGCGCACCTTGTTCGGTCCAAGCGATACGCAGCAGCTCATTCCACTGCTCATTGAAGCTGTGCGGCTGGGCCTATGCCGCGCCTATGCTGCTTCACTGCTGACAGAGCTTGGAATGGACCGCTTGACCTATCATCCCGGCTACACGCTATATATCGATACGCTAGGCGAATGTCGCGTTCGCCTCGGAGATGTGGAACTGGAAGATAAAGATTGGCAGCGCGGTAAAGCGAAGGAGCTGTTCCAGTTGCTGGTCACCCGTCGCCATCGCCCCTTGACGAAGGAGGAACTGTTCGTCCAGCTGTTCCCCCATGCGGAAGAGAAAGCGGCCAATCGCGATTTCAAGGTTGCTCTCAACGCATTGAATACCGCTTTGGAGCCTCATCGCCGCGCCCGAGCTACGCCTTACTTCATCATTCGCCGGGGCTCGGCCTATCAGTTGAATCCGGCTGCAGGCTGGGTGCTCGATGCGAATCGATTCGAGCAATCGATCGTGCACGGGCTGGAAGCGAATGATGCGGATGAGGCGATCCCCCTTCTGGAAGAAGGGCTTCATCTGTATCAAGGGGACTATTTGCCGGAACGGCGTTATGAAGATTGGTGCATCGAGGAGAGAGAACGATTACAGGTGCTGTTTATGCGCGGAGCGGAACGGCTCTCTCTCTATTATGTCGAGGTGGAAGCTTACGATAAGGCGATACGATGGGCAGAGGCGATGACGGTCAAGGACCGCTGCTGGGAAGAGGCGTACCGCATCATGATTTCATGCCATCTTAGGCTGAATAATCGCATCCAGGCGCTGAAATGGTACCGCAAGTGCACCAAAGCTCTGCAGGATGAACTTGGCATCGAGCCTATGCCAAGTATTCGAGAATTGATGATTTCGATAGTAGTGCAAGGGGGCTTTGAAGACAACCTTTAGAAGTCCGGTGAAATAGTCACGACAACCTGCAAATGTGCAGGTCAATGGAGTATCGAGCGCCGTTTACCTTGAGCAATCTGCATAAGTGCAGTCAATTTGGTCGTTTTTGGCGATACTCCGGTTTTGGGGCTGTTTACATGTACTTTTACATCTTATGGCCGTTATTCACCATACTTCTAGTAGAATGAAAAGATGATGTGCAACTCATTTGTAACCGAACCCTCTTATGATGAACGGGAATTGAATCGTAAGGGGGTTTTTTGTGTGTCTATGAATTTCGGTATCTCTCACCGATTGTTACGCGCTTGCATGTTCGGACTGCTTGCATTCGTCCTTCTTTTTGCTACCGCATGCGCAAGCAGCGGCGGAACAGACGCGGGTGCAGACAATGGCGGCAATGCATTGGGCAGCAGCTCCGGCAGTAATTCCGGAGAGGACAAAGATAAGGATGGCGAGGCCAAAGGCGCAGAAGCCGCCGATAAACCACCTATTAGAATTGGTGTCCTCGCTTCGATGACAGGCGCACTGGAAAGCTACGGCAAGCAGAGTACACGCGGATTCGAGCTCGGCATTGATTATGCTACTCAAGGCACGAAGACGGCAGCCGGACGGAAAATTGAATTCATCATCGAAGATACGGAGACGAAGCCCGACGTGGCGGTGAAGAAAGCGACCAAGCTGCTCGAGACCGATAAAGTTGACTTCCTCGTCGGTTCCTCCAGCTCAGGCGATACACTTGCTGTGCTTCCGCTTGCAGAGGAGTATGAGAAAGTGATGGTCGTTGAACCGGCAGTTGCCGACAGCATCACCGGCGAGCTGTGGAACAAATATGTGTTCCGCTCCGCGCGCAACTCTTCGCAGGATGCGGTGGCTGGTGCCGCGGCGATTGCGAAGCAGGGCGTGAAGATTGCCACCTTCGCTCCTGATGGCGCGTTCGGCCGCGACGGCATTAAAGCGTTCACGGAAGCAGCAGTCAAGCTTGGAGCGGAAATTGTAGAGGAACAGTACGCGGACGCAACGGCAACCGACTTTACTGCGAACATTCAGAAGATCGTGAGCGCCAAGCCGGATTATTTGTTCGTCGTGTGGGCCGGAGCGAACACGCCATGGAAGCAGCTGCAGGATATGAAGGTGAAGGAACAGGGCATTAAGATATCAACCGGCGCGCCGGATATCGCATCGCTTAAGACGATGCAGGAGCTGACCGGAATGGAAGGATTTTCGGTCTACTATCACACACTGCCGAACAATGACGTGAATAAATGGCTGGTGGAAGAGCATAAGAAACGGTTTAACGGCGATTTGCCGGATCTGTTCACGCCGGGAGGCATGTCTGCCGCGATCGCGATTATCGAAGCGATTAAGAAAACCGATGGCGAGATGGACACGCAGAAATTGATTGCGGCTATGGAAGGAATGAGCTTCGAGTCGCCAAAAGGCAAGATGACGTTCCGAGCAGAGGACCATCAAGCGCTGCAGACGCTGTATGCGGTTAAATTGGAGCAGCAAGATGGGAGCGATTATCCGGTTCCGGTGCTGATTCGCGAGCTGTCTCCGGAAGAAACGGCTCCGCCAATACGCAACAAACGCTAGTCAGGAGGTGGGGTCATGAGTGGAAGGAGAACGGATCAAGCAGATGACATGATATTGGAAACCGAAGGGCTGACGATTGCATTCGGTGGTCATGTGGCCGTTCAAGAGGTCAGCTTGAAGGTGGAGCGCAACCGCTTCAAGTCCATTATCGGACCGAACGGCGCGGGCAAGACGACTCTATTCAATCTGCTTAGCGGACAGCTGCGCCCGACGGCTGGATATGTGCGCTTCAAAGGTAAGGACATTACGCCGCTTGCTCCGTTTCAACGCACACGCTTAGGAATGGGGCGTTCCTTTCAGATTACGAACGTATTCCCCAACTTGACCGTGCTCGAAAATGTGCGGCTAGCCGTTCAGTCGCAGCAGGGTGTCCGCTTGAACTGGTATGCTTCGGCGAAAGCGTACCGCAGGTTCGAGGAGGAGGCGAAGCATTGGCTTGATATGGTGCTGCTTGGCAACCGGATTGGCGTAATGGCTAACTACCTCGCTCATGGGGAGAAGCGCAAGCTGGAGCTGGCGATGCTGCTCGCGCTGCAGCCGGATCTGCTGCTGCTCGACGAGCCGACAGCCGGCATTTCCATTGAGGAGGTGCCAGCCATTCTTGAAGTCATCCGCAAAGTGAAGGAAGCGGGCAACCGCACGATTGTGCTGATCGAACACAAGATGGACATGGTGTTGGATTTATCTGATTCTATCGCAGTGCTATTCAATGGCAAGCTGCTGGCGGACGGCCGCCCAGAGGATATTATGAACAATGAGACGGTTCAAGCGGCTTATTTGGGAGGGTTGTACGATGACGCTGTTGCAAGTGCGGGGGATTGAGACGCATATTGGTCAATATCATATTTTACAAGGCGTGACTTTCGAGGTGGTGCCAGGGGAAATCACGGTGCTGCTTGGACGCAACGGCGCGGGCAAGACGACGACCCTCCGCTCGATCATGGGGCTGAATCCGGTATCCAAGGGCGAAATTAGCTTTCAAGGCGAACGTGTGGAAGCGCTTCCGACGCATCGGATATCGCGGCAAGGCATCGGATATGTTCCAGAGGATCAAGGGATCTTTCCCGATTTGACCGTAGGTGAAACGATGCGCATTGCGATGAGGCTGAACGACGACCACACGAAGGCACGGCTTGAATGGGTGCTGGAGCTGTTTCCGGATTTGCATAAATTCTGGGGGCGCAAGAGCGGGCTGTTAAGCGGAGGACAGAAGCAGATGCTGGCGATTTCCCGGGCTTATGTGAACGATAATCGGCTGCTGCTCATCGATGAGCCGAGCAAGGGGCTGGCTCCGATTATGGTGGAGAAGCTGATGCTTGCTATTGAGCAGATGAAGGCGAAGACGACCGTGCTCTTGGTGGAGCAGAATTTCATGATGGCAAGCCGCATCGGACATCGGTACTACTTGATGGATGAAGGACGTATCGTCTCTGAAGGAATGATGGCGGAATTGCAGCAGGATGAAGCGACAAGACGCAAATATTTGGGCATCGCATAGCAAGCCCGTGAACGGAGGGACACGAATATTGAATGGCATCATTAACTTACTCGTAAACGGGCTGGCGACGGGGATGCTTATCTTCCTGTTGGCGTCGGGGCTTACGCTCATCTTCGGGTTGATGAGCGTGCTGAATTTTGCTCATGGCGGATTGTTCGCTTGGGGAGCGTATGGAGGGGTATGGCTGTATGCTGCGACGGGTTCGTTCTTCGTTGCCATCTTAGGTGCCGTTGTCATCGGCATGCTGCTTGGTCTCGTGCTGGAGCGGCTTGTCATTCGACCGGTGTACGGCAATCATATTCAGCAAATTCTCGTGACGTTAGGTGCCATGCTCGTCTTAAGCGAGCTGCTGAAGGTAGTATTCGGCCCGAATCCTCTCAAGGCAGATGTACCACCGCTTTTGAACGGCAGCTGGGAGGTAGAAGGCGTCATTTTAATCAAATATCGGTTGTTCATCATCTGTATTGGAGCGATAGTATTCGCCGGATTGCTGTTTGTATTAAAGCGGACGAAAATCGGTCTCATTGTGCGAGCTGGCGTCATGAATCCCGAGATGGTGCAAGCTTTGGGCATTCCTATCCGCCGCGTTTTTACGCTGGTGTTCATGACGGGAGCCGGCTTGGCAGCGCTTGGCGGCGCACTCCTGGCACCGTATTCGGGTGTTATCTTCGCCGAAATGGGCATGCAGTTCGCTATTCTGGCCTTCATCGTCGTCGTCATCGGCGGCATGGGCAGCATTCAGGGCTCTGCATTTGCGGCGCTGCTCGTTGGCTTATCAGGAGCATTTATGGCTTACTACGTGCCGGAATTGTCGCTTGCGGCAAATATGCTGCTTATGGTCATTGTGCTGCTCATTAAGCCGTCGGGATTGTTCGGAGCAAAGGGGTGAGCGGGATGAGAACGTCAAAAATCGGAACGATATGGTTCGTTATTTTTGTCGCTGGCCTGGCGGCGTTGCCTTTTATTAATGATTCGCGCAGCTTTCTTATTTTGATGACACAAATATGCATCTTCGCTGTCTTTGCGATGAGCTATGACATATTGCTCGGATTTACTGGCATCGTATCATTCGGCCACTGCATGTTTTTCGGAATCGGCGCCTACACGAGCGGGGTAATGCTCGATCGCCTCGACGCTTCCATCGGAACGCTTCTCTTGTCCGTCTTGGTCGGCGTGCTGCTGTCTGCTCTGCTCAGTTATATTGTGGGGATGCTGTCCTTGCGGTTGAAAAGTCATTTTTATGCGATGTTGACACTCGCGTTCTCGGGACTACTATTAGTGCTGGCTGAGAAATGGCGCTCGCTGACGAACGGCAATGACGGCTTTACGTTTCCGATACCGTCCGTGATGAAAGACCGGACCGTCCTGTATTTCACCGCGGTGGCGGTCATGGTGGTTATGTTCCTGCTGCTGCGCCGCTTCACGCAATCCCCGGTCGGCCGGGTGCTGCTGGCCATTCGGGAAAATGAACAGCGAACCGAGTCGCTCGGCTATGAGATCGTTCATTATAAAGTGTTTGCGACCGTCGTTGCAGGTATGGCGGCCAGTATAAGCGGTTCTCTGTATGTGCTGACATTGCGATTTGTCAATACGACTGTCTTCGGGATGGATATGACGCTGAATGCTCTGTTAATGACGATTATCGGCGGGGTAGGCACGCTGTTTGGCGCGATTATTGGCGCTTCCATTATTGAATGGGCGCATCACGGATTATCGGAATTGGCCAAGTTCCATCCGATTTTTGAACGGTGGATTATCTTTTTCGGCTTGTTGTACATCGTGGTCGTGCTGCTGTTCCCGGCAGGAATTGTTGGCACGCTGCGCCTCTGGTGGCTGAAGCGCAGAGGACGCCGACTTGAGCAGTCACTGCAGGCTGATTCCAATGCGATTCGGAAGGAGGGGGCGGGATGACGGCGGGCGACAGTAAGGAAGCATACGGCAAGCATGAGCGGGCGAATGCATGCAGTCTCCAAGGAGAGCAAGGCGGTGCAGCGGAAGGCGGTACGGCGGTCGGTTCGTTTGTCATCCGCTGCCAAGCGCACCACGATGAAGCTCTGTGTGACGCTTGGCGCATTCGGGTCACTTATGTCCAAGGTCAGGAAGAGATGACGGTCGCTTCATGGGAAGAGGCGGTGCTCTTCATGCAGCAGCGGATGAAACGGGGGATGGAATGACATGAACGTTAACGCGAATACAGCAGATGACGTGGTTCGGCTGCTTTCGGTAGGAGTCTACATACCGGAAGGCCGGATGACGAGTGAGGATATCGCGCAGGCGTCCGGTATACCGCAGGAGATCGTCGAGACGAAGCTCGGCATTCGGCAAAAACCGGTCCCCGGACCGGAAGACCACCCTTGCGCGATGGGAGTGCGTGCGGCACAGCAAGCGTTAGAACGGGCGGGCATCGATCCCGCAGAGATCGACCTCGTTATCTACATCGGCGAAGAGCATAAGGAGTATCCCGTATGGACCGCTGCTC
The DNA here is from genome assembly GCF_000283315.1 of Paenibacillus sp. OSY-SE. Taxonomy (NCBI): domain Bacteria; kingdom Bacillati; phylum Bacillota; class Bacilli; order Caryophanales; family Paenibacillaceae; genus Paenibacillus; species Paenibacillus sp. OSY-SE. The sequence goes on along the minus strand of NZ_ALKF01000199.1, from coordinate 105,988 downwards.
TTAAGCTGCAGCATGATATCGGAGCCATCAATGCATGGGGGTTCGATCTGGCGTCCCGCTGCTGCACGACGCTGATGGCCGTGAAGACGGCGAAGGCGATGATGCGGGGCGATGCGCGCATTTCGACCGTTCTGCTAGCAGGCGGATACCGCAATGGCGATTTGATTGATGTGACCGATCCTTATACGCGTTTTATGATCAATCTCGGCGCCGGCGGCGGGGCAATGATATTGCGCCGGGGCTCAGATGCTGGCACCGCTTATCCGGAAGTGTTGGAGACGGCGATTATAACGGACGGGTCCTTCGCCGAAGATGTCATCATCGCGGCGGGCGGGACGAAGCAGCCGCTGACGGCGGAGCTTATCGCGCAAGGGGAGCCGCGATTCCGTGTGCCTGACCCCGAACGCATGAAAAATCGGTTGGACGCCGTATCGATGGACCGCTTCGCCCAAGTGGTGGAATGCTCGGTACGTGACAGCGGATATAGCATCGACCAGGTTGGCTTTATCGGTCTGCTTCATATGAAGCGTTCGGCGCACGAAGCGGTGCTCCGGGCGTTAGGCATTCCAGACCGAAGGTCGGTATATTTGGATGAATTCGGACATATTGGTCAATTTGACCCGATGATTTGCATAGAGTTAGGCATGAAGCAAGGGCTGATTCATCCGGGAAGCGTAGTGGTGCTGGCCGCGGCAGGCATCGGCTATGCATGGGGGGCGCTCACTTTGAAATGGGGGGAAGTCCAATGAAGGTAGAGTTGAAATCGGTGCTGCTGCCGAACGGGGAAACGCTCGGATATCGCGAACGCGAAGGTGGAGATGAAGTCGTCCTGCTCATTCATGGCAACATGAATTCTTCTTATCATTGGGATGTGGTGCTGGAGCAACTGGATGCGCGCTACAAGCTGTATGCGATCGATTTGCGAGGATTCGGCATCTCGACGTACCATCAACCGATTCGTTCCCTGCAACAATTTTCTGAAGATGTGAAGCTGTTTGCGCATGCAGTTGGACTTGAACGGTTCGCCGTCATGGGCTGGTCCACAGGTGGCGGTGTAGCGATGGAATTGGCTGCAGACTGTCCAGATGCGGTCACGAAGCTGATTCTGCTGGCCTCGGTATCCACGCGCGGGTATCCATTCTATGAAAACGGTGAGAATGGGCTGCCAGATGTGACAAAGCGGATTGCAACTTATGATGGCATTGAAGCATTGGCGCGCAATCGATCGGTATGGGACGCGAACGCACGGGGTGACCGTGCCTTCATGAAGCTGCTGTATGAGTCGGTCATCTATGACAAGAATCGCCCTAAGGAAGCGCGCTATGAAGCGTATATCGACGATATCCTGACGCAGCGGAACTTGATGGATGTGTATTATGCGTTGAATACGTTCAACATCAGCGTATTCGACAACGAAGCTGCGGCAGGCAGCGGCGCGGTGAAGCGGATTGCAGCGCCAACGCTCGTGCTTCGCGGAGAGAGGGATATGGTCATTAACGAAGCGATGACGACGGAGACGCTGGCAGACTTGGGAGACATTGCGCAGTTCATATCGCTGAAGAATTGCGGGCATTCCCCGCTCGTCGATGATTTGCCGCAGCTGCTGCAAGCGATGGAAGCGTTCTTGTCAGCGGAGGCATCGATCTCCACTCATCACCATTAATATCCGCATGACGAGTGCGGATTGTCGACAGACAGGAGGATTCATTATGAAGCTTACCGATAAGACGGTAATTATTACGGGCGGAGCAAACGGCATTGGCGAAGCGGCCGTCCGGTTGTTCATGGAAGCAGAAGCGAATGTTGTCATTGCGGACTTCAATGAAGAGGCGGGACTTCGATTGCTGAATGAGCTTGGACCGTCTGCGGCCGAGCGTGCCATCTTCGTTAAGAGCAATGTAGCGGAGCCCAAGAGCGCACAGCAGCTCATGGAGCAGACGATGGAGCGCTTCGGTGCGATTGATGTGCTGATCAATAACGCGGGTATTACCCGCGATGCGATGCTGATGAAGATGTCGCCGGAACAGTGGCAGGATGTGATTGACGTGAACTTGAACGGGGTGTTCTATTGCACCCGATACGGCGCTCCCTACATGGCGGCCCAAGGACATGGCAAGATCATTAACACGTCCTCTATCGTCGGCGTGCAGGGGAACATCGGGCAGACGAACTATGCCGCGACCAAGGCCGGCGTCATCGGAATGACGAAGACGTGGGCGCGAGAGCTCGGATATAAAGGCATCTGTGTGAATGCGGTCGCGCCGGGATTTATCGCAACGGAGATGGTGGCGAAGATGCCAGAGAAGATCGTCGATGGCATGCGGGATAAAGTACCGCTGCGCCGTCTGGGCCGGCCGGAGGATGTGGCTCAAGCCTATCTGTTCCTGGCGTCCAACGCGGCGAATTATATTAACGGCGCTGTCATTGAAGTGAACGGAGGGCTATCTATTTGAACGGTGTTCCTATTATGCCGAAGACACGGGCGCCGCGGCAAGGCGTCCGCTTCATGAACGCGGATGAAGCGGTGCGCCTCATCGCCGACGGGATGACGGTCGGGATAGGGGGATTCGCAGGCTGTGCGAATCCAGAAGCGCTAACGGCGGCGCTGGAGCGGCGTTACTTGACGGAAGCAGCGCCATCTGCACTGACGATCGTGTACGCGGCAGGTCAAGGCGACGGGGTGGCGCGCGGCGTGAACCATCTGGCCTACGAGGGGCTGGTGAAGCGCGTTATCGGCGGCCATTGGGGCTTGGCTCCGCGCCTTGGCGCTTTAGCGCTTGCCAACCGGATTGAGGCTTATAATTTCCCCCAAGGCGTAATCGTGCATTTGTATCGCGATATCGCTGCCGGGCGCTGCGGAACGGTCACGCATGTCGGTCTGCACACGTTCGTCGACCCGCGAGCGGAAGGAGGCAAGCTGAATGCAGCGACAAGGGAAGAGTTGGTCGAGCTTGTTCAGCTCGGCGGACGTGAACAGCTGCTGTACCGGGCCTTCCCGATTCACACGGCCTTGCTGCGCGGCACGACGGCGGATGAGCGCGGCAATATCTCGATGGAACGAGAAGCCGTAACGCTGGAAATGCTGGCGCTCGCCCAAGCGGCACGCAACAGCGGCGGGCTGGTCATCGCCCAGGTCGAGCGCAAAGTGCCGGCCGGCTTGCTTGACCCGAAGCGTGTCGTCATCCCGGGTGTGTTCGTGGATGCCGTCGTGCTGGCGGAGCCGGAAGAGCATGCGATGACGTTCGCCGAACACTATAACCCGGCATATGCGGGCGGTGACAGTGCATCCCGGGCAGAGCCGCCTCCTATGGACAGGGACGAACGCCTCGTCATCGCCCGCCGCGCCTTGCAAGAGATTCCTCCGCATAGCGTGGTGAATCTTGGCATCGGCCTGCCCGAAGGCGTCGGTTACGCCGCTTGGGAGGCCGGACGCGGCGATCTGACGCTGCTGCTCGAATCTGGACCCATCGGCGGCACTCCGGCGCGGGGCCTCAGCTTCGGCGCATCCGCGCACCCCGAAGCCATCATTGACGAGCCGTCGCAGTTCGACTTCTTCGACGGCGGAGGCCTGGACGTGGCTTGCCTCGGCATGGCGGAGGCAGACGCGCAGGGCAACGTGAACGTGAGCCGCTATGGCGGCAAGCTAACGGGCTGCGGTGGCTTCATCAACATAAGCCAGAACGCGAAGAAGCTGGTGTTCTGCTCGACATTTACGGCCGGCGGCCTGCAGGTGGAGTTCGCAGACGGCGGCTTGCGCATTGTTCGCGAAGGCAGGCACCGCAAGTTCGTGCGGCAGGTGGAGCACCTGACGTTCCATGCCGCATATGCGGCGTCGCGCGGCATTGAGGTGCTGTACGTGACCGAGCGCGCCGTATTTCGATTAAGCGGCGGGGAATTGGAGCTGATCGAAGTGGCGCAGGGCGTTGACATTGCGGAGGATATTATTGCACGAATGGACGTTCAGCCCCGTCTCAGTCCTCAGCTGACGACGATGGCTGCGAAGTTGTTCAGATAAGGTGCAGCGATATGGATAAGAATGAGAAAAAGGACCTTGGCCATCATCGTAAACCGACGGTGCAAAGTCCTTTTTCCTATATCAAGTCATTATTAACATCAGCAGCCATCAATCGAGCAGGAGTCGGTCGAGGAAGCAGACGGGTGAGCTGCATCCTTCCGTGCGGCCTCGTCACGTGCGATCTCCAATGTTTCCTTGGATTGGATTCCTTGCAGAACCCGGTCGCCGACGAAGAACGCTGGAACCGCTCGTACGCTCTCTGTCTGCCGGAGTCCTTCTTCGTGCTGCTTGGCATAGCGCTCATCTTGCAGCGCAGACAAGAATGAATGGGCGTCCAGACCGATTTGCTCCGCCACTTGGGCAAGCACCCCAGACTGGGAAATGTCCAGTCCTTGCTGCCAATACGCTTTAAAGACGCCGACGAAATAGTCATTGCCCTTGCCGTGCTCCTTCGCATAGTAGAAGCCGATATGAGCCAAACGGGTACGCGGAATAGGTGAGATGTCCGGCAGACTGATGTCTACTCCCAATCGCTCAGCAATTGGCAGAACGCTTTGCTTCATCGATTGCTGTACATACGCGCTGTTCGGATCAAGCGGTACGCTGCCTTCCGGACGCAGTTCATACGGAATCCATTCGATGTCATCAGGTTGAAATGTTTCTTCCACTGCCTTCTCTCCCAAAAAACAAAACGGACAAACGAAGTCGGAAACGATCTTGAGTTGAGCCATAAAATCATTCCTCCATGTCATCTTTACTTTATTATAGTAAGCAATTTAAATATATACAAGCACTTACTTTTAGTAACGATAATAGTATACTATGCAGCTCATATTGTCGATATTTCCTCAACAAGCCCCTGTTCAAAGCAACAAGGGCATGAGGGATGAGGTTCTGTAATGAATTTCAGCAAGTTGTGATTAGCTTGGTTGAATGAATCCGGCTAGCGAAGCAGTTTCCTTCCATAGCCGATCATGCGGCAAAGTCATGTCTATATGCAGAGGAGGACGTGTCGGCTGCATATGCTTCAGCATCCGATCGTCGATGAACCAATCACCAGGTTCGATCGGAGTATAGGGCTCGTCCTGCCATACATCGGTAAGGCTTGGGCTGTACGCGCGGTGAGCGCTTGGGAGCCTGACATGTTCTGGAACCGCTGCTTTCTTCGTAAATATATGCGGCCAATAATCGGATCGCGAGCCGGTATGCGGTACGGCACGCATATAGCGCAAGGCGCCTCCGTAAATTTCAGGAGTATGGAATAACAAGGCGTACAGCTTGCGGCCGAAGAAGATTCGCTCATTTACATCAGAGAAATCTTCAAGGGTCAAGCCGACTAGAGGCACGGCCTCGTGTTCTTTCAACGACGGGACGCCAAGGGGAAAGATGACTTGATTCATTTGCATCCATCCATGTAGTCGAAAGTCCCATTTATTAATAACGTGTTCCCGATAATCCGGATGCTGCACGACTCTGCCTTCGATAACATTCTGTTCATTGACGATAAGGGCGGTGGTTAAGAGCGAACTGTTCGGCTGAACCCAGAAGCTTTCCCAAAACGGTGTCATAAAGGCGGATATGTCAAGTGTGGGCAGCAAGTGAAACAAGCTTTTGCCCTCGCGGCGGCTTGCTGCATAGAGCAAGAGTTGAGGATACGCATCGTGAAAAATAAGCGCATTGGATCGTTCAAGCAAGCGATACGCCCACAGGCGATGATTCGCGCTCATAATGCGCGGCAGCCATTCACCCTGCAGGTCGGTCATATTCCAACCGCCATTACGCGACACCATATGGGCAAGAAAGGCCCAATGCAACTCGGGATATGATTTGTAGATGCGCCCGTATGCTGCCGTTCGGGTGACGTTATTCCGGTTCGCCATGCGAACGGAGTTTCGAATGTGGCGCAGCAGCATCGATTCCTCCGTGGTTAAAGAAGAAGCGGCTGCTCTTCTGCCGCTGACGAACTGTTGCCGCTGTCGTTCCAGCAGAATGCGGTTCACGTGTTCCTCCGTGCGCTTTGCCGCGGCACGATTCCATTCGAGCGTGCGGCTCTCGCGCATGAGCGTCACCCGATTATGCAGTTCAGTCCATGTCATCCGCATAGCATCGTAAACTGTGCCAGCTGCTTGACGCATCATTTGCACAGCGTGCCGCCACCGCTTGGACAGATTGGAAAGCATCGGGAAGCCTCCTTTTGTTAAAGTGCGTAATCGATAAGGCTGCTGAAAAATAACAAATTTAATGCATTTCCTTCTCAGTATGTCCAATTTCAAGCGAGGACGTACACTCAGCGTGTTTGACTTTTCGCAAGCATTTGTTATATCTTGAACTGAACAAAGTAGGGAGTGAAGCGCTATGGAAAAAATACAAGTCGTCGAACGGTTCCAGGAAGTAATCGCTCAATCTCAGACAATTATTGCAGTATTTAAGACCTCCTGGTGTCCGGATTGTCATTTCATCGATCCGTTCATGCCGGAACTTGAAGCGCAATTTGAAGGCAAGGCGACTTTCGTCGAGGTCGATGCAGAGCAACTCCTCGATGTGGCGCAGGAATATCATATACTGGGCATTCCGAGCTTCGTTGCTTTTAAAGACGGGAAGGAAACGATTCGATTCGTCAACAAGCTGCGCAAGACACGCCCGGAAATCGAGCAGTTCGTAGAGCGGGCCCTTGCGGTGTCCGAAGCTGTATAACTGGATAGGAAAGCATGATCCGTCCCATTTGCGGACGGATTTTCTTGTTTAGAGGAGTAAGAAGGCGATGGTCTGCTGCTGAGTGTAATATTTGTCACAATTTAGCCGTACATTCATTTAGGAAATCTTGTATAATGGGAGACGGACTGGAATACTTTTCTTATTATTTATAATGAACGGCTTCAATTATGAACAACGGGTCAGGTGAAACTAGTGAATTCAAACATCTACCGTAGAATGAAACAATTGGCTTACGTTACATGCATCGGAATGTTTCTTGTCGTGCTGAACGGAGCATTGGTAACGAAGACGGGATCCGGAATGGGGTGCGGTTCGGATTGGCCGCTCTGCAACGGCAAATTTGTTCCCGCTTACACGATTGAATCCATGATTGAATATTCCCACCGTTTCGTCACTGGAATTGTCGGTCTGCTCGTCTTGGCCTCGTTCATCTTCGTTCTGCGCGCTGCGAGAGACAAACGCGATGCGGTAAGCTACGCTTTCCTTACGCTATTATTTACGATTATTCAAGCGATTATGGGCGCTCTGGCTGTTGTGTTTACGCAATCTCCACCCGTAATGGCGCTTCATTTCGGAATTTCTTTGCTCGCCTTTGCCTCTTCCTTCCTGTTGTGCGTCGTGTTGCGTCGGTATGAACGGGGAACTGTAGTACAGGCGGATCAAGGCCGTCCGATTCGTGCGGAATTTCGATACGGGGTCTGGTTTACTTTGCTTTATACCTACATTGTTATCTATGTAGGCGCATTCGTACGGCATACCGATTCATCGGGAGGCTGTATGGGATGGCCGCTCTGCAACGGGGAATGGATACCTGAATTGTCCGGTGGGACGGCGATTGCGTTTTGGCATCGTGTAGCGGCGGCGCTGCTGTTCATCGTAGTTGCGATTATGGCTCATTTTGCCTACCACAACCATAAGGATAACCGGGAGATTCAATTGTGCGGCATATGGTCGCTTGCGCTCTGCGCAGCGCAAATCATCAGCGGGGCATTTGTGGTCCTTTCAATGCTGGATGCTAACCTGTTCCTGTTGGCAAGCTTGCTGCATACGACGCTTATTTGCGGGTTGTTCAGCGTTCTGTGCCATATGAGCATCCGCGTCTGGCAGCTTAGGAAGTAATAAGAAGACATACATACATCAATGATAAGGGCATAAGGCCCACGAGTTGCAATATGTAAAAGAAGCAGGTCGCTTGACGTTTTTCGGAAGTTGTTCCGGTTAGCGTGATTCAGCGAGCTGCTTCTTTTATTGGGAAATGAAAGGTTATCAATTGCTTCAGTCATTCTTTTTACGCTCCTTCTTGCATGTTGCGGGTTTCATTGGCGTGCGTGCCGAACAGGACGACTGAAGCAGCTGCTTTGGCTGCGGCTAACCAACGAACATTCCAAGGTTTACGTACTGCCATTTGATTGTTTTTCATGAACATCTACCTCCTCAATTGTGGTTTGCGTTTCATTTGATGTCTTTATTGTATCGGAGACGGACGACAGGTACCATGGAATCAACTTACGCCTAGCTTACAATGTCGTAAGTTGTCTAACAGGCACGCTTTAGGTTCGGATGAAAAACAGATATACTTATAGAGGAAACATGTAATTTACATGTAATTTATATGTAAGAAACGTCAACCCAAACGATAACGGAACATTTCAAGGAGGGCTCGTATTGTCTTTTTCTAATATTCGTGATTTCATCCACATGCTAAAGCGAGAGAATGATTTGGCAGTGATCGAGACGGAAGTTGATCCGTATTTAGAGATTGCCGAAATTCACAGACGCGTTATCGCTGAAGGCGGTCCTGCCCTTTTATTTACAAATGTGAAGGGCAGTCCTTTTCCGGTCGCGACCAATCTGTTCGGAACGATGCGGCGGGTCGATCTTGCTTTCGGACCGCGTCCAGAGCAGTTTGCGAACAAGTGCATCGAGGCGATTCACCGCTTGATGCCGCCGTCGCCGAAGAAGTTGTGGGAAGAGCGCGGCCTAGTGAAGGATCTGCTCGGCTTGACGAAGGTGGGCATGAAGGAAGTTACGCCGACGCAAGCGCCGATTATGGGAGTGAAGCGTACGGATAAGCCGATGCAAGGTCTTCCTGCTTTAACGAGCTGGCAATTGGACGGTGGTCCGTTCATTACGCTTCCGCTCGTCTATACCGAGCATCCCTTACATAAAGGAAGCGATCATAACCTCGGCATGTATCGCATTCAAATATACGATGAAGAGACGACTGGCATGCACTGGCAAATTCAAAAAGGCGGCGGTTTTCATCATCATGAGGCGGAAATGCGCAATGAAGCGCTTCCAGTGTCCGTAATTGTCGGTGGACCTCCTGCGCTTATTGCAGCGGCCATTGCACCGCTTCCTGAGAAGCTGCCTGAGCTATTGATGACCTCGTTCGTGATGGGTGAACGCCTTCCAGTCGTAGACAGCGGCTTTGAAGGACACCGTATTCCGGCTGAAGCGGATTTCGTAATTCAAGGCTATGTGCCGCCGCATGTCCGCCGCATGGAAGGGCCGTTCGGTGACCATTACGGCTATTACTCATGGGCGCACGAGTTCCCGGTGCTTAATGTGAAGCAGATGTATCACCGCAAGGATGCGATCTATCCGGCGACGGTTGTAGGCAAGCCTCGTCAAGAGGACTATTACTTGGGCGAATATTTGGTAAGGCTGTTGTCCCCGGCGTTCCCGCTCGTCATGCCGACGGTGCGCAAGGTGCATCCATATCCAGAAACGGGCGTCCATTCCTTGGCCGCCGCCGTCGTGCGCGAAAGCTATTCACGTGAAGCGCTTCTGTCCGGCTTCCGCATTCTCGGTGAAGGCCAGCTCAGCTTGACGAAGTTCCTCATGCTGACGGATCAGCCCGTTGACCTAGAGAACTTTGCTGAGCTGACCGAAGCAGTGCTCGAGCGATTTAAGCCAGAGAGCGACTTGTATGTGATGAATAACACGTCGCACGATACGCTCGATTATACCGGGCATAAGCTGAACCATGGCAGCAAAGGCATTCTGCTTGGCGTAGGCGAGCCAGTGCGGGAACTGCCGCATACGTACGAGGAGGGCGAAATTGGCGAGATTCATGATGTCGCCGTCTTTTGCCGCGGCTGCTTGACAGTAGCTGGCGCTTCGTATGAGGCAGAGCCGCAGCTGGCGGAACGCGTATTGGCGCGTCTCACGGAGAAAGAGACGAAATGGCCGCTTGTGTTCTTAGTGGATGATGCCCAAGTCGCGAACGGACAGCTTCCGTTTCTATGGACGGTATTTACGCGATTTAACCCTGCATCTGATATATACGCGGGAATGGAAGTCCGCAATCACCATCTTGCCTATAAATTACCGATTGTCATCGATGCGCGCATGAAGCCGGGTTACCCAGACGAATTGTTCCCGCGTGAAGATATCGTGCAACAGGTTGACCAACGTTGGAAAGACTATTTCCCGAACGGACTATAAGCGGTTGTTGAACGGGACCTCTTATAATCACGGATCCATTCACGTGTTAGTATCGACAAGGAGGAGTTCCATGCTGCGCATTCTGTTCGGTGAAGCGCCCCGTCAGGACGAAGGAGAATTACAGGAAGCCATGGTGTTGATGGAGCGCTACTTGAACGTTGTGCGCAAGCAAATGGACAAGCAGGGCGATCCGGAGCACTATTGGCGCAAAATTGAAATCTGGACCGTCGGGTTAAAGACATCCTTGGATGAGCTGGAACAAAGCGTTTATGCTTCCGATAAGTTTGCGGAGCGCGTAACGAAGCGATATCAAGCGGAGATGGACGATGAGGAACTGGATGATTACTATCGGCATGTCTATTTCTACAAGAACGGATTCATTCGCGTCTTCTCCATTTTGGACAAGCTCGGGACGCTCCTGAACACGGTGCTGCAATTGGAGACGGAGAAGGTGAAGCATCGTTTTTCTTACTTCACGGTTCTGCGTCAAATCCGGTTCAAAGGCAGCCATCCGCGCTTGGCCGAACGGTTAACCGCCTTGAAAGATCAGTACGGCGATGCTCTTCAGCGTCTCCGCAAGCGCCGCAATACGGAAATTCACCATATGAATGCGGAAATGCAGGATGATTTATGGCAGCGCCACCGCAGCTTAAGTGATAAAATCAAGCTGGAGGATATCCAAGCGAATTTGCAGGATTTACAGGATGGTTTCCATATGGCATGCGAAACGTTGCTGATCGCCTTTGAGGAATTGTGCAAACTAGAAAAATGAAACGTAAGGTAAAAAAAGTTAATTGACAACTTTCAAATGCTGGATTATACTCAATTTAAATTTCATAACCGTTTTCTTATCAAGAGTGGCGGAGGGACAGGCCCTGTGAAGCCCGGCAACCGATCTTGCAACCCGGTCAATATGACGCTTCGGTGCGTTATATGCTTGCAAGATGTCAATGGTGCTAATTCCTTCAGAACGTGACGGTTCTGGCAGATAAGAAAAGGGAGAGTTGCGAACAACCGCCAGTTTCAACTGCAAGAGACAGCGAATCGACGTAGCCCCCTTTTGGCATCTGCCAAGAGGGGGCTTTTTATATATAATCCTGTATAATACATTCATGAGCTGTCCTATTATGAATAAGCTGACAGCCAATAACGCGTACGGATCATGCATACGCGATGCATAAAGGAAGGTGACGATTCCATTGATTCGTTTGGAACATATAAGCAAACAATATGATGCGAGAGGCAAAGCAAGCGGACCGCTGGCGCTGGACGATGTAAGCCTGACAGTGGCGGATGGCGAAATTTTCGGCATTATCGGCCACTCTGGGGCAGGCAAGAGTACCTTGCTGCGCAGCATAAATCTGCTGGAACGGCCGACATCTGGAACGGTGACCGTTGACGGCGTCGAGCTGACGAAGCTGACTCAGGGAGGACTGCAGCAGCAGCGCCGCAAGATAGGCATGATTTTTCAGCATTTTAATCTGCTGTCATCTGCGACGGTATTTGACAATATCGCCTTTCCGCTGCAGCTTGCACACACACCGAAAGAAAAAGTGCAGGCGAAGGTGGACGATTTAATCCGTCTCGTCGGACTGGAGGAGCACCGCGATAAATATCCGGCGCAATTATCTGGCGGACAGAAGCAGCGGGTTGGCATCGCACGAGCTTTGGCTAACGATCCGAAGGTACTGTTGTGTGACGAAGCGACTTCGGCGCTCGATCCGCAGACGACCAACGCGATACTTGACCTGTTGCTCGATATTAACCGCAAGTTCGGCATTACGATTGTGCTCATCACGCACGAAATGCACGTCATCCAAGCGATATGCGACCGCGTCGCCGTTATTCATGCCGGTGCAATTGCGGAACAGGGTAAGGTCATCGACGTATTTCTGAAGCCGCAGCATCCGGTGACGCGTGAGTTTATTCTAGAAGAGCGCAATGATGCGGAGCTCCAGCCTTGGGCAGCTTTCAAGACGCAGGCGACCGAACATTCCCGCGTGGTGAAGATCAATTATTTAGGCGACGTGACGTACGCGCCGGTGCTCCATCAAGTATTGACTGCAGCCGGTGTCAGCTTCGCCATTCTGCAAGGTACGATCTCGCGCATGAAGGACGTTCCATACGGCCAGTTGGTCGTAAGACTTGACGGAGAGAAGACGGCCGTGGAACAGTCGCTCCTGTCGTTGCGGGATAAAGGCTTGGAAGTGGAGGTGATTGCATAATGAAGCTTGATTTCTCTACAGTGAACTGGGAAGAAGTAAGCACGGCCACGACCGATACGCTGACGATGATGCTCTTTTCCGTATTGTTCACCTTCATTATCGGACTTCCGCTCGGCGTACTGCTTTACTTGACAGGCAAATCGAATAGGGCAGCGGCCAAGCCGGTGTACGCGGTGGTGTCATTTATCGTCAATATTCTACGCTCGGTGCCGTTTGTTATTTTGATGATTGCCATTATCCCGCTTACCCGGATTATTATAGGGACTTCGATAGGTGTGGAAGGAACAATACCGCCGCTCGTCATCGCGGCTGCTCCGTTCTTCGCCCGTCTGGTCGAAACGTCGCTAAGAGAAGTGGATCGCGGCGTCATCGAGGCAGCGCAAGCGATGGGGGCATCGACATGGCAGATTGTGCGCAAGGTGCTGCTCCCGGAAGCGATGCCTGGACTTATTGCCGGCACGACGATTACGGCGGTTACGCTGGTCACTTATACGGCCATGTCAGGAATGATTGGCGGTGGCGGTCTAGGGGATCTGGCTATTCGCTACGGTTATCACCGTTACGAATTCGAAGTGATGATTGTATCGATTGTCGTGATGGTGCTGCTCGTGCAGGTGCTGCAGTGGATTGGCGATGCGTTGGTGCGCAAGTTTACCCGCAAATAAGGTTTGGGAAGCCCGCTCTTTGGAGCTTCAACATATAGTGAGTGTTCAAAAAGGTTAAGAGGATTTTGAACAACCTCATATACAAAAAATTCAATTGGGGCAGTTTGGAAGGAGAAGGTGTTGGCAATGAAAAAGTGGACTTATGTATTGACTCTCGTAACGTTAGTAATGGTGCTGGCCGCATGCGGAAGCAAGCCGGCGGCAGACAACAATGCAACGAACGCCTCAGACAATGCGGGTGGCGAAACGACGAAAGTGGTCGTCGGCGCATCTCCGGTTCCGCACGCAGAAATTTTGAATCATATCAAGCCGCTGTTGAAGGATCAAGGCATTGAATTGGAAATCAAGGAATTTACCGACTATGTTCAACCGAACGTACAGGTGCATGAGAAGCAGCTTGATGCGAACTTCTTCCAGCATAAGCCATACATGGACAACGAAGTGAATACGAAGGGCTACAAGCTGGCTAGCGTCGGTAACGTGCATGTGGAGCCGTTCGGCGCGTACTCCAAAAAAATTAAATCCGTCGATGAGCTGCAAGACGGTGCTACGGTCGCTATTCCTAATGATGCGACAAATGGTGGACGTTCCTTGCTTTTGCTTGAGAAACAAGGCATCATTAAGCTGAAAGAGGGCACAGGCCTTGAAGCGACAGCTCGCGACGTTGCAGACAATCCGAAAAATCTGAAGTTCAAAGAGTTGGAAGCCGCAATGCTGCCGCGTGCGTTGGATGAAGTCGATATGGCGCTCATCAACACGAACTATGCACTGCAAGCTGAATTGAATCCGACGAAGGATGCGCTGTTCATCGAAGATAAAGATTCACCGTATGCCAACATTTTGACGGCACGTGAAGATAACAAAGACAGCGAAGCAATTAAAAAATTGGTTGCCGCGCTTCAATCCGACGACGTGAAGAAATTCATCGAGGACAAATATAAAGGAGCGATCGTTCCAGCGTTCTAATTATTGCTGTTGAATGGAACATACTCGCATAGCCTTGGCGCTTTACGGCATATTCATTGAAAAGATGAGCAGCCTTGACGCCAAGGCTTTTTTACATTGTTGGAGCCTGTTCCATCCCTTGCCTCGATCTCCCCTTCATTCAGAATGGCAGCCCCCCTTCCTTTTCAAACGAGAACATGTTGTGGCTTCTGTGCAATGGCCCTTAGCTCCATTCTCCCGTACAGTCAGTCAGAGCGCGTCACTGCACGAACGAAGCATTACGATGCTCTTAGCTTCAATCTCCCATACAGTCAGGAGGGATAAAGTGGAGGATAAGGGACATGACGTATCGTATAGGTACCATCCATAACGAGGCCGATCACGATGAGAGTGAATCAGAGTGGCAATTGGTTGTGCCGCTTCCTGATGGAAGGGGAGAGTGAAGCAAAAGGGTGGAGCTGCTTACCTCGATTCAGGGTGACGATACGGTCCGATAATTGGGTTCTGTTGTTCTCCCCTCATAAATAATCTATACTGGACATGGATGTTCTTTGAAGCGCCGGGAGGAGGATTGCGACGTTGGAACAGCAGCGTAAGATTGCCCTGATTACGGGGAGCGCCAAGGGCCTTGGCAAGATGGCGGCCATGACGTTAGCCGATGCCGGACACGATATCGTCTTGAACTACGTGCATAGTATAGAGGAAGCGGCGAAGCTGAAGCTGGAAATTGAAGCGAAGGGTGTCCGTTGTAGTGCCATTCAAGCCGATATTTCAAAAATGGACGAAATTAAACGGTTAGTATATACGATGAAGGATGAGATGGGTCCCGCCGACATTGTCGTAAACAATGCCGGACCGTTTATACGGGAGCGCCGTTTGTTTGCTGATTACACGGAAGAAGAGATTTTATATTTGTTAAACGGAAATTTGACGGGTGTCATACTGCTCGATCATCTGCTGCTTGATTCGATGCGGCGCAAAGGCTGGGGACGAATCATTCATTACGGATTCGGACATGCTGGAGAAGCGCGCTCATGGCCGCATCGTGCCGTATATGCCGCGGCCAAGGTCGGACTCGTCTCCTTTACGAAGACGCTTGCCGTGGAAGAAGCCCCGCACGGCATTACGGTAAACATGATTTGCCCTGGAGATATCCGAGGTGATAATAAAGAGCGGCGCATCGATGAGGTGCAGGACGTTAAGGATGAGGAAACGCCGCGCGGCCGTCCGGGAACCGGTGAAGACGTAACCCGGGTGATCCGCTTTCTATGTGAGGAACGATCGGATTTTATAACCGGCAACATTATGAATGTATCCGGCGGGCTGGACCCGATACGGGCCAACATCGGCAGCCTGATGTGAGCGTGGAATAATGATACATAACGTAATCTTAATGCCCCCATTTCGGTAAGGACGTGAGTCGTCGATCTTATCGGATGGAGGGCGTTTTTTCATATCGTTATTGACATAGATAGGTGGTAGACAAGGATGAGCCGACTTACGAAAGAATTGGCGCAGGAAATTGTAACACGCACGATGCAGGTTATTCATTATAACGTGAACGTCATGGATGAACGAGGGCGAATTATTGGTTCCGGCGACCGCTCGCGCTTATATCAGAAGCATGAAGGGGCGCTCATTGCGATCGAGCGGAAGGGACGATTTGAAATTGATGAGGAAAGCGCCCGCAAGCTGCAGGGGGTGCTGCCTGGCACGAACTTGGCCATTCAATTCCAAGGCGAAGTCGTTGGGGTCATTGGCATTACGGGTGATCCGAACGAGGTGACAAAGTACGGAGAATTAGTGAAAATGACAGCGGAAATGTATCTGGAGCAAGCCGATCTGTTGGAAAAGGCCCAATGGGACAAGCGGATGAAGGAAGATTTTCTTCTGTCCGTCATTCATGCGGACAGGAAGGATATTGCAATGCTGCGAATTCAGGCGGAACGGATTGGCTTCCATCCGGATAAGGCGCGGGTCGCGTGCATTATGGAGCTGAGAGGCGAGCATGACGCCGATTCGCTGCCTACGCTCAAGCGGGTGGTGGAATTGCTGGAGGGACGGCCAACCATCGACTTAATCGCCATTCGCAATACGCATCAAATCGTGCTATTTAAGCCCCATCTCCATCCGAGACAGCCCAACACCGACATTTGCGAAGGCATCGGGCAAATTCGCAGGCTGCTGGAGGACAAGCAGATTGCGCCGCTCTGCATTGCCGTTGGCAAAGCTTACTCAGGCATCGATGGCATGATCGCTTCATACCGTTCCGCCCAAGATACAATGCGGGCAGGGCAAGCGATTCTCCCCGATCAGACGGTATACTATGGCGAAGATATGCCGAACGAGACGGTATCAGCCAACGTGAAGCCTTCTTGGGTTGTGGAAGAGCTGCATCAGTTGTGGCGGGGGTTTGTGCAGGAGGATAAGAGCGGAGAGCTGCAGCAGACATTGCAGGCTTACTATGAGGAGAATGGCGAACAGCAGCGCGTAGCAGAGCGGTTAGCGATTCACCGTAATACGCTTCGTTACCGTCTGCAGCGTATTCATGATGTGGCTGGCAAAGATCCGAAACGTTTTCGCGACTTATATACGCTGATGACGGCCCGCTGGTTGAGCGCACTGGAAGAGAAAGAGCCGGAAACAGACAACGTCTGGAAAGGGCAGAGTTGAATTGTGCATTTGAACAAAAAACACATTCATTAAAGCGCTGTATTTCATTTTTGTGCATGATGAAGCGCTTTCAGATTACAGGTACAGTAGTAGTACAAAGAATTGCTACCACACCTTAGGGGGATTGAACTATGGACGTATCTGTATCTGTACTCGGTGCTTTGACGGCATTGGTCGTGGCCATTGTGCTTATATTGCGTAAAGTCCCGCCAGCCTATGGCATGATGATTGGGGCGCTTGCCGGTGGGATTGTTGGCGGAATCGGGTTGGTTGATTCTGTGAACTTGATGATGGATGGCGCGAAGGGGATGATTCCGGCCGTGCTGCGCATCCTGGCAGCCGGTATGCTTGCCGGCGTCCTGATTGAATCGGGCGGCGCGAAGACGATTGCCGAAACGTTAGTCCGCAAGGTCGGCGAGACACGCGCGCTGTTCGCGCTGGCGTTCGCGACGATGGTGCTGACGGCGGTCGGCGTATTCATTGACGTCGCGGTCATTACGGTAGCGCCGATTGCGCTGGCGATTGCGCAGCGCGCGGACTTGTCCCGCATGGCGATACTGCTCGCCATGATTGGCGGCGGCAAGGCCGGCAACATTATGTCGCCGAATCCGAACGCGATCTCGGCGGCGGAGGCGTTCAACATTCCGTTGACATCGATGATGATGGCAGGGATTGTACCGGCCTTGATCGGACTCTTCGTCACTTATATGATTGCGAAGCGGTTGTCCAATAAAGGTACGAAGATTGCGGCACAAGAAAGTGTGGATAATGGGGAGCAGCAGCTTCCAAGCTTTCTTGCAGCGATGATGGCTCCGATAACGGCCATTGCTCTATTGTCGCTTCGTCCGTTGGCGGGTTGGGTCATCGATCCGATTATTGCCTTGCCGGTCGGCGGCTTAGTCGGCGCCCTGTGCATGGGCCGCATCAAGCAAATTAACCAATATGCAATATCGGGCTTGGGCAAGATGACCGGCGTGGCAGTCATGCTGCTCGGCACGGGCACGCTGGCTGGCATTATATCCAATTCGCAATTGAAGAACGTGATTATCGACAGTCTGGCTTCTTCCGGCTTGCCGGCTTACTTGCTTGCGCCGATAAGCGGTGCGTTAATGTCATTGGCTACGGCTTCGACGACGGCAGGAACAGCGGTAGCGAGCTCAGTGTTCGGCTCGACGATTATGGAGCTCGGCGTTGCTTCCTTAGGGGCCGCAGCGATGATTCACGCTGGAGCGACCGTCTTTGACCATATGCCGCACGGCAGCTTCTTCCACGCAACGGGTGGCAGCGTCAATATGGCGATGAAGGAACGCCTGCGTCTTATCCCGTATGAAACATTAATCGGTCTGGTACTGGCCATTGTATCGACGTTGGTGTTTGGCGTGTTCGGTTGGTTCCTGTAACAAGATCTGAACGGTTCTATAAAGGTTAATAGGGAGGGAGTGGAGAGAATGAAGGTTATTATTGCTCCAGACTCATTTAAAGAGAGCTTATCCGCATTAGAGGCATGTCATGCCATAGAGAAGGGATGGCGCAAGGTATTTCCAGATGCGGAAGTTGTAAAGGTGCCGATGGCTGACGGCGGGGAAGGCACGGTGCAGTCGTTGGTGGATGCAACAGGAGGACGATTGATTCATTGTGAAGTGACGGGACCGCTCGGCACGCCTGTGAAAGCGTTCTATGGCATGCTTGGCGACGGCAAGACGGCGATTATCGAGATGGCGGCGGCATCGGGCCTGGCGCTTGTACCGCAGGAGCTGCGTAATCCGCTCGTGACGACGACGCGCGGGACGGGAGAGCTCATTGTGTCGGCGTTGAACGAGGGAGTGAGCACGGTTATTCTCGGCCTCGGCGGCAGCGCTACGAACGACGGCGGCGCGGGGATGGCACAGGCGCTTGGGGTGCGGCTGCTTGCCGAAGATGGCTTCGACATCGGCCAAGGCGGCGGAGAGCTGCAGCGTATTGCCCGCATCGATATGAGTGAAGCCGATCCACGGCTGAAGCAAGTTACTTTCGTGGCGGCGTGTGATGTGGATAACCCGCTAACCGGAGAGAGAGGCGCTTCGGCCGTATTTGGTCCCCAAAAAGGTGCTGGAGCGGACATGGTGCGGCAGTTGGACGACAATCTCGTCCATTATGCCGCTATGATTAAGGAATATTTGGGGAGCGACGTGGAACAGATTTCAGGTGCAGGAGCTGCCGGAGGGCTTGGCGCTGGCGTGCTGGCTTTCTTGGGAGCAGAGCTGAAGCGGGGCGTTGACATCGTCATCGAAGCGACAGGACTTGCTTCGCAGGTGAGGGACGCGGATCTCGTCATTACGGGTGAAGGCCGAATTGACAGTCAGACGATTTACGGCAAGACGCCGATGGGGGTCGCCAAGACGGCAAAGCTATACGGGGTGCCGGTCATCGGCCTCGCGGGCACGCTGTCGGATGGACATGAAGTCGTGCATGAGCATGGCATTGACATGGTGTTTACGATCGTGCCTGGCGTATGCAGCTTGGACGATGCGATGAGACAAGCCGCTGGCAATATGGAACAGACGGCACGCAACATTGCTATGGCGTTAAAGTGCGGCAGCAATCTAGCGTAATACCATGGTGATATGAGGCGGATGCTTCCTTTTTGGAAGGGGCCGCCTCTTTTTTGACCATTAAGGAATGATTAAGTTCTGTGAAGCGAAAATGTGAAACCAAATATTCCTTATGGCGTTAAAACCAACCTTTAAACGCGGTCGCTCATCTTAGAAATGCCTCGATAGAGGTTTTCTCATCACTATTTATTGCTTTTGGGGAGGATTTCAAGCCTATAGCTATTTTAATTTCGGTCACAAAAATTTCATGGCGCAGTTGCCGAAAATGATGAATTTCATGCTGACTTACGTTACTCTTAATAGAAGACAACTCCAATTTTCTAACGAAAAATACGGTCTGAACAACCTCATTCTCAAGGGAATAGGGGAGTTGGCTTGTTTCTTTCTTTGCTCGACTAATCTACCTCTACATCGATAGGAGCGGGAAATGATGGAATTCAGGGTAAAGGATTTGTTTCAAATTGATACATTGAAGCAAGCGTTTGTAGTCAGCGGCAAGCAGGGCCTGAACAATCCAATTCGCGGAGTAACAATTATTGAGGCTCCGGATATTGCGGAGTGGATTAACGGGGGGGAATTGCTGCTGAGCAGTCTATATCCGCTGCAATCATACAATCATAGCGAGCAGCAAGACTTCATGGCACAGTTATCCGAGAAAAAAGTAAGCGCTTTAATTATAAAAACGGGCAGGTTTGTCCACGACATCCCTTCCGGCATCATTCAAGCTTCGGAGACGCACCATCTGCCCGTCATTCAAATTCCGAAAGAAGTTCCTTATCGTGAGATCATGTATCCGGTTATGGAATCTCTCTTTAACAACCAAGTGATCAAGCTCAGGTATTTTAAAGAAGTTCACGATCGATTTATTGCACTTACACTTGCTAATAAAGGATCGGGGAACATTATCAATTCCCTCAAAAGGTTGATTGGAAATCCCGTCACCCTGTACGACCGGAACTTCTGTTCCATATCGGCGACCGATCCGCAATTGGTACAGTATGAGGTACTGGAACGCGAGGAAGCTGATGCTGCCCGGATGGATACGGAATTTCCTTATTATCGGCAGCGTGCCATCTATCCGGAATGGGGCGGCAGAACGTGCGACCATTTTGTCATTCCGGTTGAAACGGTGAATCATATCAAGATCCACCTCGTTATCCATGAGACGTGCAAAACAGTGGAAGCGCTTGATTTCGTTGCGATTGAGAACGCGGCCACCTCCTTATCGCTCGAGCTCGTCAAGCAATACGCCGTGGCAGAGGTGGAAATGAAATTCAAAGATGATTTAATCGATGATTTGCTGCACGCTAAGATTGAATCGCTGCAGAGCGTATATCAGCGGGCCAATTTGATCGGCTGGGATTTGAACAAGACCTATGTCGTCGTGCTGTTCCGTCTGCGGAGCATGGATGCTTGCAATGAGAAGGAGATGGACCTGTACGGTTACCACAATCCATATCACCGCATGCTTCATGAATTAATTCAGAAGGAGCTTCCGGAAGGCACCATCCGGAACCGGAGCGATCAACTCATTGTGTTATGGAATGTTGAAAGCGCTCACGGGGATAAATTAGCCTGTGTGCGCACGATTAAAGAGGCGGCTAAGAGCATCCAGCAAACGATTTGCAAGCGTGTACAGCATCTTGATTTGCAGGTTGGCATCGGAAATGCGGCCTATGAGATATCCGAGTTGCCCAGAAGCTATAAGGAAGCCCAGGATGCTTTACAGCTTGGGACGATGATTAAGGGCAAATCCGCGATTGCGGCTTTTTCGGATTTGGGCATATACCGATTACTCTGTCAAATCGAGGATGCTGACGAGCTTGCGAAATTTATTCCGCTTTCGTTAAAAAAATTGCTCGCCTACAAACAGCCGAACCGGGAAGATTTAATCAAGACGCTGCAAACGTTTTTACAGCACCATCAAAACGCTGCCAAAACAGCAGAGGATCTGTACGTCCATTATAAGACCGTGACCTACCGAATTGAACGCATTAAGGAGATTACCGGTATTGATATGGATGACCCGGATGAGATGCTGTCTGTGCAGGTCGGGTTGAAAATTCTCGTCCTGCTTGGCGACAGGCCCCTATCTTTACAAACAAAGCAAGCAGGCGTGTGATCACGGAACAATATGGCCTTTGACATTCAGGCTCCGCTTCATGAGGGTGAAACCGCTCTCATGGGACGGAGTTTTTTTGTTGATCTTTTTTATCCTGTTTGGATAAAAAAAAGGGATGTTTTTTATCGAGATGCCTCGATGTTATTCCTTTTTAAAGCGTTTACAATCAAGTTGCAAGCAAAAACGGCCATAAATGGTTGCGCCACGGATAAGCGGAACGCCGTTTATCCCGCTTGGATAATGCACACATCTTACAGAAAGGACAGATACAATTATGGAAAATATCCAAACGGAAACCGTTCGCCTTGTCGAGTGGCTGAGCCAGTTCGGCAATGACCCGGATGGAGGCGTCTCGCGCCTGCTGTATTCCAAGGAATGGACGTCTGCACAGAAAGCATTGGAGCAGTACATGCAAGAGGAAGGGTTCACCACTTATTACGATGAGATTGGCAATTTGTACGGACGGTTGGAAGGAAGCCAACACCCCGATGAAACGATTATGAGCGGTTCCCATGTGGATACGGTGCGCAACGGCGGGAAGTATGACGGGCAATACGGAATCATCGCCGCTTTGATGGCGATGCGGGCCTTGAAGCGGCAGTATGGTCAACCGCTGCGCACGTTGGAAGTGGTATCGTTTGCGGAAGAAGAAGGCAGCCGGTTTCCTTATACGTTCTGGGGGAGCAAAAATCTTATGGGCGTGGCGAAAAAGGAGGATGTCCAAGACATCGCCGACTTCAATGGCGTGCCTTTCACGGAAGCGATGGAGCAAGCGGGATTCCGCTTCCGCGATGGATCGGCGGAACCACGCACCGATATTAAAGCGTTTGTCGAACTGCATATTGAGCAGGGCAGCGTGTTGGAACACGAAGGCCTGTCGGTCGGCGTTGTTCACAGCATCGTCGGCCAGCGGCGCTTTACCGTCGAAATCTCCGGAGAAGCCAACCATGCCGGAACGACGCCAATGGGATACCGCAAAGACGCCGTTCATGCGGCGGGCCGGATGATTCAACAAATTCTGGATCAAGCGCAAGCGCATGGTGATCCGCTTGTGACGACGGTGGGAAAGATTGAAGTGAAGCCGAACGTGGTTAATGTCGTGCCGGGCAAAGCGCTGTTCACCTTGGATATCCGTCATACAGACAAAGCGGAGCTGATCCGATTCTCCGACGAAGTGACAGAGTTGATGAAACGGACCGCGAGAAAAATCGGGGTGGAGTTGAACATAGAAATGTGGATGGATGAGGATCCCGTTCCGATGAACAACCAGATTCTCGATGTATTGGAACGGCAATGCCGGGAACACAACATTCCGTTCAAATCGATGCACAGCGGAGCAGGACACGATTCTCAGATTATGGCGAAGTTTGTGCCTACGGCGATGCTGTTCGTTCCAAGCCGCAAGGGGATCAGTCACAATCCGGAAGAGTACACCAGTCCGGAGCAGCTTGCAGACGGCATACAAGCTTTGACCCATGCGCTATATGAGTTGGCGTACCAAGCATGATTGGCAACGAAAGACAGGCACAAATCGATTTGCGCTGAGGAGAGTGGGTAATGTGAGGGACGCAAGCGAACAGGGAAAGTGGGAATATTGGAAAAAAGTCATCGTTATGCTTTGTCTCGGATGGACGGTCATTTGGATTTACCGCACCATCTTGAATCCGATTCTTCCCGAAATTCAACGTGATTTGAATGTTACATCAGACGCGAGCATGGGCCTCATCTTCAGTGTGTTCTTCTTCGCCTATACGATGATGCAAATTCCGTCGGGGTTGCTGGCGGACAGGTTCGGACGGAAGACGATAATCATTCCGGGATTTATCCTGTTTACCGTCGGGGCTGTTCTCGTCGGGTTCTCGACCTCGCTCATGTTCATTTTGGTAGCGAGCTTCATTACGGGATTAGGACAAGGCACTTATTACGGTCCTGCATATTCCATCTCGTCGGAGACGATCCCGAAGGAGAAGCGGGGCATTTCCACGGCTATCATTAACAGCGGTTCCGCCATTGGTATGGCCATCGGCCTCATCGGTTCGAGCTTCCTAGTGAAGGATGCCGGCTGGGATTGGCGGGTGCTGCTCTTTATTACGGCAGGTTTGGCGTTCACCTTAATGCTGGTGTTCGCCAAGAACATCAAGAAGACCACGGTGCTGTCCAAAGCGGCAGCGGCGGATTCGGAGGAGGATGTCCAGGATAAGGCGACATTAAAGCGGCTGTTAGCCAATCCGAAGATGATTGCCTCCTATGTGCTTTATTTTGCGACTTGCTATGGCTATTACATGATTGTTACATGGCTTCCGTCTTATCTGCAGGAAGAACGGGGCTTTCATGGGACAGCTATCGGCTTTGCAGCCGCTCTGGTTGCGTTCAGCGCCGTACCAGGCGCCTTGCTCTTCAGCCGGCTGTCCGACAAGTTCATGCACAAGAAGATTACGTTCATCATCATTTTGGAACTGCTTGCGGCAGTCATGTTATATTTGACCGTTTCAGTTAATACGAACACCTTGCTCATCATCTGTCTGATTCTGTACGGCTTTCTCGGCAAGCTGGCCGTTGAGCCTCTCTTAATCTCGTATGTGGCGGATATCGCGCCGAAGCAAGGAATCGGGACGACGTTCGGTTTCTTCAACTTTTTCGGCATGATGTCATCGGTCGTAGCTCCGTTCGTCACCGGCCTCATATCTGATGCGACGGGCAGCAAGGTATTGGGCTTCTATCTGGCAACCATCATCATTGTCGTCGGGGCGGCGGTTATGCTGCTGGCTAACGTGAAGAAGACGCCTAAGACGACTTGATACTTCTGTTCTCAAAATCTAATATTCTAAAATTCGTAGTGCAAATGGGTTCATTAGAAAAAGGAGAGTGTGAAACATGGGTTATCCGCAAGATTTGTTATCGAGCCGTTCCATTATCAAACGCGGCAACTTCGCCTTAATTCCGCCAGAAGGATTGGTCAAAAATATCGTACCTGGCTTTGAACAATGCGATTTGACGATATTGGCCTCCCCGCGACTCGGCGCCAAATTCGTCGATTATGTGGTGACGATGCACGAGGGGGGCAAGAATGCACAAGGTTTCGGCGAAGACGGCGTAGAAACATTCGTGTACTGTATGGAAGGACAGGTGAAGGCTTCCGCCAATAAAGAGTCATTCTCACTGAAGGAAGGCGGTTACTTGTACTGTCCGCCGGGCGTGAAGCTGTACTTGGAGAACGAGTTGGCTGAAGATACGCGATTGTTTTTGTACAAGCAGAAATATACGCCGCTTGAAGGGAATACCCATACCCCATGGGTCGTTGCAGGGAACGTGCACGATATTGAGGCGATCGATTACGACGGCATGACGAATGTCAAGCTGAAGGACTTGCTTCCAACTGACCTCGCGTTCGATATGAATTTTCATATTTTGTCGTTTGAGCCGGGCGGCTGCCATCCGTTTGTGGAGACGCATTATCAAGAGCACGGGGCGATTATGCTATCCGGTGAAGGCGTCTACAATCTGGACAATGAATGGATTCCGATTAAAAAAGGGGATTACTTGTACATGGGTCCTTACGTGCCGCAAGCGACCTACGCTGTAGGCAGAGAATCGTTCGCCTACTTGTATTCCAAAGATTGTAACCGGGATGCGTCCCTATAGAGCGATATGGATCAACCGCTTCCTGTTGCTGGCCAGACCTAGCTCGGTCCAGCAGCAGGCAGAAGGCGGAATACAAGCAAAGAGGGAATTGACATGAGAGTAACCAAACAGAAACTGTATGAGCTTATCCGAACAAAATTGTCCCGTGCCGGATTGTCTGCCGATCATGCGGATGTAGTGGCGGACGTGCTCGTTCATGCTGATGTCCGCGGCGTCCACTCGCACGGTGCCATGCGGGTCGAATATTATGCGGAACGCATTGCGAAAGGCGGAACGAACGTGAATCCTCGCTTTACGTTCGAGAAGACAGGGCCGTGCTCCGCCGTGTTCGACGGGGATAACGGCGCTGGGCATGTCGCGGCTAAGCAGGCGATGGAAGAGGCAGTGAATATTGCCAAGGAACATGGCGTCGCCGTGGTTGGGGTAAGACAAATCGGGCATAGCGGATCGCTGTCCTATTATGTGCAGCAAGCGGCGCGGGAAGGGCTAATTGGCATCTCTGTCTGCCAATCCGATCCGATGGTCGTGCCTTTTGGAGGGGCCGAACCATACTACGGCACGAACCCGATTGCCTTCGCCGCTCCCGGCGAAGGAAGCACGATCATGACCTTCGATATGGCGACGACCGTCCAAGCTTGGGGGAAGATTCTACACGCCCGTTCGAAGCACGAGACGATTCCGGATACGTGGGCGGTGGATGAACGCGGAGTGAGGACGAGTGACCCGTTTCAAGTGCACGCGCTGCTTCCGATTGCAGGCCCGAAAGGGTACGGGTTGATGATGATGGTCGATGTGCTGTCCGGCATTCTGCTCGGTCTGCCATTCGGCAATCAGGTCAGCTCAATGTACCACGATCTGACTGAGGGCCGGAATCTGGGACAGCTTCATATTGTGCTTGACCCGTCCTTTTTTACCGATTTAGAAATATTCCGGCGCAACATTTCGAAGACGATGCGTGATCTGAACGGCATCAATCCCGCACCTGGCTTCGAGCGCGTTCTCTACCCGGGGCAGAACTATGACCTGATCGAGCAGGAGAACGAAGCTAACGGCATTGAGATTGTAGATGAGGTATATGACTATCTCGCGTCCGATGTCGTTCATAACAACACTTACGATCATAAAGATCCCTTTGCCACGTAACACGTGCATTACAGGAATGTCATTACAATCAAAATGGACAACCAGAGGTGAACCAGAATGCTGCATACGATCATTAAAAAAAATTCGTATCAAGATTCAGTCAATTTGATGCTTCTGACCAATCATATTTCTGCGCTTGAAGGCGTAACGCAAGCGTCCATCATGATGGGAACGCCGGCCAACAAGGACATTATGCGCAATTCCGGATTGTATACGGGTGAGCTGGAGCAGGCTGGAGCCAACGATATGTGCATTGTCATCGATGCCGAGGCGCAAAGCAAGCTGGATCATATTCTCGCTGCCGTTGACAGCTTTTTAAGCGACCAATCCGTCAGCAGCGGCCAGTCCGCAATCGAGAGCGTCCGTTCGTGGGAGCGCGCGCTGAAGGAGAGCCCGGATGCCAATCTGGCCATCATTTCGGTACCAGGCCAATATGCGGCGGCAGAAGCGGGAAAAGCGCTCGATCACGGCCTGCATGCCTTCGTCTTCAGCGACAATGTGCCGGTGGAAGAAGAGTTGAGTCTGAAACGGAAGGCGCATGAAAAAGGGCTGCTCGTGATGGGGCCTGATTGCGGTACGGGTATTTTGTCAGGCGTTCCGCTCGCCTTCGCGAACCGGGTGACAGCGGGCAATATCGGCATCGTCGGCGCATCGGGCACCGGCATTCAAGAGGTGACGACGCTGATCGACCGCATGGGCGGCGGCATCAGTCACGCGATTGGTACCGGAGGACGTGACCTCTCGGAAACCGTCGGGGCGATTACGATGCTGGACGGTATCTGCGGACTGGCGCACAACGACCGGACCGAAGTGATTGTCATCGTATCCAAGCCACCGGCCAAGGCGGTGCGCGATAAGGTTGTGGGCCAGCTGCAAGGGCTGTCCAAGCCGGTGGTCACGCTCTTCCTCGGAGAGAAACCCGCCGCGCATGAAGGGAATGTCTATCAAGCCTATACGTTGGAGGAAGCGGCGATGATTGCGGTCGATCTGGCCAAAGGCGCCGCAGTGAAACCATTATATAGCTTACCGCTCGAAGTGCCGGAGGCAGCATTGAATCCGGGGCAGACCTCGATTCAGGGCTTGTATGCCGGCGGCACATTGGCTGCCGAAGCGGCCATGCTCATCGCGGATGCGCTTCAACTGAAGGACGGGCTTATTCATGAAGCGGGTTATGTTCTCAAATCGAACGGTCATGCCATAGTTGATTTGGGCGACGATATGTACACGCAAGGCAAGCCGCATCCGATGATCGATCCGGCTACTCGGATTCAGCATATCGAGAAGGCTGCGCAAGACCCAATCACGGCGGTTATATTGTTCGACGTCGTACTGGGGTACGGTGGCCATGACGACATGGCGAGTGTGCTGGCGCCGGCTATCGAGAAAGCGGCAGCCAAGGCACAGACGGAGGGCCGCAAGCTCTACTTTGTGGCCGCTCTGTGCGGAACTCGTCAAGATCCGCAGTCTTATGAGGAGCAGAAGCGCAAGTTCGAACAGGCGGGCGTACTTGTCAAAGAGAGCAACAATCAAGCGGTACGCACCGTGCTGGCCATGATGAAGCTCGGCCTCGAAGAAGTGCCGAAGGCGCACCGTCCAGCAGCAACGACTATCTCCGAAGGGTTCTCTGCATCTGCCGCAGTCGAAGCGCTGCTTGGAGGGAAGCCGTCCGTCATTAACGTGGGCTTGCAGAAATTTACGGAAGCCATTACTGCAAGCGGTGCCAAGGCGATCCAGTACGATTGGAGGCCGGTTGCGGGCGGCAGCGTAAAGATGCAGCGCATATTAAGCCAGTTGAACGATTACCGGTTTACGAATTAACTGTGAATCAACTGCGAATTAACCGCGTCAACGATGAACTATCGACGTCGCGGATGAACAGCCGGGAGGGAATCTCATATGAAATATCAGACAATTGATGAAGCCAATCAGGCGGTTATTGATAAAATTGCCGGCGGAACGCCGTTTCTCGTCGATGTGGTGCCGGCACGCACCGTCATTCCGGAGTTGGAAGGCAAGACGCTGCTGCATGCGGGTCCGCCGATAGCATACAAGGACATGACGGGCCCGATGCAAGGCTCATGCGTAGGCGCCGCTTTATTCGAGGGCTGGGCGAAGGATGAAACGGAGGCCCGCGGCATGCTTGAACGGGGCGACATCCATTTCATCCCGTGCCACCATGTCAAGGCAGTCGGCCCTATGGGAGGAATCACATCAGGAAATATGCCAGTATTCGTAGTCAATAACCGTTCCGAAGGCAATGAGGCTTACTGCATCATGAATGAAGGCATCGGCAAGGTGCTGCGCTTCGGCGCCTATTCGGAAGAGGTCGTCACCCGCTTGACATGGATGAAGGACGTGCTTGGTCCGGTGCTTTCCCGAGCGCTCAAGGCGACGAAGGAAGGACTTAACCTGAACGTCATGATCGCGAAGGCGATTACGATGGGAGATGAATTCCATCAACGCAACATTGCCGCTTCACTCGTCTTTTTGAAAGAAATCAGCCCTTATATCGTCAATCTCGATATGGATAAGCAAGAGATGCGGAACGTTATCAAATTTTTGGCGGACACCGATCAGTTCTTCTTGAACATCATGATGGCAGCGACCAAGGCCGTGATGGATGGCGCCCGCACGATCGAAGCAGGCACGGTCGTCACCGCCATGTGCCGGAACGGAAGAGACTTCGGAATCCGCATCAGCGGCATGGGAGACGAATGGTTTACCGCACCCGTAAACACGCCGCAAGGGCTCTTCTTTACCGGATATTCGCAAGCAGACGCCAATCCGGACATCGGCGACAGCGCCATTACGGAAACATTCGGCGTCGGAGGGATGGCAATGATTGCCGCGCCGGGCGTTACGCGGTTTGTCGGCGCCGGGGGATTTCAAGATGCCTTGGCAACGAGCAACGAAATGGTCGAAATTTCAATCGACCAGAACCCGAACTTTACGGTCCCGACCTGGAACTTCCGTGGCATTTGCCTCGGTATCGATGCCCGGAAGGTAGTGGAAACAGGAATTACACCTGTCATTAATACCGGTATCGCCCACAAGGAGCCGGGGGTGGGGCAGATTGGCGCCGGTACGGTCCGTCCGCCTGTCGAATGCTTTGAGAAAGCGCTTGAAGCTTATGCGTCCAAGCTCGGACTTCTGTAGCGCACCGCTGTATACGTCGTGTCTCATGGGGGAGGAGATGCACGCTCAACTTGCGGCACTCCTCTCCCGAAGGCCGAGCGGCTACGTCCACAGCATATTCGAGAACGGCATCAACTTGGCTATGGGAGACGCGCTAGTATTTGTCGGGACGGCGAAGAACGGCAGACTTCCCTTCGGCATTCATATGGGACAAGAGAGCGTGAGAAGGCTGCGCTTCTATGTCAGGCGCAACGACGTCATTGCCGGGACGCCAGACATCATTCAATTTCATCATCCAACATACCCGCTTACGCTTGATCTTTCTCAAGCCGTGCCGTTCCGCAATGAAATCCGTGCCGAGCGTTACCGGATGAATCGTGATTTATTTCACGTCTGTTCATTTATGGAAACATGTCTCTCTTGGGGTGTGCCGACCGGACTCGATGTGGAATGGGACCGCTTTCTCGCGCATGATTATATGCCGGATGACCCGCAGTACGTCACGGTACAGCATGCGGAACAACTGCTTGACGCCTTGCTTTCCGGGGAAGTCCGAGTCATTGAGTCGCATTTGCGCTATTTTCTCGGGCGCGGGAAAGGATTGACGCCATCGGGCGACGACTTTCTTGTCGGATTGTTGGCCGTTCATAGGTTAACCGAAGCTTTTCATCCAGCGTTTTTGACCATCTTGCGTCATATTGTGGAAAGAGAAGCCATCACGACGGATGTAAGCAAAGCTTATTTGCTCCATGCGCTGCATGGCCGATTCAGCGACACAGTAACCCAGGTGTTGAACGCGATGACTACGGAAGATACATCTCATTTTCAAGCCAAGCTTGCACAATTGCTGCACACCGGACACAGCTCCGGGATTGATACGGCATTCGGGATCGCCAATGCCATCATAGCCCTAAGGAGGTATGAATATGTCAGAACGAGTTGTGATTGCATTGGGGGGCAACGCCATTTTGCAGCCTCATCAAGAAGCAACCTATGAGAACCAGCTTGAAAATGTACGCAGCAGCAGCGAAGTTATTGCCGATATCGTGCAAAAGGGCTACGAAGTAGTAATTACGCACGGCAATGGTCCGCAGGTGGGGTTGATTTTGCAGCAAAATGAAGAAGCGAAAGAGGTTGTCCCTCCTTTTCCGTTAGACGTGTGCAACGCGGAGTCTCAAGGATTGATCGGCTATATGCTCGATCAATGCTTGAAGAATGAGCTGCGGAAGCGGGGATTGCCACAGCAGGTCGTCAGTGTGCTGACGCAAACGCAGGTGTCTCAGGAAGATGAAGCCTTCCGGCATCCGACCAAGCCGATTGGCACCTTCTACAGCGGAGAAGAAGCCAAGCAAATGATGCGGGAGAAAGGCTGGAACATGCGGGAAGATGCGGGCCGGGGGTGGAGGCGCGTCGTTCCTTCGCCGCAGCCGCAATCCATATTGGAAGCGGAGACGATTATGAAGCTTGTGGAGAGCGGGGTGATTGTCATTGCTTCCGGCGGTGGCGGCATACCCGTTGTCCAAGAAGCGGATGGCACGATTAAAGGCGTCGAAGCGGTGATCGACAAGGACCGCAGCGGCCGCAAATTGGCTCAGGAAGCGAACGCCGATATTTTTATGATGGTGACCGATGTGAAGAATGTGTTTATTCATTACGGAAAACCGGAACAGCAGGCGCTAGGACATGTCGGTACGTGTGAAGCGAGACGGTATGTCGGGGAGGGGCATTTCTCCACCGGCAGTATGGGACCGAAGATGGAGGCGGCCGTTTCGTTTGCGGAGCAGGGCAAACACGCCATTATATGTTCACTTGAAGATGCCGCTCTGGCTCTGACAGGAACAGCCGGGACGCATATCTCCTAATCTCATCGGTATAAACAAAGAGGCTGTAACAAGCGGCAACCTGCCGCTTGCATACAGCCTCTTCTCAATTAAAATACTTGAACAACTTCCTTAACGCCTTCCACTTCTTCCACCAAAGCGCGTTCGATCCCCGCTTTTAATGTAATGGTGGAGCTAGGGCAGCTGCCGCAAGCGCCCATCAAGCGCAGTTTTACGATACCGTCCTCAACGTCGACCAATTCAACGTCGCCGCCGTCACGTTGCAGAAACGGGCGCAGTTTATCTAACACTTCCAGCACTTCGTCGTACATGCCGACTTGTGTATTTTCGCTCATCTTTGCCAACTCCTTTCATCCATGCTGCTTTTATTATATTATAAAGCTAACTGAATTCAAAGGCGCAAGATGAAAGAAGGGGATAAAGTCAATGCGACCGATCATAGAATTCTGCGTCAACAATATGCATCATGGAACAGATAGCGTTATGAAGCGCTTCGAACAGAATCCAGAATATGACGTTCTGGAGTATGGGTGTCTCGGCCATTGTGGAGAATGTTATATGTTTCCTTTCGCTTATGTCAACGGAGAGATCGTAGCAGCGGAAACCGCTGAGGAGCTATATAATAAGATTATGGCAAAAATTGAAGAACTACAAGCATGGGAGCAGTTGGACGTCGATTGACGTCGCTGCTCCCTTGTTTGTTTATCCTTTATGATGCTTGGACATCCATAATACTCCGCTTTTGATGACACGAGGCACATAACCAACGACGGCACGTTTGCCAACAACGCCGAATCCTGATTTCTTGCCGAGTGCGCCGAGGACACCCTTTAGCTTAATTTTACCAAGGTTCGGCGTTTCTCCCTGCCACATCGCCCGCATGACGTCAGCAATCTGCTCGCCTTGGGCTCCCGCCGCTTGCGCGCTCGGAGAGAAGGGCAAGCTTGCACAGTCTCCGACGACATACACGTTCGGATAATCCGGAATTTGATGGTACGGGTTAATGATAACTCGCCCCTGTGGATCCTTCGGTACAATGAGCTTCTGCACCGCTTCCACTGGTTGAATGCCTGCGGTCCATACGGTCACGTGAGAATGAATTTCTTCTTCCCCATCATCGATGCGATTGTAGATAACGCCGTCTTCCAAACGGCTGACGTTAACATGGGAACGCAGCTCGACCCCGCGTTCATTGAACCAGCCGGACACGAAGCGCGAGAGCTTCTCCGGGAAGGAGGACAGCACGCGCCCACCGCGGTCCAAAATGCGTATGTTCAAGTCAGCTCGGCTCTCGCGCAGTTCCGCAGCGAGTTCAACCCCACTTAGACCGCCGCCGACAATGTTGACTTGTCCGTAAGGCTTAATGTCATTCAACAGCTGATAGGTGCGTCTTGTGCTCGCAAGCGATTGAATGCTGTTGCCGAACTGCTCGGCACCCTCAATATTATGGTATTTGTCAGTACAGCCGAGTCCTATGACCAGATGATCATAGCTGAGCGGCTCGTCGTTGCTGAAATGGAGAAGCTGCGCGTCCAAGTCAATCGCTTGCACGTTGCCATAATGGATGTGTACACGCGGATCGCTCGGGAACTGAACGCGAATCTCCATGTCCGACACCGCCCCGGCAGCCAGTGCATAGTATTCTGTCTTTAAACCTTGATAGGGCATACGGTCAACCAATACAAGCTGTACATCAGAAGGCAGCTCGCCCTCAAGCAAACGCCCGATGATGGCCAAACCTCCGTAGCCGCCTCCTAAAATGACGTATCGTTTCATCCTTTCGACTTCCCCCCATGATGCCGAATATGTTAGAAAGATGTGTGCCGCCGCTAGCGGCGAGTACGTCGTATGGCCCCACTGTCTGTCTAGGTTGCCGATTCTTACGTTGTCTATCCAATAATGACATCAGGTTCCTCTATCTCTATATCCTAATTCTGCACACTAAAAATCAAAATTAGTAATTACTCGTACACTTTCACTTCGTTATAGAACGTATCACGCTCTACCGGAATGCGACCTGCCCCTTTGATCAGCCAAATCAGCTCATCGCGTGTCAAGCCTTCTGGAGTGAGCGCGCCTGCCGCATGGCTGATTCGCTCCTTCACGATAGTGCCATGCACGTCCGAAGCGCCGAAAGTGAGCGCCACTTGGGTAAGCTGTGTCCCGATATTAATGAAATACGCTTTAATGTGCTGAATGTTATCCAACATGAGACGGCTAATCGCGATCGTCTTCAAGTCCTCGTACGCCGAGTTGCGGCGTTTAATGCTCGCCTTCGGGCTCTTCGGCTGCATGGAGAGCGGAATAAATACGAGAAATCCGTTCGTCTCGTCCTGCAGTTCGCGAATTTTGATCATATGGCTTACACGATCTTCATGCGATTCGATTGCGCCGTACAGCATCGTCGTGTGTGTCTTCATGCCGAGCTGGTGCGCGGTGCGGTGCACCTCCAGATAACGGTCTACGCCGGCCTTCTCAACACGCATCTTCTTGCGGTACTCGTCCGACAAAATTTCAGCGCCGCCGCCCGTCAAGGATTGAAGTCCCGCATCCATCAATTGGCGCAGCACTTCCTCAATGCTCAAGCCGCTGATGCGGGTATAGAAATCAATTTCTGCGGCAGTATACGCCTTGAGCGTCACATTCGGATAAGTCTGATTCAGGATACGCAAGGAGTCCACATAGTATTGGAACGGAACGTGCGTGTTGTGTCCGCCTACAATGTGGAATTCACGCACGTCAGGATGAATGTGCTGATCAACGAAGTCAATCATTTCCTGTCCGGACAGCGTGTACGAACCGTCTTCGCCTTGATCACGGCGGAAGTTGCAGAATGCGCAGTGCGCTTCGCAGACATTCGTAAAGTAGAGCGACATATTTTCAATAAAATACACTTTTTTTCCGTTCTTGCGCAGATTCGCAAGGTTGGCCAATTGACCTAAGGTTAACAAATCGTCTGTCTCGTATAAATATACGCCGTCTTCCAGCGTCAAACGTTCACCGCGTTCAACTTTATCCGCGATTGCAGCCATGCGGGCATCCGCATGTCGTGTCATGACTGTGGTCATACACAGGCCTCCTTTGTTATTCATGCCTTGCATTGCTAGTGGCAACATTGCGAATGACACTATGAAGCATGTCCGGTATTTGTTTTCGGTCTCCAAACAAAATAAAAACTCCGCGGCGGAGACGTTCCGTCGGAGGATTGCAGTGAGACGTATCACATTAGCTAGTCATTTCCATTATACTCTTGCCTATCAGATGGGGCAATACATGTGAGGATCTGGAAGGGTGGATTTTCCATCAACTTCGTTCTCTTGTATCTGCCAAGCTGGATGGTTATACTTAGAAATACGAGGAGGGATTAGAATGATTACAATCAGCGATATTGCGGTTGAAAAAATACAAGAAATGATGGCTCAAGAAGAAAATGCGGGTTTGTTCCTGCGTCTAGGCGTGCGCCCAGGCGGTTGCAGCGGATTCTCATACGGAATGGGCTTTGATGATGAAGAGAACGAAGCGGACGTTCATATGGAAGTGAGCGGCATGAAAATCGTCATTGATAAAGAAAGCATGCCGTATTTGAATGGCCTCGTCATTGACTTTAAAGAATCCGGGATGTCGGGCGGATTTACTATCGACAATCCGAACGCCATCGCCACATGCGGGTGCGGCTCCAGCTTCCGTACGGCGAAGGATGAGGGCAAGGCGGAGAAATGCGACGATTAAGCTAGCACTGTTAATGACAGACCTCTCTAATGGTTAATGTTGAATTAATCATTAGAGAGGTCTTTATTTTGAATAGCATATGGTTGTGCTATATAAATTGAATTAAAGAAAGATCACATTTCCAACCAATAACGATACGCTGTCACGTTCTTCTCTCCACTCTCCCTCTCGTTCAGAAGGGGCATCCCTCCGTATGGTGAGCTTAACTTTGGTATACATGTCTCTAGTAACATTGCTTCTCAGACGATGCAGCAACATCACCTTTATATCACAACGCCTACAGTTGGAGACGCTCCTCCCAATATTACATCAACCGTTCGACCACACCATAGAGCGCCTGGGCGATGCTGGAATCATTGTTACTGAGCGGAGGGGAGAGTGATCGGGAACGCCGAACGGAAAGAGTACCGCCTCTCCAATATGAGATAAGTAACGAAGCTGTAACAAACTCTGAACAAGAAATTCAATAGTTCAACTTATATAGTAATGAATTATTTTTCTAAGTAAGCCCCATTGGAAAATATGCAGTCAAATGTACGGATTGGACGGTCGAACGGCACGTGGACTGTATTTTGTACAGTGGAATTAGCTGTTTTTAGCGAACGCAGCGAAATGAGTGTGAATGGATTGGATAAATTCCAATGAAGTCTGCCTGCACAGAGATTTACATGCTATTTCATTGGATAAATCCAATGGGGGATGAGACAAGCTAAGAGAGGGGATGCCCCCTCTCCTGAAATAATCCACAGTTCGAATTACTTACGAAGCTTCCTATTCGACAGTGGGCAGTTATGTCGCTATTCTTTTATTTTTTTGCCGAGCAGCACCATAAACCAAATGATAGAAGCGCCAAGTATGGCATGTCCCAAGCCCGCGATGTGATTTAATCCGTTCATATCCGTTCCGTTTACTTGTAAGACGCCGCGGACTGTCATAGCGATTAAGGTAACAATGAGACCGCCGTTATATACGAAATACCATGGACCGAACGAGCGTGTTTCGTGGACGTGGAAGGTTTTGGCGAGCAGCGTAAGAATGAGAAAGAACATAAATCCTAACACCAAAATGTGCGTATGCAGCGGTTTGAGTGTCGTGTAGGCCGTGTATTCGTTTATTTTAGTAAACTCGCGAAAAAAGATACCCGCCACTAAGCCGAGAATAGCGTAGGCAAAAGAAGTTACATATAGTTTTCTCAACGTGATGATCTCCTTTTCAATTAATGCGACGATTATGTACCGCTTGTAGCGAGTATA
Organism: Paenibacillus sp. OSY-SE; assembly: GCF_000283315.1. Taxonomy (NCBI): domain Bacteria; kingdom Bacillati; phylum Bacillota; class Bacilli; order Caryophanales; family Paenibacillaceae; genus Paenibacillus; species Paenibacillus sp. OSY-SE. Next base: position 69,844 of record NZ_ALKF01000199.1, on the reverse strand, counting down.
ATCGAGAACTGTGAACTGAAGATGAATGGACTGTTACAATGTCTCTAACAGCCGTGTCTTTCATATCTCCCTTACCGGAAGCCTGACCGAAAATGCCGCTCCCGCGCCGGTATTGTTTGTCGCGCGAATGGTTCCTTCGTGCAATTCAACGATTCGTTTCACGATTGATAACCCAAGTCCGGTTCCGTGGGCATTTCCCTTTCGTTTGTCATACTTGTAAAAACGATCAAATAAATAGGGGAGCGCCTCTTCGGGGATACCTTCACCCGTATCCGAAAATATCACCTCTACTTCATGCAGCAGTTTCCTACATTTTATATGGAGCTGGCCTCCGGGTTCAGTGAATTTGATCCCATTGCTCAACAAATTGCTCCACACTTGATGAAGCAGACCTGGATCACCATGAATGACGACCTCTTCAAGCTCCAGATTCAGCTGTAAATTCTTCTCGCCCCATTGAGGCTCCTGCACGATAATGATTTGTCTCAACTGCTCGTCCAACCGAAAGGGGGCGTGCTTCAGCGATTCTTTCCCTCTCTCCAGCGCCGCGAGGGTCAAGAGCTGTCGCCCTAGACCTGACAGCCGAGAGCTCTCATCATCGATAATCTGCAAATACTTCCGTTCTTGCTCCGGCGGGAGCGGGTGATCCAACAGTTGTCGGGCCAAGCCACGAATGGAGGTTAACGGAGATTGGATCTCATGAGAGACGTTCGCCACGAATTGCTTCTGCATGGCGTCCACCTGTCCCAGTACGGCAGCCATGCGGGTAAATCTGCGGGCTAGCACACCGATTTCATCTTTGCGTGTAATGTCGAGTTGAACGTCGTAGTTTCCATTTTCCAGCTTCATCGTCGCGTCAGTAAGCCGATGAAGAGGTCGTACGAGATAGCGGGTCTTGATGGCAATAAGAACAAGGCTAATGACAAAGGTGCCGATGAGCAGTACAGCGACTAATATACGCACTTCTTCGGTCTGCTGCACCATATCCGGCCGCACGAACAAGGCATGTCTTTCTCCGGCGAGCTCGGCTGGAGTACCGTAGCTTAGCTCGAGACGGTTCTCAAACACAGTTGGAACAAACCAGCTTTGCTTGTGGGTGCGCATGCCTTGATAGGTTCCGCCCTTTAACACGGTGTCGATAATTTCGGGTGTCAACGATACGTCATCGAACGCCCTTCCATATGTCTTGATGTGACCGGCCTCGTCAATGACATAGAGCTGATAGCCGAGCTTGGACAATGAATCGAGCAGTTCATCGACAGAAGAAGGGCTGTTGGTCATCTGTTCGCCGAGCTTAGATAGCGCAGCCCCGACCTTTTCCATTTTAAGTTCGTAATTTTCGGTTAGAGTGTGGCTGTATGCAAAATTAGCTGCGAAAAATGCGGAGGCAAAGCTAACAAGCACGATCACGACGGAAAACAGGACAATGCGCGTATATAACGTGTTCATGCATCACGTACCTCCAATTTGTATCCTAATCCCCGAATGGTGACGATATGAAAGTCACTGCTGCTATCGTGGAACCGTTCACGCAGCCGCTTGATATGTACGTCAATCGTGCGGACGTCGCCCTCGTAGTTGCTGCCCCAGATCCAATCGAGCAATTGATCCCGTGTAAAGATGCGGCCAGGATAGGCGGCCATTTGGGCGAGCAGCTCGAATTCTTTTCGCGGCAGCACGTGTTCCTGCCCGTCCACCATCACGGTATAGCTTTGTCGGTCAATAATGGTATGCGGAAAGCGGATCATAGAATCGGATACAATCTGATATCTTCGCAACAAAGCTTTCATGCGGAAGAGCAGCTCTTTCGGTTCAAATGGCTTGACCATATAATCATCAGTTCCTGCGGCAAAGCCTGTTTCTTTATCCTCCAGCTCGCCCAAGGCGGTCAGTAGAATGACGGGAATATCGTATGACGCCCTAATTTCGGAGCAAAGCGCCCAGCCGTCTTTAACCGGCATCATCACATCGACGATCGCAAGATGCGCGGTCTCGTGCTCCAATATCTTTGCTGCCGTCTGTCCGTCGGCCGCTTCGAACACGTGATACTGTTCCGATTCGAGAACGAGGCGCAGCAATGCGCGAATATTCGGATCGTCGTCTGCCACTAGCACGTTGATTTTCATAGGTTACAACCTCCTGAGGAATACAATCTTATGATATCCGCCTGCGGCAGCGGTTATAACGAACGAAATCCTTGACACCCGCAAGCGGATACCAAGGATTTCGGAACGTAGCTACATAAACGTCTTATTGATCATGATGGAGATAAGATAGAAGCAGAATATGGAGAAGAGCCAGCATCCTATCCCAAGAACTCGCTTATGCTTCTTCCAAAATTGAAATCCGATCGCCAATATTCCCACATTCACGAGTACTAACACAACGGACATGGATACAATGGCTACCCAATATAACACTTCAAATACAGCTGCGGTAGTCATGACGGTCGCTCCCATCTTCATAAATGCGTAACTCATCATTTTTCATTCATCTTATACGATACCATCCGAAACTTGGAAAAGACAAGCATCATTACTTCTCACTCTACTCTAGTCTATTAAAATAAGGCAGAAGCCGTGGACAATCATACAAGAATAGTGAAAGGCCTCTGAGTATGTATAAGTATAATGATGAAAGGAGATGCACGCATGGAAAGCAGACAACTGGCGAGCAAGTGGCTCAAGACCGAGGCGCTATTATCGGACGCTCGCGCTGCCGCTCATATTCCGGCGACACGCATTTATAATTCATCCAACTTGCACCAAATGCTGAATCAGTACGGGTTTGTTGTCATCAAGCCGGTCGTGGGCGGCGGCGGGGCGGGGGTTATTAAAGTGACGAAGGAAGGAGCGACCTACCGGCATACGTATATGTCGCGTACCCGCTCTTTTAACGACTTCGACGCCTTGATGCGTTCGTTAACTTCTGTGAAGAGAAAGCGAGCGTATTTGATCCAGCGCGGTATTCAGTTGGCAGCAGTCGGCGGGCGCCCAATCGATTATCGCGTCAAAGTCGTCAAGAAGAACGGAAAATGGGTATTTCGCTCCATGGTAGGAAGAGTGGCGCGGAAAGGATTGTTTGTGACGAACTTATGCAAAGGCGGCTCGATGCTTACTGCGGCTCAGGGCATCGGACGTTCGCTATCCAGTGGTCGAGTTCGATTGAAAAAAAGCGAAATGCGGCAGTTGACCCGATTGTGCACAAGTATTTTGGAAGGGAAATATCCGGGGATCGGTCAGCTCGGGTTTGATTACGGTATCGACCGCTCAGGCCGAATTTGGATATTTGAAGTAAATACGCGTCCACAATAACGATGCTGTCATGTAAATCTATTTTGCTATTACTATATGATAGATTCCATTTGTTGTGCTAGGCAATTTGATTAAAGATTTTTATTATAGACACACCAAAAAAGGGTGTGAATAATACTATCCACATCATCCCCATTGGGCCAGAACGATTTTCGACGGTTATCAACAATTTAACCACAATTTTTCCACAACCACCTGTGGATAATGGAAACGCTTGTTCTATTTTTCGCACCCGTGCTATGATGAGAACGGACAGGAAACATTTAGGAAAGGTTGTGATTGAGATGGCTTTGCTTTCCGATGAGCTGCTTATGGATTCCTATGAGCAAGCAATCCAGCTTCAATTGGATCATGAATTCATCTCTTTGCTGCTTAAGGAAATTCGAAGACGCCGCCTTCATCCGACCCTCTTCCAGAAGCCGGTACGCAGATAGAATGACCGGAGCTTTGCCGTGACTTTACTCCCACGCCATTCCATTGATATGCATCATGGTATGGCAATGTTCACAGTACACTATATGCAAGCATAACTCGTTCGTAGAACCGTCTGCCTGCATTGTGAAGTGAGCTTCGGATAGGTCATCCGGTTGATAGGGGGCGTAAGGTCCCAAATAATCCTCTAGTTTGCCGCTGTCGATAGCTGGGTTCAAACAGTTCGGACATTGAAACACAGGACTGATTATGCCATTGCATAGTGGACAAACATGAAACAAGGGTATCCGCCTCCATTAGATAAAGATGTAGGAGTAGGATACCCTTTCTTTCGTTCTATCATGATATTAAAATTATTGTCGGCAGACTTCGTTACATCTTCATGTTGCTGCTGTGTCCCGGAGAAAGCTTTGCTGTCGGATCAATGTACACTTTGGCGTTATTGATTGCCGTTGGAGCTTCGCCGAAACCTACGGCGATAAGCTTCAGCTTGCCAGGATATGTTGTCACGTCACCCGCTGCGAAGATTCCTGGAATATTTGTTTCCATACGGGAATCGACCACAATGGATCCGCCCTCAATCGAGAGACCCCATTCAGAGATTGGGCCGAGGGACGATACGAAACCAAAGTTAACGATGACGGCATCGACATCGATGTCGAGCGTTTCTTTCGTCTTCGTATCCGCAATCGTAACGCGTTCGATGCGGCCGGCTTCACCGTGAAGGTGCGTAATCTCTTTCGGCGTCAATATTTGAACCTTGGAGTTCATCAACTGTTCTACGCTATGCTCGTGCGCACGGAATTTGTCACGACGATGAATGAGCGTTACTTGCTCCGCAATCGGTTCAAGCATAAGCGCCCAGTCTACGGCAGAGTCGCCGCCGCCGCTGATGAGTACGCGTTGGCCTTTGTACTGCTGCAGGTCACTGACAAAATAGTGCAGATTTGACTTCTCGTACTGCCCTGCATCAGGCAATTCCAAGCGGCGAGGCTCAAAAGCGCCCACTCCAGCTGTAATAATGACCGCCTTCGCTTGGTGGACTCCTTTATCTGTTGTTACTTCGAACAGTCGCTCGTCACGTTTCTCTACCCGCAGCACCTTCTCTTCCAGGCGTACGTCCGGATGGAAATGGTCCATCTGTTGTTTCAATTGATTTACGAGCTCTTGTGCGGTTACTTTAGGGAAGCCAGCAACGTCGTAAATGTATTTCTCTGGGTAAAGCGCAGCCAGTTGTCCGCCAAGCTGCGGCATGCTTTCGATAAGGCGAACGGAAGCTTGGCGCATGCCGCCATAAAATGCGGCAAACATTCCGGCAGGGCCGCCCCCGATAATTAAAATATCTACTACATCTTGTTGCGATGTAAGTTGCGAATTCAAAGCAGAGCACCTCCAATGGCGATGTCTGACCATGTGATTATGGTCATTGTGTAATTAGGCACATCTATCATTATAAACCTAGTGGAGCAAGAAGGAAACTATACTTTTCGAAAAATTCCCAGAATGTGCAAGCTAGAAAAAAATTTTAATTAAACCGCTTACATTATGGGGAACAGCTAAAAAGGTGCTTGTAATTTAGCTGGAAACTCGATATCATTGCATGTGAATTGTATACAAATTGTCGAGAATTTGTCGATGTTGGACAAATTGATGACCATACACGCTTTATCTTAGAGTATACGGGTTGTTTTAAGGTAAATAGTTCATAATAACGTTGTGTTTGGTTGATGATTTGTATAACATCACATAGAGAGAGATATAGGCAAGCTATGTTTTTTTTTGTGGAGTTTTTCACAACTGCGCAATGATTGATGAGGATAAACGGAGTATGAGGAACTAACTAGTTGCTTAACCGAGAGGATAAGGAACCGACACAAAATGATTTACCTGATTGGAAGGAGCATATACGATGAGCAACATACCTAAAATCGTAATTCTGGGCGCGGGTTACGGTGGCATCATGGCAGCGCAACGCTTGCAAAAGGAATTGAACTATAATGAAGCGGACGTAACGTTAGTCAACAAGCATGACTATCATTACTTTACGACTCATTTGCATATGCCGGCTGCCGGAACGGACTCTTACGACAACGCTCGAGTGTCCATCTCGAAGCTAATCGATGAGTTCAAAATTGATTTCGTCAAGTCGACGGTCAAAGAAATCCGCATTCAAGATAAGAAGGTTATTCTTGAAGACGGGACGCTGTCGTATGACTACTTGGTTATCGGTCTTGGCGGAGAGCCGGAGACGTTCGGTATTCCAGGACTTGGCGAGTATGCGTTCAGCATTCGCAGCATCAACTCTGTTCGCGTTATCCGTGAGCATATCGAGCATCAATTCGCCCTTTACAAGCAGGACGAGTCACGCAAGGACCGTCTGAACTTCATCGTTGGCGGCGCGGGCTTTACCGGAATTGAATTCGTAGGCGAATTATCCGACCGTGTTCCGCAGCTATGCAAGCAGTTCGATGTGGATCCGCAACTGGTTAATATCTACAATGTCGAAGCGGCGCCGTCTGCCCTTCCGGGATTTGATCCGGAATTGGTAGAATACGGGATGGATGTGCTGAAGAAGAAGGGCGTAACCTTCAAGCTCGCCACTGCGATTAAAGAATGTACTCCTGAAGGTGTAATGCTTGCTACTGGCGAAGAAATCAAAGCGGCTACGGTCGTATGGACCGGGGGTATCCGCGGCAACCGTCTGATTGAACAAGCCGGCTTTGAAGCGATGCGCGGCCGCGTGAAGGTTGATGAACATTTGCGCGCTCCGGGACATGACAATATCTTTATTATCGGCGATAACTCGCTGATGATTAATTCGGAGAACGATCGCCCGTTCCCACCAACGGCGCAAATGGCGATGCAGCAAGGTCCGGTGTGCGCAAGCAACATCGTGGCTTCAATTCGCAATCAACCGCTAAAGAAATTCGAATACCACAACAAAGGTACGGTAGCTTCCTTGGGTAAAGGCGAAGCAATCGGCGTAGTTGGCAAGAAAAAGCTGAAAGGTTTCTGGGCTGCTCAGCTTAAGAAAATCATCGACATCCGCTGGCTGTTCATCGTCGGAGGCATCTCGCTTGCGCTTCGCAAAGGGAAATTCTTCTAAGCCATGCGTCACTGCAGCGTGCAAGTGCGCGGGCTCTTAACCCGCGATGAATTGGAGCGTTACAATGCTTTAATGGAAGTCGGGGGCTATTTAGAGCAACAGGACCGATATGATTTGGCTTATACGGTGCAAAAAGAAGTCGATCTGCTCATTCAACCGGCGATCGAACGGCTGAAGGAAAAAGGCCGCATGCGTGATCGTATGACGGCACAATATTTGGCTTCTTTAGATGATGAAGACAAGGAATGATTAGGGATGGTCAAGCCGTCGCCGCAGCTTATTGCGGTGGCGGTTTTTTCATTTTGTAGAGTCGGTCTTCCGTATAATGGCCCTTAGTTCCATTCTCCCATGCAGTCAGAAGGGAGAATGTTTGAAGATAAGGCGCATGGCATGGCGTTTGTATTACATGCCGTGAAGCGGCCCGTTATACTGGGAGTAAAACAGAGTCGTCCTTGGGCGTGCCGCCTCCTGATGAAAGGGAAGAATGGAGCAAAGGGGCGGATAATATGAATCACCGTCAGTCTGAACGCGTCACTGCTGCACGAACGTAACATTTCGTTCACGGTGAAGAGACAATGCCTTGCTTCAAAAGCAAATGCGGTGTGTTTGCGTCAGGTTAAGGAAATAGAGACAAGCATCCCGAAGCAGAACGGATTCGATTGAATTTGAAATAATAAAAAATAATTATCAATAATGATATAAAAGATTGATTTTTTCTATATCATAAATCGTGCTATAGTGTAACCAATCAGCTGATGCCGCGAGCTCAAACCGTATAATGTGTGCTTGGAAATTAGGTAGGAAATACAATTCGGAGGTGGAAGCTTTTGCGTATCACGCCAATTGAAAGCGGTATCAATGTATCCGGCCGATTGGATCGTCTGCCGATTGGTTCGATTCATCGAAAGACGTTAATGGCGCTTGCGTTTATTTATTTTTTTGAGTATGCAGATTTGAATACATTCTCTTTCGTAGCTCCCGTATTGAAAAAAGAATGGGGGATGTCGGTCACCGAGATTGGTTGGATTACGTCGAGCTCCTTTCTGGGGATGTTCATTGGTTCGGTATTTGGCGGGTGGTTCGCGGATAGATTCGGAAGGAAGCGGGCCATCATCATAATGACGTTGTTCTTTTCGATATTTTCTATGATTACGGCTCTGGCATGGAATCCTGTTATACTCGGAATACTCCGCTTTTTCACCGGTGTGGGAGTGTCGGCGGCACTGATCAATTCGAGCACCTATATCAGTGAGTTTTTTCCTTCCGCTTCCCGCGGCAAATTCCAGGGCATCGCACTTGTCGTTGGTTTATTGGGCATTCCAGTGACCGGATGGATTTCGACTTGCTTCATTTCCTTAGGCCCCCACGGATGGAGATATGTTTTCGTATGGGGCGGAATGGGGATGGTTGGCCTTTGGTTTCTGCGTAATATCCACGAAATACCACGCTGGTATTTATCTCGGGGGGAACGTAAAAAAGCCGAGGAAATCATTCAGCGTATCGAGGAACAGGTGCGCCGCGAAAAAGGAGAGCTGCCCCCAATCAGCGATGCTGCAATAAGACCGAACGCCGATACTAAAACAAATGCCTACAGTGAGCTGTTTAAAGGGAAATATCGAGGCAGAACGGTCATTTTGACCTTGGCTTGGATTTTTCAAACGTTGGGCTTCTACGGATTTGGTTCTTGGGTTCCAACACTTCTCGTACAGAACGGAGTCGTACTCAATAAATCTTTGCTTTACAGCACGCTCATCACGATTGGGGCTCCGTTGGGCGCGCTGCTCGGAGCGCTCATTGCAGATCGCTATGAACGTAAGTGGAATTTGATTGCTTCATCACTTTTTATAGCTATTTCCGTGTTTTTGTATGGCACGACCCTAAATCCAGTGTTCCTGATTGTGTTCGGGTTCTTGGTAAATATGATTGAGAGAACGTATTCCTCCAATTTATACACGTATACATCGGAATTGTATCCTACACATATCCGTGCATCGGGTTATGGACTTACTTACGGATTGGGGAGATTCTCTAATGTGTTTGGCCCGGTGCTCATCAGCTTTATGATCCTCGAGTTTGGAAGCTCTAGTGTATTCACCTTAATATCCCTTTGTTGGATTGGTTCGGCTATGGCATTGAGCTTTGGTCCCAAAACGAACAAGCGCAGCTTGGACGAATTAGAAAGCGACGCAGATAGCGGCGAGCCGCTCAAGCAAGCCCGGCCGATAGCCGCAATTGTTAACAACGATTGAGCTAAAGACCAAGAAGAAGATATAAGAAGAGCTTGTGCGCTTGTCACCTTATCTTCTTCTTGGTGCTTCCGAGTCAAGATTTTTGATGAAATCAACAAATTCCTTCATTAGAGATAGATAAAGCGATTCCTTCTTGTAGATCATCCATGATTTCCGTTTTAATGGAACACCATGCTTGGATGTCAAATTAATTTTGTATAAATCCTCTTGACCGCCGAGCACGATAGTCGGCAAGATGGCATATCCGAGTCCGTTCAACACCATTTCTTTTCCTGTCTCCATTTTGTCGACTTCCATGGCTATGCTCGGGGGTTGCGAATATCGTTCCTTCCACCACAGGTCTATCATATTTTGCAGCGAAGGCTCCGTTTTATAATTGATTCTTGGCAGGTTGGGCAGATCGTGAAGATGAATTTCGTGTTTTGAAACGATGCATATGTTCTCCTCCATCATTAAGTGCTTATCATCCGGCCAATCGTAATCTCCCCGAATCATTCCGATATGCACATGTTGACTATACACGGAGTGAACGAGATCCGAGCTCCAATCCGTCATGACCCTCACTTCAACATCTGGATACTGTTCTAGAAATCGTTTTAGAATGGCAGGAAGTATATAAGTGGCAATATTGCTGGCGACCCCTAACCGAAGGATTCCCGTTACCTTATTATCCATATTCCATAGGTGTTCCTTGGTTTGCCGCAATTGCAGCCGCATTTCTTTCGCATATTTGACAAGATATTCGCCCTGAGCCGTAAATTGAATTCCTCTTCTTCCCCGATTTACAATTTTAATCCCGAATTCTTTTTCCAGCTGCTGAACCCGATAAGTTAATGCAGGTTGAGAAATGTAGAGTTGCGCAGCCGCCTTGGTGATGTTTTGTTCGTTGTGCAGCGTCTCCAATATGAGCCAATCTTTATCCTCCATCTTACAACACCTCTACTTAGATATTGAAAAAAATTATTGAAATTGATAAAACATCAATATTTTATTTATTCCAAATACAGTAATACACTTAAAATGAAAAGTCAATTATTCACTGCTCGGCGGATTCCGAGAGAATTCGAATAGAGGCAAGGAGTGATTTTCAATGTATAGCTTCGGACAATTGGTGAAAATACCAGCTGTGATTATGCGAGGGGGGACAAGCAAAGGGCTCATATTACGCAGATGTGACCTCCCGCAAGATTCCGCGTTACGGGATCAAATCATTTTGCGCATGTTTGGAAGCCCGGACAGCAGCCAGATCGATGGGTTGGGCGGGGGGACCAGCCTCACAAGCAAGCTTGCGCTGATTGGGCCTCCTTCAACACCGGAGGCCCACATCGATTATACCTTTGGTCAAGTCAGCCTCGAAAAAAATGTGATCGATTATAAAGTAACTTGCGGAAATTTGCTCGCGGCGGTCGGACTTTATGCTGCAGAAGAAGGCTATGCAACGTTGACCGAACCGATAACAGAAGTCCGTATCTATAATACGAACATCGATAAAATTATCGTGGCTGAAATTCCGGTAGAACAGGGAGCAATTAAATATGAAGGCAATTTTTCAATCGCAGGCGTTCCCGGATTATCTTCCAAGATCATGTTGAACTTTCTCGATTCGGGCGGCACTTTCACGAAAAAAATGCTGCCGTCAGGCAATGCGATCGACACGGTGCAAATTAAAGACGGAAGGCGTTTTGAAATCAGTGTCGTTGATTGCGTCAATACCATTGTATTTGTAAGAGCGCAAGATGTGGGTGTTAAAGGTACGGAACTCCAGTATCCAATTAACAGCAATGCAGAGCTGTTAGATACCTTGGAGCAGATTCGCGTGAAGGGCGGAATTCTCGCCGGACTGATCCGGCCCCAAGAATCAGTCAGACCGACGACGCATTCGCTCCCCAAGATCGTCATGGTCGCACAGTCGACGGATTATATCACGTTAACGAATCAAGCGGTTCAAGCGGAGGACATCGATATTTTATCGCGTTATATCTCCATGGGAGCGCTGCACAAAGCACACGCTGTCGGGGGAGCCATGGCGTTAGCGGCAGCTTGTCAAATACCGGGAACCATTCCTAGCCTCTTAACATCGTCCTCCGGCTCTGCTGTACGTATAGGACATCCGTCAGGCACAATGTATGTGGAGGCTGTTGTCGAAAGGAAAGAAACGGATTGGCATGTAATTCGTGCGGCTTGCGGCAGAACCGCCAGAAGATTAATGGAAGGAGAGGCATATATTCCGGTATCGGTGCTGGCAGCTCATGGTTAAGCGGCCTCCCCGCGTTGGCTGTGTGTCGGGCATGCCGGGTATAGTGACGGGGAAACGACAGTAGCCGTCAGATAAAAAAACCGGGCCGCCCTCGGGCTTCCCGGTCTCCACTCTCGCCGCGCGGCATAGAAAGAACTACAACTTACTTCATCATTTCGTTCAGCTTGTCCGGTGTGAGCAAATTCCCAACGTAGAAGGAACCGAATTCGCCGAAGCGCGCGCTTACTTCATCGAAACGCATTTCATAAATCAGCTTTTTGAACTGCAGCGCATCATCACTAAAGAGTGTTACTCCCCACTCCCAATCGTCCAAGCCTATGGAACCGGAAATGATTTGCTTCACTTTCCCCGCGTAGCTGCGGCCAATCATGCCGTGGCTGCGCATCATCGCGCGGCGGTCCTCCATCGACAGCATGTACCAGTTATCCGCCAAATCACGCTTCTTGTTCATCGGATAGAAGCAGATGTGCTTGCTCTTCGGCAGAATCGGCTTAAGCCGGGCGATGACTTCCGGATTATCCATCGGATCTTCCGTGGAACCCGGCTTCGCCAAGTAATTGCTCAGTTCGACAATACTTACATAAGAGTAGGTAGGAGTCGTATATTGGGCAAAGGACGTTTTGTTCAATTCATTTTCCAGCTCGTTGAGCTCTTCTAACGTTTCACGCAGATGGAAAATGACGAAGTCTGCTTTCTGGCCAACAATGCTGTATACCGCCGTGCTGCCCTTCTTGTCATTCTCTGTCTGGGTCCAATTGGACCACAGCGCATGAAGCTCTTCCAGCGCATGAGCGCGCTCTTCATCGTCAGCTTTCTTCCACTGTGTCCAGTTGATCGTGCGGAAATCATGGAGCGCATACCAACCGTCTAGCGTTAATGCCGCTTCATTCATGTCGTTATCCTCCGTTATTTAATAAAGTACGTATTCAAAAAGGTCATAGGGACCTTTTTGAATAACCTCTAAAAGATTGTTAAACACAATCGATACGATTAGCCATTACTCAAAGCCATTGTAGCTCATTTGTTATCATATGAGCAACTTCGACGTGACGAATGTCACTGAATGTTCGTTGATTTTTCACAAGTGTACAAGTACACTAAGACTATTCAGCAAATTAGCGAATTATGGATAATTGAGTGGCGAAAATAGACCTGCAGATGGATACAGGGGGATGATTACAGATGGGCTGGATTATGGTCATCATTTTGATGGTGCTCTTCTTTGTCATGATGTTCGGTATCGGTTTCATTCTCAATATGTTGATGAAGACGACTTGGTTTCCGATCGGCTTCTATATTGTGATTGTGCTGCCAGCTACCGTTATTATGCTGTGGAAGCAGGACAATACCTTCCTGGAAAATGTCGCGAGCTTCGGGGTAGTCGATTATTTGACGGCGGTGGCCGGGTTGGCCGGAGCTTACATTAGCGGGAAGACGATTTATTTCTTGCGCAAGAGCGGCTACCAGATGTTCTAGAAATTGAGTGTGCACTGTGAATGGAAGAGTCAAAAAAGGGGGGACGCATCTATGAATGGGATGGGTTCCTTTCTTTATTTAAAGATGAGAAGGGTGAGGTGGCGACAACGATGAACGCTCAAAAGGGGCGAACGGCTCTAGTGGTTGGAGCAACGGGGCTGGTAGGGCGGGAATTGGTGCGCAAGCTCGCGGAGGATGCACAAGTTCACAAGCTGATTGCGCTTGTGCGCCGTATGCCAGAGCAAGGCGAGGCGTCTTGGTTCGAGCATGCGAAGCTGGAATGGCATGTCGTGAACTATGACCAGTTGGAGGCATCCAGACAGTCATTCTTGGGTGTGGATGAGCTGTTCTGCTGCTTAGGAACGACGATAAAGAAAGCGAAGTCGCGCGAAGCGTTCCGCCGCGTTGATTACGAATACCCGCTGGAAGCAGCTAAGCTGGCTGCAGAGGCTGGCGCCAAACGAATGTACGTCATTACAGCCATGGGGGCGGATCCGCGTTCGAACGTGTTCTACAGCCGTACGAAGGGCGAAGTGGAAGCGGCGCTCTCCGGTCTGCCATATGACAGCATCTATTTCTTCCGGCCTTCGCTCTTGCTGGGCGATCGGAATGAACGCCGTACCGGTGAGCAATGGGGTGCGATTGCCATGCGCCTCCTGGATCCCATCTTCAAGCTCGGGCCCTTGAAGCAGTATCGCGCCATTCCGGCAAGTGTGGTCGCGGAAGGGATGGTCGCGGCCGCGAAGCAACCGCAGCCAGGGGTGCATGTCATTCTATCGGATTGCATCGCCCCTCTGCCCGTAAATGCATTTTGACAATAACGATTGCGATCGAATACAATAAACATGATTGCATCAACAGATGCAAGTTGATTCTGAATGAAAGGGCAAGGTACACACCGCGATGGACAACTAATCCGAACTCAGCGAATCATTTTGACAGCATTATGATTTCAAAATGTACGTTCAGAGAGGATAGATCTGCCCATTTAGCAGGTTGTATCGGCCGTTATATATAAGCATGCAGAACGATTGAGAAGGTGAACCGCACATTCAGCGGACATAAAGCCGGTGGCTCCTCGTATGTTCATTCTTGTACGAATGGATATGCGTCGTAAGCTGCTTAGCGGCATCTTTCGCGTCAGCGACAGATGATTCCTTTGGCGTCCGGCGATGAGGTGCTCCCATTCTCTCTATTGTGCAATTTCTGCAAGCTTATTGCCGTGAAACGCTATCCTCTCTGGGTAAACCAGGGAGGTTTTTTTATGAATGAAAGATATACAACGAAGACGCCGGAGGTGTCCGGGCGCCTTGTCATGGAGGCGCATCAACTTGCTGCCTACGTCGGCGACCGCCGCCTGTTCCGATTACAGGACCCGCTGCGCGTTTATGCGGGCGAGCGCATCGGTCTAATCGGAGCGAACGGGGTGGGCAAGACTACGCTCCTGCGAATGCTGGCAGGAATACTTGAGCCGGACGCAGGCTATGTGAAATGCGACGTCTCCTCATCCTTCGTGCCGCAGCTTGACGATGTGAGGGAAGAAGAGGCGGAGGAAGTGACACTCAGCGGCGGTGAACGGACGAAGCGCCGTCTGAACGAAGCGGCGAACGGCGGAGCGGAGCTGTTGCTGCTCGATGAGCCAACAAGCCATCTGGATGTAGAGGGCTTGGAGTGGCTGGAGGAACGCCTCATCGATTATGCACGGAACGGGACGCTGCTCTTCATTTCCCATGATCGGACGCTTCTGAACCGTGTCGCTACGAGAATATGGGAAGTGGAGAATGAAGCGGTTCATATCTATAGCGGAGGCTATGAGGATTACCGCAGAGAGAAGGAGCGGCTGCGGACCGAACGACAGCGTGCCTACGAGAATTATGTGGCGGAGCGGCAGCGATTGCAGGAGGCGATAGTGGAGAAGAAGACACACGCCCATAAGGTCGGAAAGCCTAGGCCCAAGAAAGGATTGACGAGCAAGGAGATTCGTTCGGCTCGTCCGCATTTTAACCGCAAACAGTCGAAGGTCGAGAAGACGGTCAAAGCGATGGAGAAACGGCTGGAGCAGTTGAAGGTCGTCGAGCAGCCGTTCGAGCTTGCGCCGGTGCTGTTCGACGCGAATTGCCATGCGCCGCTTCGAAGCAAGAGTGCGCTAGAAGCGCAGGGGCTTCGGCTCAGCGTAGAGGAGCGCGAATTGGTGCGTGACGGGGCCTTTCGCATACGGCCGCACATGCGAGTAGCGCTAATCGGGCCGAATGGAGCGGGGAAGACCACGCTGCTTCGCCGCTTATTGGAGGCGTACGAAGCCCACGGGCAGGATACGGAGCGGCATGCGGAGGGAGCTGGGGTGATCCGTTACGCGCCGAGCGCCCGCATTGCGTATTACGATCAGAAGCTGTACGCCTTGAACTTGCAAGAGAGCGTGCTTGATAATGTCCTGAAGTCGAGCGCTTATGATCAGACTTCTGTACGTACGACGTTGGCGCGGCTTCGGCTGCGCCGGGACGACGCCTTGAAGCCGGTATGGCAATTGAGCGGCGGCGAGAAGGTGAAGACGCAGCTTGCCAAAATGTTCATGAGCGAAGCGAACGTGCTGTTATTGGATGAGCCGACGAACTATTTAGATATCGACACACGCGAAGAGTTGGAGCGAGTGCTGAAGGCGTATCCCGGCACGCTTGTCTTTGCCACACATGACCGCACGTTAATGGATCGGACGGCTACGCATGCCATCGTGTTCAACAACGGCACGTTGGATTGGCTGACGATCGAAGCGCTGCGCGAGCGGCTGCGGTTGAATGCGAACGGTGAGCGCAGCCCCGAGGCTGCTTCCGCAGCGGAGGTTCAATCGGATAGCGTCCTGTCATTGTCCGCGGAAGAGCGCATGAAGCTGGAGCTCGAATGGGCAGAGCTGCTAGCCCGATTGTCGGCTCCGCGCAAGGATGATGCGGTCGAGGAGTTGGAGCGCCGATATGCGGAATTGTTGGAACGGCGCCGACAGTTGTGAGTGGAATCTAATTCCGCTCCATGATGACGGTAAGCGATATAGCGGATCGAGGCCGGGTGATGTGTTGCAGGATGCGCAGACACTGGCGGAACCACAAGCGATATATGCGTTGCTGATCCAGTCTTAAACGCATTTGTTGATAGCAAATCTATGAGTCGGTACCGTCCGCAGTTACCACGATTTTGTCGGACGGGTCGGCTCTTTTTATGATACAATAGGAAAACATGATTTGTTCGGGAGGAGAAGGAGAGAATACGATGCGGATGTCAAATATGCACCATTTTACGGAACACCATCGGTATGTGACTTACCGGGAATTCAGCTTGAGCGAATTGGATCTGAAGATGCTTTCCCATGTGTATCAACCGATGGTCGGAGCATTCGCAATCGGAATGTATCATCTTCTGCATCAGCACGTTGCAGCCGATCGGACCGGATACTCTGGCATTGACGCGCAGCGGCGTCTATTTATGCTGCTTGGATTGGAACCGAGCGAGAAGGGAAGAACGTATTTTGTCGAGCAGACCTCCAAGCTGGAAGCAGTCGGACTGCTGCAGACCTCGCGCATCATGCTGCCGGATATGGACGAATGCTTGTACGAATACGAGCTGCAGCCTCCACTATCACCTAATGATTTTTTTGAGACACAGCATTTAACGCTGCTGTTGCGGGATAAGGTGGGGAAATATGCTGTCCTCTCGTTAAGGGAGCAGTTCTGCACAAGCGAGCCGTTCGATCTTGCCTCATGGGATGCGCAGAGGGAAGATATATCCGTTCCTTTCTACGAGCTGTTCCGTTTGAATACGCAAGTGATCGATTTTGAACTGGAACAAGCGCTGCAAGAGGTCGCACCGAGCCGTTCGGCGCAGTCTGCCCAGTTCGCTCAGAAGCCGGACGCACAGGATTTGAATTATGCCGACATTATTACCCGCTTTCCGAAGCAATCGCTAAATCGTAGATTCGTAGAGCAGCTGCGCTATGACAAAGAGGGAATGGGCATGATTAATTATGTGGTGCGGAAGTTCGAGCTCACGCTGCAGGAGACGTGCCGTCTATTGGATGAAGATGGGGTGTTCACTGCAGAGGGTTCCATTGCGCTCGAAGAGATGCAGCATCGCGCCCATTTGCATTTTCGCCAAAATAAGCGGCGCAGTGAATGGCGGGAGCGGGAACAGAGCCGGATCGAACAGAGCTCGCAGCCGGAGGAAGCACACGAACAGGAAGTGGCGGTGCAAATGGAGTTCTATGTTGAGGTTCCGCCGCAATTCCGCGACAAGTGCGATGTTCACCAATACAATATGATGCTTCGCAATACGCCGTATACACTGATGTTGGAGAAGTTTTTCCCGGGTGCCGTTCCAGATTCATTCCTTGATATGTTTACCAAAATGGACCTGAATTATAAGATGTCGGACGAAGTGATTAATGTCCTTATTCATTATTTAATGACGATGCTCGTCCAAGGAGCGGAACAACGGTTGAACCGGAATTTTGTCGAGGCAATCGTGTCGAACATGCTCGTGAAGCAGGTGGGCACTTACGAGCAGGCGGTCATGTATATTCGACAGCAAGCTCAAGTGAATGATGCGGACCGATCCCGTACAGGCGGTTCAGATTCTGCGAAGTCACCGCGTTCGCGCAGCCGGTACAACAAGACGGCCAAACCAGCGATTCCAGTCGTTCAGCGCACGGGAACCGGCGGCGCCAAGCTTACTCCCGAGGAGCTGCAGCGCGCGCGGGATCTGGCACGGCGCTTGGACGAAGGAAGAGTATAGCGCGAGTAGCTGTGTGGATATAAGAATGTGGAGGTGTAGCGAATGGAATCTATCGGGGACATATTGAAGCAGCTGCCGGTTAGCAGCCGGAGAGCACAAGCAGAACAGAAAATGACGGAGCTGTTGAATGACCCGCTCATCGTTCAATTCCGAACGAAGTATCCCGAGCTGGATGACCGCAGCCTTCGCATTAATTTGAATAAATTGTACCAGTATGTGACGGAATATCGACGCTGCATGCAATGTCCGGGCTTAGAGAACTGCCCTAATGACTTCCGCGGCCATTATACGAAGCTGAGTGCCGAGACGGTGAATGACCATGCGCTCGTCTACGATCGCAAAGTGCCGTGCAAGAAGCTCATTTCCTTTGAACGGCAGCAATCCATTCAGAATCGAGTACGTTCCTTCTATGTGGATGAAACGGCGTTGAAGCAAGGATACTCGGCTTCGGAAATTTTGGAGAACGATATCGAGCGCAGCGATGCCGTCTTGGCGATCATTGAATATATCGAGCACACGAAGAAAAACGGCTTGCAGCCGCACGGTCTCTATTTGGTCGGTCCATTCGGCACGGGCAAGACGTTTCTGATGAGCTACATCTTATATGAGCTCGCACGCGCCGATTGTACGGGAGTCATCGTATATATGCCGGAGTTCGTGGAAGAGCTGAAATCGATGTTCCAGGAGCCGCAGAGGCTGCGCGATACGATCGAAATGATGAAGGATACGGATTTGCTCGTATTTGATGATATTGGGGCAGAGAACATAACGCCGTGGGTTCGCGATCACGTTCTCGGTTCCATCTTGAATTACCGCATGAATCGCAAGCCGACCTTCTATACGTCGAACTACGATATGGACGCGCTATTGAAGCATTTCAGCTATACGCGCGAGGGTGAGGACATTCATAAAGCCGAACGATTGATGAATCGCATCCGCCCGTTTGTGAATGTTGTTCAAGTGGATGGAAGAAATAAGCGGGGCCAAGCAGATTCGTAATTACAATATTTGCATATGGATGTGCGTTACAAAAAATTACAGCCTCCATGTATAATGTAAAGGCAGTATGTTTTTTCAACAGGGAGGAATTATTGTGAATTCGAAATTTTTACGCAAGCAAATGATTTGCGGCTTGATGGCGGCATTGATGGTCGGCGCGTGGGCATTGCCTGCTTCCGCTCAGACAGCGGCTGCTTCCGATGCAGCGAGCACATCCGTTACGAGTGAAGTTACGGGGACGGCGGATGAGGCGCAAACGACTACCGACATCGAAGAGCCGGCAGTTCCGGAACAAACGGTCGTTTCCGTGAAGGAGCCGGAAATCCGCGTGGACCTGACCAAAAGCATTGTCTTTTACCGTGCAGTCGGCGGTGAGTCCATTGGCTCACTGGAAGCGCAAACGATATACGTGGAACGGACAGAAACGGACGCAAAGGGCCAGAAGTGGGGCCAAGTTCATACGTGGCTCGGGTACGTGTGGGTTCGTCTGTAGAGAAATAACCGTACAGTTCTTGCACCATGCCAGCAACACGAAACAAAGTCCGGCCGCTATAAAGCGGGCCGGACTTTGTTCGCGTTGGGCTTATATCAGCGAAGACAAGTCGCCCGTCGTGCTTCAGAACGGTGAATGAGCGCTACGAGAGGATGAACTTCACAATCACCATGCCGAAAAAGACGACGAACATAAATCCGGTCATGGCGCCGAACCCGAACATCAAATCTGAAAAATCGTTGCGTGGTTCTTCGTTCACATGTTGGCGCGGGTCGATGCTTCTTGCTTCCATTGCGGGTCCTCCCATCTGTCGTGTCTTAATGCTATGATGCACATCACAGCATAGACAGGTATTTTAACCCAATTATCCGCTTATAGTATATCGAACTGCGGCAGGACTGTAAAGAGCGGGCCTTCCTTATCGTGTGACAAAATGGGAACAAAAATCCCGTTCAATTTCACATAAAACAGCGAACTGTGGTATACTTTACATGTTGACTCAGATTGCAAGCTTTTCACCATAAAGGAGGAACCTTATTATGGCTATCGTTAACGTATCCGACCAGACGTTCAAGACTGAAGTTGAAGGTCAAGAAGGCGTTGTATTGGTCGATTTCTGGGCGCCTTGGTGCGGTCCTTGTAAAATGTTAGCTCCTATCTTGGATGAATTGGACGGCGAAATCAGCAGCCAAGCGACGATTGCAAAAGTAAACGTGGATGAGAATCCAGAATCCGCGTCCCGCTTTGGCGTTATGAGCATCCCTACCATCATCGTATTCAAAGATGGCCAGCCTGTAGATAAAGTGGTTGGTGTGAATTCCAAGGATGCACTGAAGAACTTGGTTGGCAAGCATCAATAAAGATTTGCGCTACGGAGGACAACCCGTATCCGGTTGTTCCTTTTGTAATTTGTAAAGCAACGGCACTACCTAGCGTTATGCTGCCAAGCCTTCCCGATTCGGGAGGGCTTTTTCTTCTGCTTGTGCTCGTATACAATAGAGAATAGAAAAGTAACGAGAGAGGGGGGAGGACGATGAGCGACAGTGATATGAATCAATCCAATTGGCGTGCCGAGCGCTGGAAAGAGCGCTGGAACGAACGCTATGCTCCGGAAGAGGAAACGGAAATGACACCGGAAGAGCTTACCGAGCGGGGACAATCATTAGAGCGCATCCACAACAAGCTTGCGCTGCTGCCGGATCAGCCAGGTTGTTATTTGATGAAGAACCGGGAAGGCACGATCATTTATGTCGGCAAGGCGAAGGTGTTGAAGAACCGGGTCCGGTCCTACTTCTCCGGCAGCCATGACGGCAAGACGCAGCGCTTAGTATCTGAAATTCGCGACTTCGAATATATCGTCACTTCCAGCAACATGGAAGCTCTTATATTGGAATGCAACCTTATCAAGAAGCATCATCCTCGTTATAATGTGTTGCTGAAAGACGACAAGACGTTTCCATATATAAAAATTACGAATGAGCGCCATCCGCGGCTTGAAGTGACACGGCGCGTGTTGAAGGATAAGGCCAAATATTTCGGACCCTATCCGAACGGCTTTGCCGCCCAACAAACGAAGAAGCTGCTCGATCGCTTGTATCCGCTGCGCAAATGCAGCACAATGCCAGATCGGGTGTGCTTGTATTACCATATCGGCCAATGCTTGGCGCCGTGTGAGTATGAGGTGACCGAATCTGAGTACGAAGATATGGTGCAGGAAATTTCCAAGTTTTTGAGCGGCGGTCATGAAGAAATTAAAAAAGAGCTGCGTCGCAAAATGGAAGAAGCGGCAGAGGAGCTGCAGTTCGAGCGGGCGAAAGAGTTCCGTGATCAACTGATGTCGATTCAAGCCATAATGGAGAAGCAAAATATTAACACGGCGGATCAATTGGATCGGGACGTGTTCGGTTTTGCCGTAGACAAAGGCTGGATGTGCGTTCAGATTTTATATGTCCGCCAAGGCAAAATGATCGAGCGCCATGCGACGAAATTTCCGTTTTACGGCGAAGCGTACGACGATTTCATGTCCTTCGTTACGCAGTATTACAGCGAAAACCCGGCGCTCCCAAGGGAAATTCTGCTTCCGAACCCCGATCCGGTCGAAACCGAGGAGTCCGTGGATGCTGCGGAGCCTAGTGAATCGCTTATGCCAGTGACTGATGTTGAAGTGTCGGAGGAGAATAAAGCAGGCGCGGATGCACTGCAGGAATGGCTGAAAGTAAAGGTTCACATTCCTAAGCGAGGCTTGAAGAAGCAAATGATCGGCATGGCGATAGAGAATGCCCGTGTCACGCTGGATGAGAAATTCAAGCTGCTTGAACGCAGCGAGGAACGGACGCTGGGGGCGGCCGAACGGCTCGGCGCTGCGCTTGGCATCGGCTCAGCACGCCGCATCGAAGCGTTTGATAACTCGAACATCCAAGGGTCTGATCCGGTCTCAGCGATGGTCGTATTTATCGACGGCAAGCCGGCCAAGAAAGAATACCGCAAGTACAAGGTACGGACAGTTCAAGGTCCGGACGATTATGAGACGATGCGCGAAGTGATTCGCAGACGGTATGAACGGGTGCTGAAGGAACAGCTGGAGCAGCCTGATATGATCGTGGTTGACGGTGGCAAAGGCCAAATGTCAGCCGCCTTGGACGTACTCGAGAACGAGCTGGGCTTAGCCATTCCGGTATGCGGCTTGGTGAAGGACAACAAGCATAAGACGGCGCAGCTGATGGCTGGCGATCCGCCGGAAGTCGTTCCGCTTGGACGCGACAGCCAAGAGTTCTATTTGCTGCAGCGCATTCAGGATGAAGTGCACCGCTTTGCCATTACGTTCCACCGGGAGCGGCGGGCGAAATCGATGGTTACGTCTGCGCTCGATTCCATTCCCGGCATCGGCGAGAAGCGCCGGAAGATGCTGCTGAAGCATTTCGGTTCCTTGAAGAAAATACGCGAGGCTGCGGTCGAGGATTTCCGTCAGGTTGGTATCGGCGAGAAGCTGGCGAGAACGATATTGTCCTCGCTGCGGGACGAGGAAGAACAGCACGAGGCTGTTGCGGATGATGATCCGTACGAAGAAAAGAGCAGAGAATAAGTGAGCAAAGGCAGCTTTGTGGGGAACTTCCTGCAAAGCTGCTTTCAGGTTTAGATGGATTTTTACCTCGAGAGAGGGTCCGAAAGGGTGTGTTTTCGTGTATTTTGATCGCGATACAATAAGGAATCAGCTAAAAGCACAAATAAAAACAAATGGACATATTATTGGCGTAGCGTCTGGAGCAGGCATTACAGCGAAATATGCGGTAAAGGGCGGAGCTGATTTCATTTTAGCCTTGAACTCAGGACGTTTTAGACAGATGGGATTGAGCTCTCTTGGAGGATTACTGCCATTTGCTAACAGCAACGAGCTAGTTATGGAATTTGGCTCTAGAGAGATTATTCCTATCGTAAGAGACGTTCCTGTCATCTTTGGACTCTGTGCGACTGATCCAACCATTAACTTAGAAGATTATATGGAAACCATTCGTATGAAGGGCTTTTCTGGAATAAATAACTATCCAACCGTAGGATTAATGAACGGGCAATTTGGTGAGGCTTTGAAGGAAGAGGGGAATTGTTTTGAAACAGAAGTTAAGGCGATCAGAATAGCGAATGAGAAAGATCTGTTTTCGATTGCTTTTGTGTTTGACCAAGAGCAGGCACGAGACATGGCTGCTGCTGGCGCGGATATCATTTGCGCTCATTTAGGTTTTACAAAAGGCGGTATTTTGGGCGCGAAAAAAGTTTTATCCTTAAAAGCTGCTGCAGAGATGGCGAGAGATATTTTTCGTGCTTGTGATGAAATAAATCCCGATGTATTGAAGATGATCTATGGCGGTCCAGTCAATACACCTTCCGATGTGAAGTATATGTATGATAATACAGAAGCTGTAGGGTATTTGGGCGGTTCTTCATTTGAACGAATACCTTCTGAAGCAGCGATTACGAAAACGGCTATCGATTTCAAGGAGGTTGGACTTACTGAACATGACAAGCTCCTTCATAAAATGCTTGAGGGTGTGACCAAGCACTATGATTATGTTCAATTCGTTAAAGAGTATGTAGCTGCGAATTACATGAATGAGATTTCTTTTGCAGAACTGGCTTTGGTAGCTCATATTTCAAGGACGTATTTAAGTTATTTGTTCAAAAAAGAAGTTGGATGTACGTTTCCTGAGTATGTAACAAGGTTTCGAATCAATAAAGCAACGGAGTTAATGAAACAGAATCATATCGAGTTATCTGAAGTTTCCGAACTTGTGGGATATAATGACTACGCCCATTTTAGTAAAACGTTCAAGAAACAAACGGGGCTTTCCCCACGAGAGTATCAACGACAGTACAAAAACACATAAACACCATACAAATCTACATGAATCATCAAACATAAAACACTATACTTGAATTGTAAGCCGGCTTAGTAGTCCTTCATACTTCCACTTTTACGAGGAGGTCATTATATTGAAAACAGTTGCGATAGTCGGAACATTTGACTCCAAAGGAAAAGAATTTTCTTTTGTGAAAGATATTCTGCAAGGTCTTGGGTTGAATACGCTTACCATCCACAGTGGAGTATTCGAGCCCATGTTCGTCCCAGATATTTCGAATGAGGAAGTAGCCAAGGAAGTTCATGCAGATATTCGTGAAATCGCCTCCAAAAAAGACAGATCTTTAGCAACGGAAATTCTTGCAAAAGGTATGGAAAAACTAATTCCCAGACTATATGCGGAAGGAAAATTCGACGGAATCATCTCCTTTGGCGGTACCGGCGGCACATCCATTGTAACGCCAGGAATGAGAGCGCTGCCAATAGGTGTGCCGAAAATAATGGTGTCTACCGTCGCTTCCGGGAACGTCTCGCAGTATGTAGGGACTAGCGATATTATGATGTATCCATCTATCGTCGATGTATCGGGGCTGAACTCGATTTCAACGAAAATCTTTACCAATGCAGCCCTTGCGATTGCAGGCATGGTGAAATATGAGGTCGATTATAAAGTTGAAAAAAAACCGCTTATAGCCGCTACCATGTTTGGGCTTACAACCCCTTGCGTCAATCAGGCTAGGGAGTACTTGGAGGCACATGGGTATGAAGTGATTGTGTTCCATGCAACAGGTACTGGCGGCAAAACGATGGAAAGATTAATTGAATCTAATTTCTTCGATGGCGTGTTGGATCTCACCACAACAGAATGGTGTGATGAACTGGTAGGCGGTGTGTTGAATGCAGGACCGCATCGGCTCGAGGCAGCCGGGCGCTCTGGTGTGCCTCAAGTTGTTTCGACAGGAGCATTGGATATGGTCAACTTCGGGCCGTTTGACACGGTGCCGGAGAAATTCCAGGATAGAACTTTTTACAAGCATAACCCGACCGTGACTTTAATGAGAACGACGGTTCAAGAAAATAAAGAATTAGGCAAGATCATATCCGGAAAATTAAATAAGGCGACCTCTCCAACCGCATTAATGCTGCCTTTAAAGGGTGTTTCCGGGCTGGATGTGGAAGGACAGCCTTTCTATGGAGCAGAAGAGGATCGCGCCTTATTTGATACGCTAAGAAATAATATTGACCAAAACGCCGTAGAGCTCATTGAATTGGACTATGACATCAATGATAAACATTTCGCTTTAGCGGCAGCTAAAAAGTTAATCGAATTGATGCAGAAATAGAGAAATGAGGAGGAAGCAAAATGAAACAAACTCGTCAAGAAATCATAAACCAATTGAAAGAACATGTAGCTAAAGGTGAAATGATTCTAGGAGCCGGAGCAGGTACGGGGATTTCTGCAAAAAGCGGTGAAGCGGGCGGAGTAGATTTAATCATTATTTACAACTCGGGAAGATATAGAATGGCTGGCCGGGGATCGCTTGCAGGATTATTGCCTTATGGGGATGCTAACCAAATCGTTGTAGATATGGGAGCGGAAGTATTGCCAGTTGTGAAGCATACTCCAGTGCTTGCAGGCGTGTGCGGTACAGACCCTTTCAGAATGATGGAAGTTTTCTTGAAGCAGTTAAAAGAACAAGGGTTTGCAGGCGTGCAAAATTTTCCGACCGTTGGCTTGATTGATGGCGTCTTTAGAGCGAACCTTGAAGAAACCGGGATGGGCTATGATTTAGAGGTTGATATGATTCGGAAAGCACACGAGCTTGATTTGCTTACTACCCCATATGTATTTGATGAAGAACAAGCTATTAAAATGGCTAAAGCGGGTGCGGATATTTTGGTAGCGCACATGGGCTTGACAACAAAAGGAACAATTGGCGCGAAAACCGCATTGACTCTTGAGGATTGCGCCAAGAAAATCCAAGCTATTACCGATGCGGGCAAATCTGTAAATCCAGATATTATGGTCATTTGTCATGGCGGTCCGATTGCTGATCCGGAAGATGCTCAATATATTTTCGACAACACCGTAGGTGTGGATGGATTTTTCGGTGCTTCAAGTATTGAACGGTTTGCCACAGAGGTTGGTATTAAACAGCAAGCAGAAGCATTCAAACGTGTTAATTTAAAATCGTAGAATTTATAAACTTTTCAGGGGAAGCCATAGGTTTCCCCTTATTTACGTTTTTGTAGAGTTACTTTCCCTCGCCCATCCATTCGGCTATTAGATTGTCAAAAGTAGGCTCCTCAAACATCGGATTATGTCCGCTATGCTCAAAAATCACTTTCTTCACGTTCGCATAAGTGTCATTTATCAGATCCCATAACGAGACCGCAGCAACCTCCGCTTGTTTTGCTCTATGACATGGGTAACATGTTCACTTTGCGTTGATGAAGATTCTTTAAGCCGTATATAATCAGCACCGGCAGTATCAAGTATAGCGCGCCGAGCGCCGAGCCAGACACGGTTCCTCCCAGTAAGTAAGACATGCTCATCAACAAATTATCCAGCATGAGGTGGGCGAACAATGCCGTCCAGAAGCCGTGCCTCAGCATGATGTACAAGAATATAAAACCCATAATCAACAGTTCAACCGGCCGGGAGTAGAACGGGAATATCGGATAAGTGACATGTCCGAAAGCCCAGATGAGCGTCGGGATGAGACCAGCTATCCATGGATTTCTCACCCAGCGCTGCAACAGTCCCGTGCCGAACCAGCGATAGACGCCTTCTTCCGATATCGCAGCCATCCAAGCGAGCAGAGGATATAGCGCCGGCAGCCTCAAGTTAAGCGGAGACTGTGATGCATCTGTCGTCGACCATGCGCCAAATCCCGTCTCCAAGGCGGCGAAGATAAACGTCTGCACTCCAAGCAAGAGCCCTGCATAGACCGTGCCGAGCCAGAAGGCACGGGGCAGCACCGTACCGAACTCCGGACTGCTCCAGGTTGGCATCAAGCGCCGATGCTTAGACTGATCCCACAAGCGTGTGCCTGCTAGCAAGGAGAAATAGAGCACCACTCCCTGAAGCACTGTAATTCCGCCTTGGACGATCAAAGCGTACTCCATACGGATCTGTGCGGCAGGCACCCCGAATTGAAGCGAGATGAGGCCAGGCAGCAGGTTCCAGATATGAAGCAGGGAGATTCCGCATGAGACGATGGACAGTGTGATTATCGTACCGGAGCGGAATCGGATAAGCTTGCGGTAACGAATGCACGCGACGAGCGCGAGAATGCTGAGCAGCAACGACATCCATGTATAACCAATTTTATAAATGGACGAAGCGGTGGCGGTCTGCTGCAATTCCTCTGTTTTATAGCTTAGCGGCACCTCCCATACTGGCTTGGCTGTGACGACGTCGTTGTTGTGAAAGTGTACGACGAAGTCAAGCGTTGCGCCGCCAACTTTGGCTTTGGGCACCGTGAACCGTATTTCGTCCTTGCTGTTCAAGCTTTCTTGCTGAATGTTCAACTCGGATGATGACCAGCCCAATTGTTTTATGGTCTGTTCCGCCACGGCGCGATAGTCTAACGTTCGGGAGACGACGGAGTCATCCGCGGCAGTTGCCGGGCGTCCGGTGAAATTGAAGCCGATAATCTGGCCGTTCGTCATGTTGACATCGATGCTCAACACATCAGGGCGGCCTCCGCGTACAACGGAGAGCAGGACTTGATACCTATCATACGGAGCCTTGCGGCTCCAAGGCTGGAAGGCTTCCGTCAAACGTTCCTTGCTGATATATCCAGCCAGCGTGGAATCCGTCTGATACACGACTGTCGGGTCAGCACTTCGCAGCGTCAGTTCGGATCGCCAAGACTGCTGCTTCATGTACTGAATCGCCTTGTCGGCCGCCTCCGTCTTCGTAATCATTGAGACCTGTGCGCCTTCCTCCGGGCTCACCTCGAATTGCAGTAAGGGAATAATAACCTGCACGGTGAGAAACACTATGAACCCAACAATGGAAGCAATAAGTAAAGGCTTGGTTATGTAATAAGAAGGTGCAGCCTGATTATGAGCATCATGGTGTGCTTGATGGGTAAAAGACATCTTTTTTCCTCCATTTAGTCGTATATACGCAGTTCTCTTTTATTATTGTATCCACTTCATTTGTGTAAAGTCCAGCAGAGGAATGAAGCTACGCCTTGATAATGAAAGAGTTCTCGATACATTTCAAGAAAATGGGGTTTTGTAAGCGCTATTTAACGTTATTTTTCAGCCTATTCAACTGAATTTGTTCGATCTTTGACTTTGTGCGCGAGTAGGGAAACGTATATAATCTCGTTATGAATTGCATACATGCCGAGTTTCGTCAATGTACGAAAGCGGGGGAACCGATTAATGGGGTGAATTTCGCGTATGACGGGTCATAAGAACCGTCTGCGAATAGGGCAGCCTGAACGTGCCCGAATCCGTCAGCTAACCTCGTAGGCAAGTGCGTCAGGATACCAGCGATAGCATTGGATTTCCAGTGCTTTTTTTCGTGGACAAAAAGAGGTGACACCCCCTTGAAGCTTTCAAGGAAAAACAGGATTTTACATTTAACGCCGTCACGCATACTTGTCGTTGGATTTGCATTAATTATTTTATTAGGCGCATTTCTGCTTATGCTGCCGATATCAAATTCCAACGGACAGCCGCTGTCTTTTGTTGATGCGTTTTTCACAGCAACATCAGCAACCTGCGTGACCGGGCTAGTTGTGGTCGATACAGGCACCAACTTTACGGTGTTCGGGCAAGTGGTCATTATGCTGCTCATTCAAGTCGGCGGGCTTGGCTTCATGACGATGGCGACGTTGTTCGCGCTTGCTTTTAAAAAAAGAATTTCGTTAAAGGAACGTCTTATTTTACAAGAAGCGCTTAATCAAGGCAGCATGGAGGGAATTGTCCGCCTTATCCGCAAGGTGCTGCTGTTTGCCTTCTGTATCGAAGGAGCCGCCGCCATTCTGTTTGCGACGCGTTGGGCGTTCGACCTGCCACTCGGACAAGCCATTTATTTCGGGATATTCCATGCGGTGTCATTGTTCAACAATGCCGGATTCGACCTGTTCGGTTCGGTGTACGGACCGTTCTCCAGCTTAACGAGCTATGTAGGAGATCCGGTCATTAATACGGTGGCTATGTTGCTCATCGTACTCGGTGGGATTGGCTTTATCGTATTGTCCGATGTAGTGGATTATCGCCGTACCCGCAAATTGTCGCTGCATACGAAGATTGTTTTGACAATGACCGGACTTCTTATTGTTATCGGCACAGTCGTTATATTCATTTTTGAATTTACCAATACACGCACGCTCGCCGGTTTAAGCGGGTGGGAGCAGTTCTGGGCGTCTTTGTTCCAGTCTGTCAGCCCGCGTACGGCCGGCGCGAATACCATTGATATCGGCGCTATGCGCCAAGCTTCCCAGTTTTTTATGATCATACTGATGTTTATCGGGGCTTCGCCCGGTTCAACCGGGGGAGGGATCAAGACAACGACGTTCGCCATTCTTGTCGGCGCGGTCATTACGATGATTCGGGGAAAAGAGGATATCGTCATCTATCGCTATCGCTTGGCGAAGGACAGAATATTCAAAGCCGTTACGTTGACCTTGTTGGCGTTATTCCTGGTCATTATGGTCTCGATGATATTATCGACGACAGAGGACCATCCGTTCCTTATGATTTTGTTCGAGACGACGTCCGCCTTCGGCACGGTCGGCTTGACAATGGGCTTAACGACGGATTTGACCGATTTCGGCAAGGTGCTTCTATGTTTGACGATGTTTGCCGGACGATTGGGGCCGATAACGCTGGCCTATGCGCTCGGACCGAAGAGCGAGCGGGAACTGTACCGCCATCCGGAAGGCAAGATTACGATAGGGTAAATAGAGAATAGTAATGGATGAAGGAGTTAATAGCTATTATGGAGTTGCAGCAGTTTGCAGTAGTCGGGATGGGACGATTCGGATCGAGCCTTGCCAAGGAACTAGTCAGACTAGGACATCAAGTGCTGGGCATCGATAAAGATGAAGAGGTAGTTGCGGACATGACGGGCATGGTGACCCATGCCGTCGTGGCGGATGCGACGGATGAAGATGTGCTCCGCTCGCTCGGCATTCGCAACTTTGATTGCGCCATTGTTGCGATTGGCGATGACATCCAGACGAGCATCCTGGTCAGTATTCAGATGAAGGAGCTTGGCGTAAAGAAGGTAGTCGCCAAGGCGCTGTCTGACCTGCATGGCCGCGTGCTTGAGCGGCTTGACGTAGATCGGGTTATTTATCCCGAACGAGACATGGGAATCCGCGTTGCCCATCAGCTTGTGTCTCCGAATTTGCTCGATTATATCGAGCTGTCGAAGGAGTATACGATTGCTGAGCTCAGTGTACCCGGCTGCATGCAGGGGATGTCGCTGAAGGAATTGAACCCGCGGGCCAGATTCGGCTGCAGCATCGTCGCGCTCAACAAGCCGGAAGGCATCATTATCGCCCCGTCGGCCGAGGCTGTCCTAGATGAGCGGGACATTATGGTCATGATCGGAACCAACAATCAAATTGAGGATTTCGAAGAAGCGATTATGTTGAAAAAATAAAGAACACGCCGCCTGTTTGCCCGTCCATTGACGGAGTTAAGCGGGCGGCGTTTTATTTGTCTATGGGATTCACAAGCTGTCACTCCTGTATTTTCAAAATCATGTTGGCAAGCTCTTGCTTGTCAATTTCCAATGCTCTCGCTTCCTGAAGAATGCGCGGCAGCTCGACCTCTGCGAACTGGGCGCGGCGTTTCTCGCGCACGAGACGCTTCGCTCCTTGGCGCACGAACATTCCCACACCTCTTTTCTTGTACAATATGCCTTCGTCTACAAGCAAATTAATACCTTTGGCAGCCGTGGCTGGATTGATTTGCAGCACTTTGGCGAATTGATTGGTGGAAGGCACTTGGCCTTCTTCCTCTACGGCACCGATCAATATGTCATTTGCAATCATGTCGGCGATTTGCAGATAGATCGATTTGGACTCATCCAACAGCAATGGATTCACCTCGTTTCGTCCGGTTATCGTACTTACTCCACGCCGCATGCGCGGGCAAGCATTATTTCATGACCGCATTGGTTCATTACTCATGTGACTAACTATAGTTTCTGAAAATAAAAAAAGCAAGAGGCGCGATAACGCCTCTTGCCTGCAGCTTGCCATTGCAACCGTCTGCCGGCAAGGCAGCTGTTACAGAAAAATCTTCGTTAAAATGAGCAGCAGCACGAAGTAAAGGGCGATGCTGCTTGCGACGTACAAAAACCGGTTGTCGCGCGTCACTTCCGCCTGCTCCATCGTCTCGGATACCGTCATGATGACGGAGGTGAACCAGACGATGCCCGCGATCGCGAGCGACAGGGAAGTGAAGCTGATGAGCATCATGAGGAAGGCGACCAAGTAGGCCGGACCGTAGGGCATTTGCATCGCAGCCAAACGGACGAGGAACGTCTTCACGTCCGAACGCTGCACGCCCTTCCAGCGGCTGACGAGCCAGAGCGCGCCGAACAAGGCGGCGAGCGTAATAATGTAAAGCAAGACGAGCTTGATAAATAAACCGATAGACTCACCTGCGTTTAGATAAGCGCCGAAAGGATTAAGCATGGACATGAGACCGCTAAATATGCTAAAAGCGAACAAGGCGAAGCCAATTGCCGAAGCCGCCACTGCAATGACGCCGTACAGCCAGTCGGAGGCTGGCTGTAGAGCAGAGGCTTCCGTCGGATGCTTCATCAATTGAACGACGCGCTTCATATCAAAAGCTGATTCGCGCTTGGCTCCGAATGAAGCCCCGCCGTACGAATTGGAACCATTCGCGTCCAATGGTTGGTTAGGCACTTGGCCCGGAGCCGCATAAGGTGCCGAAGCGTCCATCGCTCCAGCAGCGGCGGCTGTCTCCCGGTGACTGGCGATTTCTTGGCGGACTGCCGATTCCTTCTGATCGGAAGTGCCGCTTAAGGCTGCCTCCTTGGAGCAGGTGTGGGGCTCATGCTCATCCAACTTCTCCCCACAACGGTTGCATACATCCATCTAACATCATCCTCCTGAAAACCCCTAGATTAGCAAAGTTTACTTTTTTCTTTTTCTATTTCAATTTCGACAGCAAATGACATTATTCCTTCTTGAAAATGTGATTCCATGTCGTCGCCGCCTGCGTCGTTTCTTCAATGAACCGTTTGGCCGCATGGCTTAAGGCGGCTTGCTCGGCGTATACAATAGAAGTGATGCGTTCGGTTTGCTTCAGCTCTTTTAAATGAATGGCGACCAATTTATTGTCCTGCAGCCATTCTGAGCGCAGATACGACTTCGGCAGCAGTGCAGCGGCATGGCTCGTCGACAGCAGCCGCACGATCGCCTCGAATGAATCGATCTCCATCCGGATATCCGGCATGATGCGATAGCGGCGGAACAGATCGTCGATGAGCTTGCGGTACCAGGAGCCTTTGGAGAACAGCAGCATCGGCAAGCCGTTCAAGCGGGCCATCGACCAGTCGCGGCAGTCTGCCAAGTCATGATTTTGCGGCAGCACCAGCTGCAAATGGTCTGCAAACAGCGGGATGCATATGAGGCCTGGTTCACGTATGGCATCAGCTACGAGCCCTAGATCAACCGATTGCTCGCGTACCTGAGAGACAATTTCGTGGGTCTTGCCTGTTACGGCTTTTACGTTAGCTTCCGGATGCTTTTTCACAAATAAGGAAACAAACAGCGGCAGCGTCGTCTGCAGTGTCGTTAAGCTGGCGCCTATCGTGACGGTAGCATGTCCTTCCGCCTTGTAATCGGCGATAGACTTCAAGAAATCGAGCTGGCGGTTGCGGATGTCAAGCGCGAATTCATAAGTAACCTGGCCGACGCGCGTCAGTTCGAGCCGTTTGCCGTTCCGAATAAACAAATCGACACCGAGCTCCGCTTCGAGCTTCGCAATCTGGCGGGACAGAGCAGGCTGAGATATGTTTAGCCGTTTGGATGCTTGATTCAGACTGGTCAACTCGACGACCGATGCAAAGGACTCTAACAAATCCAACATATTCTGAGACCTCCCATTTCATAAATAATATGAAAATGCAAATTGTCAATGATCTCACACTTATGCGATTTAGTTATAAAAATTATAATAATATTGCAATTCCATTATAAGCAAAAAAGGAGTAACATGGAAGTGTCACAAGTTGTTCACATTACGAGGAAGCGGTTACAAGGGCTACGCATGAGCGCTGTCGAAGGAAGCAACAACAGGGTTTTGCAGCCCTGATAAAAAAGTGACAAAATGTTGACGCTTTCGACAGGCACAGGTAAAATGAGGATGTTTCATTACCAAAATCTACATGGATGCAAAATGGAAAGGGGAAACGGCACGCTTATGAAACGAGGTTATTTTTACTCGCGGAAGTTGCACTCGCTTCTAGGGGTTATCCCGCTTGGGTTCTTTCTTATTACTCACATGATATCCAACTACTCCGCATACGAGGGCGGAAGGGAATCGTTCCAAGACAAAGTCGCATTAATCAACGGTTTGCCGCTGGTGTTTTTCATGGAAATGTTCTTCATTTGGCTTCCGCTTCTGTATCACGGTGTGTACGGCCTGTATATCGCATACACGGCCCGCAACAATGTGGGGAATTACAATTATGGACGTAATGTCGCTTTTCTGATGCAGCGCATTACCGGTGTGATCACGTTTATCTTCGTGACATGGCACGTTTACGAGACGAGGGTGCAGGTGGCGCTAGGCAACATTACCCATGAAGAGCTCGGCTCTCATATGAACAGCATCGTTACGCAGCCAATGATGTTCATCATCTATCTGATTGGAGTCGTTGCGGCATCGTATCACTTTGCGAACGGCATGTGGGCGTTCCTGGTCAGTTGGGGTATCACGGTCGGACCGCGCTCACAAGCCATTTCTGCTAAAATTTGCATGGGCCTGTTCGTGCTCATGTCCACGCTGTTCGTGCTTGCGCTGTTCGCCTTCCGGGGGAAAGAGTTCGAAGCATCTGCAGCAGCGATACATTCGTTAGTTACCATCATCGGTTAAGGGAGAGTGGCGCAAAGTGGCTAAACAGAACATTATCGTCGTCGGCGGGGGCCTGGCTGGGCTGATGGCAGCAGTTAAAGCAGCGGAAGCAGGCGTTCACGTCGACCTTTTTTCTTTAGTTCCAGTGAAACGTTCTCACTCTGTCTGCGCACAGGGCGGCATTAACGGTGCGGTGAACACGAAGGGGGAAGGAGACTCGCCTTGGGAGCATTTTGACGATACCGTGTACGGCGGTGACTTCTTGGCGAACCAGCCCCCGGTCAAGGCAATGTGCGAAGCGGCGCCGGGCATTATCCACTTGATGGATCGCATGGGGGTTATGTTCAGCCGGACCTCCGAAGGCTTGCTTGATTTCCGCCGTTTCGGGGGCACGCAATACCACCGGACAGCGTTTGCGGGCGCGACGACAGGCCAACAGCTGTTGTACGCGCTTGACGAGCAGGTGCGGCGTTGGGAAGCGGCAGGACTCGTGACGAAGTATGAGCACTGGGAGTTCCTGTCCGCTATCATTGATGATGAAGAGATTTGCCGAGGCATTACCGCTCAGGATCTGCGCTCGATGGATATTAAGTCATTCGTGGCGGATGCGGTCATTCTGGCGACTGGCGGCCCTGGCATTATTTTCGGGAAAACAACGAACTCTGTCATTAATACAGGAACAGCGGCGAGTGCGGTATATCAACAAGGGGTGCGTTATGCGAATGGAGAATTCATTCAGATTCACCCGACGGCGATTCCGGGCGATGACAAGCTGCGCTTGATGTCAGAGTCGGCGCGTGGAGAAGGCGGACGCATCTGGACTTATAAAGATGGCAAGCCATGGTATTTCCTCGAAGAGAAGTACCCGGCTTACGGGAACTTGGTGCCGCGTGATATCGCAACCCGTGAAATCTTCCACGTCTGCGTAGATTTGAAGCTGGGCATTAACGGGGAGAACATGGTGTACCTGGATCTGTCCCATAAAGATCCGAAAGAGCTGGATGTGAAGCTAGGCGGCATTATTGAAATCTATGAGAAATTTATGGGCGACGACCCACGCAAAATTCCGATGAAAATATTCCCGGCCGTTCACTATTCGATGGGCGGCATGTGGGTCGATTATAACCAAATGACCAACATTAAAGGGTTGTTCGCCGCAGGAGAATGCGAATATCAATATCACGGTGCGAACCGTCTTGGTGCTAACTCCTTGCTGTCGGCCATCTTTGGCGGCATGGTTGCCGGCCCGAAAGCGGTGGAATATATTCGTGGTCTCGATAAGTCAGCCGAAGATGTCGCTTCTAGCGTATTTGAACGCGAGGCGAAGCTGAGAACGAATAAATATGAAAGCCTGTTAAGCATGAACGGTACAGAGAATGCGTACGTGCTCCATAAAGAGCTTGGTGAATGGATGACGAACAACATGACTGTTGTCCGTTATAATCACAAGCTGGAAGAGACGATTCATAAGATTAAAGAGCTGAAGCAGCGCTACAATAACATCAACATGACGGATACCGCCCGTTGGAGCAACCAAGGCGTAACCTTCACGCGCCAGCTGTGGAACATGATCGAATTAGCGGAAGCTATGACGCTGGGCGCTCTGCTTCGCGACGAAAGCCGCGGCGCGCACTACAAGCCGGATTTCCTTGAGCGTAACGACGAGCAGTTCATGAAGTCGACGATTGCGACATGGACGCCGGATGGCCCGCAAATCAGCTATGAAGATATAGACGTATCGTTGATCGAGCCGCGCAAGCGCGACTACACGACGGATAAGCAGAAAGATAAGAAGAAAGGAGAATAACGATGGCGGAAGCTGTGGCTCAATCTAAAAAGATCAAGTTCATTGTCACGCGTCAGGACGCTCCGGACGCGCAGCCGTATACCGAGGAGTTCGAAATTCCGTATCGTCCGAACATGAACGTCATTAGCGCGCTTATGGAAATTCAACGCAATCCGATCAATTCAGGCGGCAAGGATACATCTCCAGTGTGCTGGGAGTCGAACTGCTTGGAGGAAGTGTGCGGCGCATGCTCCATGGTCATTAATGGAAAGCCGAGACAGGCTTGCACCGCGCTCGTCGATAAGCTGGAGCAGCCGATTTCTCTGGCACCGATGAAGACGTTCCCAATCGTGCGCGACCTCGTTATTAACCGTGAGCGTATGTTCGATGCTCTGAAACGGGTTAAGGCTTGGATTCCGATTGACGGCACGTATGATCTCGGTCCCGGACCGCGCATGGCGGAGACGAAGCGCCAGTGGGCGTATGAACTGTCCAAGTGCATGACGTGCGGTGTCTGTCTAGAGGCTTGTCCGAACGTTAACGACAAGACGAGCTTCATCGGACCTGCTCCCATTTCCCAGGTGCGGCTGTTCAATGCGCATCCGACGGGGGAGATGAATCAGGATGAGCGCTTGGAGGCACTGCTTGACGACGGCGGTATCGAAGGCTGCGGGAACTCGCAGAACTGTGTTCGCTCCTGTCCGAAAGAGATTCCGTTGACGACATCCATTGCAGAAATGAACAAAGATACGACGAAGCTCATGTTCAAGCGTTGGTTTAAGATGTAGTTCTTCGCTTGTGACGAACCATATAGTATGGATAAGAAATGAACATTATTATTAGATATTTGCGCCTCGATTGCGGGGCGCTCTTTCTTTTTTAGACAACCTCTATGAAATATCTAATGGAGGCGATATCAATGGCAGAAGAGACTATTCAGCAGCACGACACAGACGACATCGTCATTACGCGATCGGACCACGATCTTCAAGCTGTATACTGGACATGTGAGCGCCAATAATTTGCATCTTTATTACAAGCTCGGATACGTAACGGAGAAGGAGCAGCATATTCACGAGCAGCTGACTCTCTTGCATTTGGTGAAGCGCCGCCCTGTCAGCAGTTCCTGACAAGGCGGCGCTCAGCTATAACAATGACCGGCGTTTCAACACATACTTTAAGCGCCCCAAATGCGCGGCATGGGCATCGATTCCTTGCCAAGCTCGGCCCAAATATATTTCAGCAGCAGCTCTTGCTTTAACGGTTGGGATGAGACATCGTCCCACAGAGTGCGGATCTCGTTCGGGTCTTCTTTCAGATCGAACAGCTCGCCGTATGTCTGATTGTAATAGACGGTCAGCTTATACCGCTCATCGACATATGTTTTCTGATGAATCGTCGTCGCTTCATGGCGGAATTCACAGATGGCGTGTTGTCGTGCGGGAGTGGATTCGTCCTGCCATACACCGCGCTGATCCACTCCTGTCATAGCGTAAGGAATCCGGGCTCCGGCGAAGGACAGAAATGTCGGTGCCAGATCGACGAGCGATTGGAGCTGATCGCTTACGCGTCCTGCTGGGACAACGCCTGGGTAACGGACGATAAATGGCAATTTGATTAAGTCTTCGTAATGAAATCCACCCTTGGCCTGCAGATCGTGCTGCCCGAAGAAATGCCCATGATCCGAAGTGAAGACGATTAGCGTGTTGTCTGCCAGACCGAGCGCATCCAATTTATCCAGGATTGCGCCGATGTACTTATCCATCAGGCTGATCATGCCGTAATAAGTTGTAACGATCTGCTTGCGCCGCTGTTCGTCACGGATAACATGCGAGTGATAGCCGTGAATGGAATTGCCCGATTCGCGCCATGCGCCGAAGTCTGAATTATCTTCCTGCGTCATCCGAAAATGAGGCAGATTGTTGTCATGCTCTCTTGGAATCAGCTCCGGGATCGTTACCTGTTCCGGGTCGTACATGCTATGCCACGGTTCAGGCGCGAGATATGGCGGATGCGGGTCGAAGAAGCTGGACCAGAGCAGAAACGGCTCTCCGTATTGTTGATATTGTTCCAAAAGGGCATTGGTTCGCTCCGCAATCCAACGGTTATTGTGATATTCCTC
Organism: Paenibacillus sp. OSY-SE; assembly: GCF_000283315.1. Lineage (NCBI taxonomy): Bacteria > Bacillati > Bacillota > Bacilli > Caryophanales > Paenibacillaceae > Paenibacillus > Paenibacillus sp. OSY-SE. The sequence continues at coordinate 32,397 of NZ_ALKF01000199.1, read as the reverse complement.
GGGAATCGGCCAATGGAAGGCTTGCTCCGGGTTCATCATGCCGGTAGGCGGAGTGAAATAGTCGCGCCAATTGGAACAGCCGTTATATCCGTGCGCTTCGACTTCAGGAGGCGGAACGCCTGTTAAAGCAAGGGAATCTGTCAGTTGCAGATATTGCGCTGTCGGTCGGCTATGGAGACATTTATTCGTTTACGAGCGCCTTTAAGCGAAGCATCGGCATGTCACCGTCCCATTACAGAGACAAGTATGTATTAATCGAGCAATCTTCGACAGATGGCTAAGGCGAAAAATAAATTATGAATATTTAGTGAAATTTTTAGTATTCGAAAGCTTCAATATGTTTTATAGTAAAAAGTAAATATATTTCAGTCAATGTCTCCCGCATCCTTGAATCGAATCGCATTACAGCAACTGCGATGAAAGCCCAAAAACAGGGGGTGTTATTCATAATTATCCATTTGTCTGAGAAAGACAAACACAGATGGAAGCAGAGCGGTCTTTTTAGACGGCTGAAGGCGATTGTAGATGATTGGGACCCATTAGGTTTATTGGCGCTAGGCGCGCCGAACGATGAATACGACTGCTTGACCGTACATATTGTCGAACTGTATGAAAGGCAGTTAGACATGCCGGAAATGGCAGAGCGATTGGAACAGTGCATGGAAGAGCATTTCGGAATTGGGCCGAGCATAATGGGGCCGGAGCGATTGCAGTTATGGCGGGAAGGAACCGCTTCGTTTTGTAAGCGCTTAGAATGGGAGCGGGAGATGTTGGCTGAGAATCAATGAGTATCAATGGAATGGTTAAAGCGCTTATCATTGAGCTGGTTTCGTACTCTTGAATAAGGGGATGAGCCAGCTCATTTTGTTGCAATCATGTAAGAGCGAGTGAAGAACAATTCATGACCTATATAAGTGGGAAATAAATGATTTTCCACGGTCGAAGCAAGCCCTATTGGAAAATATACAGTGAAATGTACGGATTGGGCGGCTAAACGGCATATGGACTATATTTGTCCAGTGAACTGGCTGCTTTTCAGCGATTACTGCTGAAGAGTGTCAAAGCACTGTATGAATTCCAATGGAACCTACGATAAAGAGAGCTACACTGCATTTTCTTTTCATTGCACAAAATTCAATGCAGGATGAGACAAGGGGGGATACGATCAAGCCAAGCCCCCAGCCTTGCTTTATCTCTTCGAAGAGGAAATAGGCGGATAAATAGAGTCGAATACAATCAAATCTCGAAAGATTATAAGTTCAACTTATATAAATGCACTAAATTATAGCGAAGCGGGCTCAGAGAAAAAGAGCCCGCTTGGATTGATAATCTTGCAGTATGTCATACTCTCTTCGGCGCACTAGCGCATTAACCGCTTCATGATGTCTTTGCGGTTTTTGGCACCGGGGTAGCGGAAGGAAATGTCGAACCAGGTAGGCTGATACAGTACGCTCTTCTTGTGGCTGAACGCATCAAAGCTGTATTTCCCATGATAATTGCCGATGCCGCTCTCGCCGACGCCACCGAACGGGAGGTAAGGCGTCGCGATATGCATGAGCGTATCATTGATGCATCCGCCTCCGAAGGAAATGCGCTCCACCACCCGTTCCTCCAGCCTGCGGTCCTTCGTGAAGAGATAGAGCGCGAGCGGCTTCGGGCGTGCCAGAATGGCCAGCTCTGCCTCATCATACGAATCGTAGGTCAGGACAGGCAGAATCGGGCCGAAGATCTCCTCCTGCATCACAGGCATCTCCCACGTCACTTCAGTCAGAACGGTAGGCGCCATGCGGCGCTGCTCCTTGCTGATCTCACCGCCAAAGGCAATCCGGCCATCCTGTAAGAAGGGCTGAAGCCGTTCTATATGCCGCTCGCTCACGATGGAAGCATACTCTAGGCTCTGGAGCGGATCATTCCCGTAAAATCGCCGCACCGCCTGATTCAATTCGTGAACGAACTGGTCGCGCCGTGAGTGGTGGACATACACATAATCCGGCGCGATGCACGTCTGGCCGGCGTTGGTCCATTTGCCGAAGGCGATGCGTCTTGCTGCAAGCGCGATATCGGCATCTTCATGGACAATGCACGGACTCTTGCCGCCGAGCTCCAGCGTCACCGGGATAAGCCGCTTCGCCGCCGCATTCATGACGATCTTGCCGACATGGACGCTGCCGGTGAAGAAAATAAAATCAAACGGCAGGTCAAGCAGCTGCGTGCTCGTCTCTACCCCGCCCTCCACCACAGTCACATGACGCGGATCGAACGTTTCCTTAATCAATCGCGCGATGCAAGCGCTCGTGTGCGGCGTCAGCTCGGATGGCTTCACCACCGCTGTATTGCCGGCTGCAAGCGCACCGATAAGCGGTGCTACCGCCAATTGGAACGGATAGTTCCATGGCGCGATAATTAGCGTGCAGCCGTACGGCTCGGGCACAATCTTGCCGCGGCTTCCTATATGCGTCAGCGCCGCTTTGACCTTGCGCGGCTTCGCCCAGCGCCCAACCCGCTTCGCCGCGAGCCGCGCTTCCTCCAGGACGATGCCGATTTCGGTCATATAAGCTTCGGCCTCGCTCTTGCCCAAGTCCATGTGCAGCGCACGGACGATGTCGCCCTCCATGTGGGAGACAGCACTGTGCAGCGCTGTCAGTGCACGCCTGCGCATGACAATGCCGCGCGTATTGCCTTCGTGGAAGTACGAGCGCTGAGAAGATAGTATATCCGCCGGTATAGACATGAACGGAAGCCTCCTTTCCGCAATAAAGTTATGTATTTCTGTGAAAACTATTACTTCTCGGTGCTGAAAAGTTACTTTTTAAACACGCATTATGAGATCATTAAACCATATTATTCGGGCATTTGCATTGCTTTCCCCACTGATTCATAATAAAAGCAATGAGTGATAAAGTGGGGAATGATGGTGGACTCTCTGTCGAGAAGAAACGCAAATCAGCGTCCGGAACGGAGCCCGGGGCGGCGCCGCTTTCTGCGCAGGCTGCTTGGCGTCATGATCGGTGTTCCCGCTGCTGCGGCGGGTTATGCCCGATTCATTGAGCCGCTCATGCTTCGGCAACGAACGTTACACCTTTCTTTGCCGCGGCTGCCGCAAGCTTTCAACGGTCTTACGATTGCACATCTTACAGATATTCATTTTGGCCACCATATGAGCGCCGAGCGGCTGCAGCAAGTTGTCGACGACATTCAGGCGGCCGAACCGGACCTCATATGCCTGACGGGGGATTTAGTAGAGGACTGTGAAGTATCGGTCGCGCAAGCGATCCCGGTGCTGCGGCAATTGACGGCGCCACTTGGCAAATTCGCGGTGCTCGGCAATCATGATTATGAGCGCGGCATGGACTTGGCAAGCGAAGCCTTCGAGGCTTCTGGCTTTCAGGTGCTGAAGAATGAGAGTCACCTGATTGAACGTCACGGGGCCGTAGTAGCCGTTGCAGGGATCGATGATGCCCTCAAGGGCATACCTGATATGAACGCAGCTCTGCGCGGCATAGCTGCCGATACGTGCAGCATTCTGCTTGCTCACGAGCCGGATTGGGGCAAGGAATCGCTTAATTACCCGATCGATCTTCAGTTATCAGGACATAGTCATGGCGGACAGGTTCGGCTTCCTTTCTTTGGGCCGCTGCTGCTGCCTAGACTTGGAACACGCTATCCTGACGGCCTATATGAGTTGGAACGGACAGGGGGAGAAACGCGATCCCTATTTATTTATACGAGCCGCGGGATAGGGACGACCGTGCTTCCCATTCGCTTTTCCTGTCCGCCGGAGTGGACGATAATTACGTTATCAAAGAGCTAGTATCGGCATAAACCTTGCCAATGAAGCATAGCAAAGAAAATATGGATCGATAGCCAGCAACACGTTAGGACGTGTTTCAACCAATTACATTGCAGAAACGGTCTGAATAATAATAATTGCTACCTAGAGAGGAGACGATGCGAAATGCAGTCCATTGCCATCATTTCAGATATACATGGAAACATACAGGCGCTGGAAGCAGTGGTCACTGATATTAAGCGTCAAGGCGCTGATCGGATATATTGCCTAGGAGACCTGGTCGGCAAAGGACCGAATCCAGCAGAAGCGGTCGACCTCCTGTTCGAACATTGCGACGTGATCGTGCGGGGGAATTGGGACGATCTCGTCCTGCAAATCGAAGACGATGATCAATTCCGCTGGCATGCGGAGCAGCTCGGAAGCAAGCGATTGGAGATGCTTAGCAAGCTGCCGTTCTCGCATGATTTCATTATGAGTGGCCGGCATATTCGGCTCGTTCACGCTTCGCCGCAAAGCGTCTATCATCGCGTTCAGCCATGGGATGATCTGGAGAAGCGTCTCGGCATGTTCGAATTTACATCTTCTTTAAGCGAGCCGCTGCATCCTTGCCAACCGCCGGATGTCGTTGTATACGGAGACATCCATAACGCTTACTTGCAGCACCTGCAGGGCCGGACGCTAGTCAATTGCGGCAGCGTAGGCAATCCGCTGGATATGACGCAAGCGTCATATATTATGCTGCAGGGCCATTGCGGGCAAGTGCATGCGAGTGAATTCTCCATTCATTTTCACCGTGTTCCATATGATATCGAACACGCCGTACGTGCGGCGGAAGAGGCTGGCATGCCTGGTCTTAAGCCATACGTGCGCGAGCTGCGCACCGGCGTATACCGAGGCTTGCAGAAGGCCGAGGAATAGCCTGAAAGAGGTTGTTCTAATAGCGACCCTTTTGAATACGCAACGAAAGTTACTTTGCTCTTCCCAAGCACTTATCATGGTGATACGATAGTATCCGTTGCTTTCATTACGGAGCGACTTCATTATGTAATAAGCGAACGGAAAGGTGGAGACATCAAGTGAAAGCGCAGCAGTGGTTCACTCATCCTGTCGGCATGACGGTCAGCGCCGTACTGGCCACATTATTGTGGGGAAGCGCCATGCCTGCCATCAAGATTGGGTACGAAGAGCTTGGCATTGCTTCGCAGGCGACGCATGAACAATGGGTGTTCGCGGGGTACCGTTTCCTTTTGGCTGGATTCATGCTCATGTTGTTCGCGGCATGTGTCAACCGTGCCGCTCGTCTGGGGAATCCGACGATACGACCCAAGCCGCGGCGTACAGGATGGCGTGTGGCACGCCTTGCCGTCATTCAGACTTTTTTGCAGTATTTATGTTTTTATATCGGCTTAAGTTTAAGTACGGGCATGAAGGGAGCTATCATTACGGGAGCAACCTGCTTCTTTCAAATGGTTGTAGCTCGTCTCATGGATGGCAACGAGAGCTTCACGCCAGGCAAGACGTTAGGCTTGTGCCTTGGATTCGCTGGCGTCATCATCGTCACGTTGAATCAGGGCGGAATGGCAATGTCGCTTGGTATCGGGGACGTATGTCTGATTCTGTCCGCATTGTTTGGCGGATGGGGCAACGTGCTGGCCCGCCATGAAGCTAGAGATTTTCCCGTATTATGGCTTACCGGACGACAAATGGCGCTCGGCGGCTTCGGACTCATCGTCATCGGAGCGTGGCGCGCTGGCTGGGCGCCTTTCCATTGGGATACCGCTTCGGTTATGCTGCTGTTGTACTTGGCCTTCCTCTCGGCGGCGGGATTTAGTCTATGGAACATGGTCATGAAATATAACAGTGTGGGCAAAGTATCGATGTTCTTATTCCTTATTCCGGTATTTGGCGTCTTGCTGTCCGCGTGGCTGCTTGGCGAAGCGTGGAATGAGTGGACGCTCGCAGCGCTTGGACTTGTGGTGGCGGGAATTCTCGTCGTCAACCGATCGGCGGTTGCGAAGCAACGTGAGGTAACGATTCACCAAGCCGACAAAGCTTGTTAACATCAATTTAACGATTTGTTACACAACGGTAATATTCCTGTTAACGTCGGTTAATGTTGAGAGGGTATATTGGTAACAAGACCCCCTTTTGATGAATATATATATCCCTTGAGTCGGACCTGAACGCTTCAGGTCCTCTTTTTTTGTCGTTCACACCATACAAAAAGCCGCTCTAATCGAGCGGCACCTCATGCTTCTGCTTCTCTTTGTAATATACCCAGCGCGTGAACCCGATGTCCTTCAAGCGCGTACGGACTTCCTCCCATTCGTCGCCGACGCGGGAAGGGATATGCGCATCGGAGCCGAAGGTCACATCAACTCCGAAGTGGAGCGCACGCTCCAATATTTCATCTGACGGATACCAACCGCCGCTCAGCTTCGTCTTGCCGGACGTGTTAATCTCAATGGCGACCTTGCATTCCGAGATGACCTTGAGCGTGTCGTCAATGACGTCCCATGCCTCGATCTCGGAGAACGCCGGATAATTGCCCTTCATCGCATCGATGTGGCCGAGAATGTGGAACATGCCGGATCGCGCGGAATCCTGGATGAGCTCGTAATAGACGCGCTTCTCGGCAATTTTCCGCTCCGTGGACAAGTTCTTCCACCGATTTTTATTGAATATGCTGACGCCGCTCGTATTGTGCACCGAGCCGATGATGTAGTCGAACGGGTAACGGGACAGCACTTCGCGATACAGCTCCGCATACTCCGGAAAGAAGTCGGATTCGATGCCTAGCAGCACATCGATACGTCCCGCATATTCCTGCTTCAATTGCAGAACTTCGTCCACATAGTTGCTGAGCTCGCCCTTTGCCATAGCAATATTGGGGAACGGCTGCTCTTCATCGCTGCCGAAATAAGGTGTATGGTCCGAAATGCCGATAACGTGCAGCCCATGCTTGATACCTGCTTCGATATAATCGCGAATGTTGCCATCAGCATGGCCGCAGCGAAAATGATGCGTATGCAAATCAAATTTCATAAATAACCTCCTATTCTGAACCGATGAATTGAGTTTCCGGCATGCCCTTCAAGTCATTTAAAAATTGCTGCATCGCCGAGTTTAAGTATCGGCCTGTACGATACATGACCCCAACGGGATGGGCCGTTTCCAATTCATTAATATGTACGATTTGCAGCGATCCGCGACGTAACTCAGTGCTGACCGACAGCTTCGAGATGATAGCTGCGCCCAGGTTGAGCTCCACCATCCGCTTCACTTCTTCGCTGCTGGACAGTTCCATGACGATGTGTGGCTGAATGTTGTATTTGCGGAAGAGCTCGTCTGCAAATTTGCGTCCCAACGTGTCGGGTGACAGCACAATCAGAGGGATTTCCCGCAGCATTTCCACCGTGCCATGCTTATGTTGAGCAAGGGGATGGTCCGGGCTTACTACTAGCTCGAACGTATCGTAGTAGAGCACGGAAGAGACTAAATTCGGGTTCTTTTCATTTAAATAGCCGATGCCGATATCGACCGTTCCGTTCTCGATATGGGCCATGACATGCGAGGAGGACATCGACAGAATCTTTGTCTTAATTAACGGAAATTGGTCCTGAAAATAGGAAAGCACCCGCGGAAGAATCTGAATCGCAATCGATGTCGTCGTACCTAACACAATATGGCCTTGAGGAACTTGATTCAAATCGGCGAGCTTCTGCTTCAAGTCATCGACAATATTTAAAATACGCGCTGCATGTTCAAGAAATACTTGACCGCTATCCGTTAAGGTGACCGGTTGGTTGCGGTCGATGAGCACCGTCTTGAACTCATCCTCCAAGCTCTTGATCTGCGCGGACACGGCGGGCTGCGTCAAATTAAGCAATTCCCCCGCCTTGCGGAAGCTCATTGTTTTGGAGATGGTGGTGAGCGTTTCCAATTGGCTTAAATTCATGAGGGCTCCTCCTATCCCATGCAATGATTTTTGTTGCGTTTACATGCCTTAAAAGAATTTATCATTTTTATCGTAGTAATAAAATTGTTTTCTCAATATACTTCTGATTATAGAGGAAGCGGACTGTCTGAGCAAATGATTGCCAATTTATCTATGCTATATACAAGGAGATGCTGGATTGATTGCCGCCTATCGCAACCGCTCTTTCCGATACAGTATTGTTGGATGGGCCTCATTATGATGGTGCTGCTTCTGGCATTCAGCGTGGATGGAATCAATGAGATTCTTCCCAATGCAGCCTACATTGATACGTTGTGCACTGAAGGCTGCAATGGATGAGATCGTAATGTTTGTTTATAAGGAGCGAGCAGCAAAGTTGAGTTAACAAAACTTAATATTTGAAACAGTTGACCCGCTGCCTCGCGATCACGCACAATGAGTGAGGACGTTCTCATGAGAATATTTATATCGTAGGTAGGGGGAGTGCGATGCGCACGAAGGAAGTTCGCAGTTGGATGATGTACGACTGGGCCAACTCCGCGTTCGCCACAACAATGCTGGCGGCGGTTCTGCCCATCTTCTATCAGACCGTGGCCGCATCGAATTTGCCGGCTCATCAAGCAACGAGTTACTGGGCGTTTACGCAGACGATCGGCATGATCCTCGTAGCGTTGCTGTCGCCGATTCTCGGCGCAATGGCCGATTTATCTCAGCGCAAAATGGCCTTTTTGCGCGTATTTGCATGGGCGGGCGCACTGGCGTGCACGCTGATGGTATTCGCTGGCGAGGGCGATTGGATTTACGTATCGGCTTTATTCATCATTGCTACGTTGGGCTTCTCGGGAGGCAACACGTTCTATGATTCACTGCTGCCTGACATTGCTGCGCCGCATGAGCGGGATGAGGTATCCGCCAAAGGTTACATGTACGGATATATTGGCGGGGGCGTACTGCTAGCCATCAACATCGTCATGCTGGAAATGTGGGAACCGCTCGGGTTTTCAAGCAAAGTGGCCGCGACGCAGGCCGTGTTTTTGACCGTCGGTATTTGGTGGTTTTTCTTCTCCATGCCGCTGTTCAAAAATTTGCGTGATCCGGTTCGAACTGAACGTCGGCCAGTTGCGTATTATGCGAAGCGCGGCTTTGGACGTATTTTTCAGACCGTAAAGAGAATTAAGCATTATCCAGAACTGATTAAATACATTTTTGCCTTCTGGTTTTTTAATGACGGCATATCTACCATCATTGGCATGTCAGCTATTTATGGAGCTGAAATTGGAATTCAGACGAGTCATCTCATTATTGCGTTGCTCATTACACAGTTCGTCGGCATTCCGTTTACGTTCCTGTTCGCCAAGTTCGCTAACCGGCTTGGTTCGAAGCGTTCGCTCTACATTTCACTCAGCACCTATATCGTCATCGTGTTTCTCGGATATTTCATGACAACTGCGCTTCACTTCTACATTTTGGCGTTCATGGTCGGGATGGTTCAGGGAGGAAGCCAAGCCGTGTCCCGTTCTGTTTACAGTCAAATGGTACCGCGCAACCGAGCGACCGAATTTTTCGGTTTCTTAAGCTTATCGAGCAAAGTCTCGGCCTCTATTGGCCCGGCCGTGTTCGGAGCCGTCGGGTTGTTGACCGGCTCGACGCGGCTTGCCATTCTATCCATATTGCTTTTCTTTATTGTCGGTATCGTGCTGCTTATTTTCGTCAACATCGAGAAGGGACGCATGGAGGCGGAGCGGGAAGAGGAGATGTGGACGACGTCGTCGGCATCGTCCGGCATGCCTTTGAAATAGAGCGGGAAATAGAAACATCACCCCTTATTGTTATCAACAACAATAAGGGGTGATGCAAGGGGCTTTTCAATAGCGCAGGAAGCAGGGTTAAGCTTGCTTGTTCAGCGAGCGGGTCACCAGCTTCACGATCTCCACAATTGGAACAATCGAGAGCGACGCCGCAATGACGACGATCCATTGCTCTGTATTCAACATGACGACATTGAATAAATCGTTCAAGCCCGGGATTACGACGACCACGATGACGAGCAGCGCGGAAATGAGGGCCGCATAGTTCATATATTTGTTCGAGAAAAATCCGATCTTGAACAACGAATGCTTATTGGAGCGCACATTGAACGCATGGGTAAGCTGGATTAAGCCCAACGTGGCGAACGCCATCGTGATCGCGACGTTCTCGGAATAATGCGTATGTCCCCAGTAATACGCGAATAGCGTAAGCGCGGCTTCCAGCAACCCTTGGTATACGATGCTGCTGCCAACCCCATCCGCAAAAATGCTTGTCGAGGCTTTGCGCGGCGGCCGCTTCATCATGTCGGATTCCGCTTGCTCAAAGCCGAGCGCGAGTGCAGGCAGTGTATCGGTTACTAAGTTAATCCACAATATATGAATCGGGAATAGTATTTTCCAATTCAACAGCGTTGCAATGAAGAGCGTTACGACCTCACCCAAGTTGGCCGACAGCAAATATTGTATCGTCTTGCGGATATTGCTGTACACTTTCCGGCCCTCTTCCACGGCGACGACAATGGTGGAGAAGTTGTCGTCGGCCAGCACCATATCGGACACTCCTTTTGACACGTCCGTACCGGTAATCCCCATTCCAACCCCGATGTCTGATGTCTTCAACGCAGGCGCGTCGTTCACACCGTCACCGGTCATAGCGACAATCTTGCCTTTCTTCCTCCAAGCTTGAACGATGCGAACCTTATGTTCAGGCGATACCCGCGCATAGACGGAATACTCTGTCACTTTGTCTGCGAAATCCTTGTCGCTAATCTGATTCAACTCGGTACCGGTCAGTACGCCGCTTTCGTCTTGGATAATGTCTAGTTCCTTCGCAATGGCCGCGGCTGTATCCCGGTGGTCACCCGTAATCATAACGGGACGAATACCCGCCATCTTGCAAATGCGCACCGCTTCCTTCACTTCTTCCCGCGGCGGATCGATCATGCCGACAAGACCGCTGAAGACAAGCTCTTGCTCCACCGCTTCGGTGGTCAACTCTTCCGGCAGCCGCTCTGCATCCTGATAGGCAAGTGCCAATACTCGCAACGCCTTGATGGCCATTTCTTTATTCGCGGCGGCGATGTCATGGCGGTGTTCGCTCGTCATAGGCACAACAGTGCCATGAATGAAAATATGGCTGCAGCGTTCGAGCAGAACATCAGGCGCGCCCTTCGTCATGAATCGGTATGGGCTTGCCGCTTCAACATTTCGATGCGACGACATGTCATGAATCGTCGTCATCAGCTTGCGCTCGGAGTCGAATGGAATTTCGGCTGTGCGCGGATAGCGCCGTTCGCCATCGCGCTTATCCAGTCCCTTTGCCAGCGCGAAATCGACCAGTGCCGTTTCTGTCGGATCTCCGATGAAAGATACGTTGTTCTGCGTCCCGGCCGCATCACTTGCTCCTTCTGTAATTTTCGAATCGTTGCAGAGCGTCATCACTTGCAGGAACGACTCATAGCCCTCGACTTGCTGCAATGGTTCTTCCGCCGGGTGCAAGGCACCGTCCAGATAGACATGCTTGACGGTCATTTTGTTCTGCGTTAGCGTACCTGTCTTGTCCGAGCATATAATTTCCGTGCTGCCGAGCGTTTCCACTGCCGGGAGCTTGCGGATAATTGCCTTGCGCTTCGCCATCTTCTGAACGCCCAATGCCAGGATGATCGTAACGATCGCAGGCAAGCCTTCCGGTATGGCGGCTACCGCCAACGAAATGGAAGTGAGGAGCATCTCGAAAATTTCCCGTCCCTCGATCAATCCGACGACGAAGATGACAATGGCAACGCCGATAATAATGAACGTAAAATATTTCCCCAGCTCGTTCAGCTTAGTCTGGAGCGGGGTAACCTCATCTTCCTCTTGCGAGATGTAGCCGGCGATTTTGCCGACCTCAGTCTCGGCTCCGGTCGCCGTGACGACGCCGATACCTCGCCCGTAGGACACATTGCTGCTCATATAGGCCATGTTCTTGCGATCCCCGATGACGAGATCGGCCTTGTCTAATGCTTCGACACCTTTTTCAACTGGAACGGATTCACCGGTTAAAGCCGCTTCTTCAATCTTAAGCGAGGCGGATTCGATAATCCGCAGATCCGCCGGCACGACATTTCCAGCTTCCAGCACGACAATATCGCCCGGTACGAGGTCTTCGGCTTTAATGTTCATCGCTTTGCCGTCGCGTACGACCTGGGCATACGGAGACGACATTTGCTTCAGTGCCGTCAGCGCTTGCTCGGCTTTATTCTCTTGAATAACCCCCAGCACCGCATTCAATATGACGACAACCAAAATGATGAGTGAATCTGTCCACTCGCCCAATAAGCCGGAAATCAGCGCCGCAATAAGCAGGATAATAATCATCACATCTTTGAATTGTTCCAGCAGCTTCGCGAAGATGGATTTCCCAGCCGCCTCCTGCAGTGCGTTCTTGCCGTAACGCCGCAGCCGTTCCTCCGCTTCTGCTGCCGACAAGCCGTCTTTGCTCGTCTGCAAATGTGAAATGACCTGTTCGGCCGTTAGGGTGTGCAGCGGCTCGACAGGGTTCTTTGTATCGCTCTTCTCCATAAAAGTCATCTCCTATCCAATCTAGTGTGATGGTTTGAGCGAAAAGTTATGTATTTGCTTGAAGAGCTTGTGCTTCAGAAGGTGTTTCCCTGCAAAAACTAGTACTTCTCGGTGCTGAGAAATGGTCTTTTTGAACACACACTTATATTAACGCTGCGAATCGATTTTGAATCGTGTATTTTGTTAAGAAATGGTGAGGAATGGATCAAAGCATAAGACACCATGCTGCGAGGATCCTTCGACTTCTTCTTCAAAAAAGCTAATGATAGACACCTTTTTCATTATGTAAGCGGTTCTTCGTTAAGGGTCCTCCATCATAATGGAAGTACGTCAACCATGAAAGGAGAACACACGGAATTTTTGTCCGGTATTCACGGATGGGGCATGCTGTCCTAGTTCTGGAGCTTGGGCGGCGAGAACCTCATCATGGTGCGCGGCACGAAGCAGAAGGAAGCGGCCTGGATCTTCATCACATGGATGATGGAAGCTGACACGCAGCATATATTGTATAATACCGCTCTGTTTCCATCACGTACGGATGTTCTCTACGGGCATAACAAGCTGTCATACCCCGTCAGCGAGTATATGGAGCCTTATTGGGAATGCATGAAGTATGCTTTTTTCGTCCGCCGTTGTATCATTGGGGAAAGATAGGAAAGGAATTTGACGCCGCTATGGTGCGCATCTTCGACGAAAGGGCAGCAGTACAAGCGACTTTGGACGATTTGGCGCAGCGAATCGATCGGCTAATCGCTGCAGAGCGGCAAGAGGAGCAGCATCGCGCTGCACCTGCTGAATAAGGGCATGCTTCGCGGTGTCAGGCCAAAGCAAGATCAACTAGATTGAAGGAGAGGCATTCATATGAACGAGAAAGATCAAGTGTTCCCAACGAGTGAAGTGAATGAGACAAATGGGGCGAAGCGGACATTTTGGAAGGAAGCTGTCGTCTACCAAATTTATCCGCGCAGCTTTCATGACAGCAACGGAGATGGAATTGGCGATTTACAGGGGATCATATCCAAGCTGGATTATTTGAAAACATTAGGCATCGATGTCATTTGGCTGTCGCCGGTATACGAATCGCCTAACGATGACAACGGCTATGACATTAGCGACTATCGGGCGATACATGAAGAGTTCGGCACGCTTGCCGATTGGGAAGTGTTAATAGACGGGATGCATGCGCGCGGGATGAAGCTCGTCATGGATTTGGTCGTTAATCATACATCTGATGAACATGCCTGGTTCGCCGCATCGCGCGAATCGGTGAACAGTCCGTACCGTGATTATTATTATTGGCGTCCGGGCCGCGGTGACCATGAACCGAACAATTGGACGTCGGTCTTCAGCGGCTCTGCGTGGCAGCATGATGACCGCACGGATGAATATTATTTGCACCTCTTCTCCAAGAAGCAGCCTGATCTGAATTGGGAAAATCCGCGCGTGCGCGATGAAATCTATGATATGATGCGCTGGTGGCTTAATAAAGGCGTCGACGGCTTCCGCATGGACGTCATTAACTTTATTTCGAAAACACCGGGACTGCCGAGTGTCGGCGAGGAACGGTATGCGTGGGGCGGAGAGCATTTCATGAACGGACCGCATCTGACGGAGCATTTGCAGGAAATGAAGCGGGAGGTGCTTGACCGTTATGAAGTGATGACGGTCGGTGAAATGCCGGGCGTTACGGTGGAACAGGCGCGTGAAATTACGGGTGAGAATCACGGTTCTCTCAACATGGTGTTCCAATTCGAGCATATGGAGGTCGATTCAGGCGCCGGAGGCAAGTGGGATGTGACGCCATGGAAGCTGCATGATTTGCGCTCCATTTTGCACAAATGGCAGACCGGTCTTGCAGACAGCGGCTGGAACAGCCTTTACTTGAATAACCACGACCAGCCGCGCATGGTGTCTCGCTTCGGCGACGACAGCGCGTATCGGGTGCAATCCGCCAAGATGCTGGCGACGCTGCTGCATACGTTGCAAGGAACACCGTACATTTACCAAGGGGAAGAGCTCGGAATGACGAACGTCCGTTTCGATCGCATCGATCAATACAAAGATATTGAAACCCTTAATATGTATCGTGAGCATACGGAGCAATACGGCAAGGATCCGGCTGACGTGATGAAATCGATTTATGCCAAAGGCCGCGACAATGCGCGCACGCCGATGCAGTGGAATGCATCTGTGCATGGCGGCTTCACGTCGGGAACGCCTTGGCTGGAATCCAATCCGAATTACACGGATATCAATGCGGAACAGGCGCTCTCGGATCCGGACTCCATCTTCTACTACTATCAAGCGCTCATCCGGTTGCGGAAGCAGAATCCGATTATGGTGTACGGCGATTACCGTCTCTGGCTGGAAGAGGACGAATTCATCTATGCTTATACACGTTCCTGGGAAGGCAAGGAGTGGGTCGTACTGTTGAATTTCGCGGGTCATGACGCTGCGATCCACTGTCCTCCAGAATGGAAGGGGCGCGCCTTTACACGCATCATTGGAAATTACGAAGACGTGCCGTTCGGTATGTTCGCGAATGCATCGCTGCGTCCGTTCGAGGCGTTGGTGCTTGAAATAACCGCACGTTGAATGCTTGATTCTCCAACATATGATGTGTTTTCCTCTAAAACGGAAGAACGGACCCTCTCTCGCACATTGAAATAATGTGCGAAGAGGGTCCGTTTTGTTCAACCTATGCGCCATATCGGATCTTCGACCGTAATAGGACGGTTATGTTCCATCTCCAGCCCTGTCTCATACGAGCGATTGCCGATTGCTACTTGCAGCGTATTATAGGCACCTGCGATGTCCTGTCCTGCATCTGGTCCGTTCACTTCCGCGGCGTTGTCCCGAGCCTTCCAATAAGCGAGCGTCGCCGTCAGTACGCGTGCCGCGTCTTCCCGCGCCGTGTCCCACATATCCCATATGCTTGTCGTGTACGTTTCGTTCGTTCCCGTCGGGTCGGGCCACGCTGTGCGGGCTTCGTTCAATACATCGTATGGCGGAATATTTCGCTTATAGACAAACGGCTCGATTTGCTTGAAGGTTAATACCGTCTTTACGCCATACGGATCATGGAACAGGCGTTGCGCACGCACCATATCGCGGTTCGCGCCGTTCCAATATTCACGCTTGGCCTGACGGGCGAGTTCCGGAAAATATTTGTTAGACAGCTCCTCGAACAAGCGCACGATATCCTGTGGAAATTGTCCGCCTGTATCGATTTCCTTCCATACCGGCGTCTTCCATGTCTCCATACTCATCTTCTTCCGCACCACATGCGTGTCCATGAGCACCTCGAACCGTTGATGGTCCCATTTCTTGAATCCCGATCGAACGAATACATACGGATGCATATGGCGATCAAGGATATGATGGAGCAGAAATCCCAAGGCATATACGCGGTTCTCCGGCTGTTGGGGCGAGACGGAAGAGAGCAGATCAAGAATAAATGGCCCGCAATACTCGTTATGCATCGCCGAACCGATTTCGTTCATAACGGTAATGCGCTGCCAAGGGAAAAACTGATGATAGAACAGGAAGTCCGGCCCCTGACATCCCATATTGAACAACCGTTTTCGGTTCTCATCCTTAATCCATTCGGCGAGCCCAGCCTGAGCAAGCGCTTCTTGGCCGAACAGCAAATGCGTCCATATGTTGGGCATGTTGGCCCTCCCTTTCGTTAACGGATTCTATTCGTTGTCGGTAAATTCCCACTATAATCAAGATGACGTGTTGTAGGCAAAGTTGTCAACCTTTTTGTATAATGAGAAACGTTGAACGAAATGGTACGGAGCAGCATGTTTGACAGACGATAACTACAGCGAAGGAGACGACTCTATGATACGCGCGCGCACATTTGTCAGCTTGCAGCACAAAATTTTCAAATTCACCGTTCTGCTCGTGTGCATTCCGATATTGCTCATTGGCTCCATTTCTTATTGGTGGTCGGCAGATATTTTGCAGCAGAAAGTGTCGGTGTCTGATCTTAACACTGTCGCGCAGGTCGGCCTGAATGTGCAGTTCATGACAGACTATGTGCACGACACGTCGTTGTTCCTCATCCAATCGGACGAGGTCAGGCGGTTCCTGCTTAGCAATCCTGCATCCAATGAAAGCCTCGAGCGAGAAATCTCATCAATGGAACGGTTCTTCCTTCATCTCACCAATATGAAGGAATTCATTCACTCCATCTATTTGCAGGGCGAGAACGGGGTAACGTTCAGCACACACCCGGAGGCTGTCAGCTTGAATGGCATGATGCTGGAAGAGGTGAAACGGCTGCGCGGCAAGCCGTTGTGGTTCATACAGAAGCATAACAACTATGAGACCCTGTCTTTTATCCGCGAAATTCGGGATGTGAACAATGTCGGACGCCGGCTTGGCATGGTTCAAGTTAATATCGATCTGAATTATGTGCGCCAACTGCTGAACCAGCAGCGCATCGGCACCCGTGACAGCTTCTATTTGCTGAATGAAGAGGGGCTTGTGCTAACGTCGACGGTGGATGACAACCTCTATTCCAAGCTTCCGGATAACTTCGAGTTTCCAGATCAGGCCTATGGGGATCACGGCTACTATACGGTTGCTATGGATAAGGAACGGTATTTGATTACGTATGCGGGCATTGCCAAGACCGGTTGGCGGATCGCGCATGCCGTTCCGCTCAAGGAGATGCTGGAAGAGAACGCCGTTATTACGAAAATAATGCTCATCGCGATGATCGCGTCACTCGTCGTGTGTGTCGTTACCGCCATCTTGTTCTCGAAGCGGATTATCCGCCCAATTCAGCATTTGCGCAGTTTGATGCTGCGGATGGAACGGGGGCAGTTCCAAGGACGCGTGCAAGTTCAGAGCAACGATGAAATCGCCCAGCTCGGTCGCAGCTTCAACCGGATGAACGAGCGGCTTCATGAGCTGGTTAATCAGGTATATGAAGCGGAGCTGAGGAAGAAGGAAGCGGAGCTTAAAGCGTTTCAAGCGCAGATCAATCCGCATTTCTTATATAATACGCTCGATACGATTTATTGGATGAGCCGAATGGAGAAGGCATACGAAACGGCTCAATTGGTCGAGGCGCTATCCAAGCTGTTCCGTCTCAGCCTGAATAGCGGCCAAGAGTTGACAACGGTTCGCGACGAGGTCAATCACTTGAAAAATTACATGATTATTCAACAAAAGCGGTACGAGGATATGATAGATTTTCATTTGGAAACCGATAATGAAGATACACTTAATGGGCGAACTGTGAAGCTCATCTTGCAGCCCTTCGTGGAAAATGCGATTGTTCACGGCATCGAGAAGCTGGGCGAGCCGGGCTGCATTCGAGTGGACGTATTCCGGAAAGAGGACAAGCTTATCTATCGCATCTCGGATACGGGAACCGGGGTCGATGTGGCGGAGATGGAGCGGCTCATGCACGAAAGCGGGGCTAATAACCGCGGTTTTGCGATTAAAAATGTAAATGACCGGATTCAGCTTTACTTCGGCGATGACTACGGAGTGACCTTCAAAAATAACGAGGCTGGCGGAACGATCGTAGAAATCATACAGCCTTGGAAGACGGGAGAGGATATGACATGAGTGCGATTAAAGTATTGATTGTAGATGATGAAGTCATCATTCGAAAAGGTATTCGCACCTCTATCGATTGGGAGCCGCTTGGCATCGAGATTATCGGCGAGGCGAGGAACGGGCAAGAAGCGTTGGAGCTGGCGGAATCGCTGCAGCCTGATATCGTAATGACTGACATCCGCATGCCGCTGATGGACGGGCTGGCGCTGGCTGCCAAGCTGAAGGAGCAGAAGCCGCACATTAAGATCGTGATCGTGTCCGGCTATGACGATTTCGATTATGCGAGGCAAGCGCTCAAAATCGGTGTCAGCGAGTATTTGACCAAGCCGGTTGGAGCTGAGGAAATGACGAAGCTGATGTCGAAGCTAAGGGATCAAATCCGCGCGGAACGGGAACGTCACAATGAGGAATCGCATAATGGCATGCTGCTGCGGGAAAGTATGCCTTACATTCAGGCAAAGTGGCTGAACCGACTTTTAAAGGGCGAGCACCAAGACGAAGTGACGATTCGCGATCGGGCGAGGCAGCTGCACATTCCGCTGGATGGACCCGAATATGCCGTAGTCGTCATCGATATTGACGATTATCGTCTCATTATGGAGCAATCGACGGATCGGGAGAAGGAACTCATACAATTCGCTATTCAAAATATTGCAGAAGAGCTGTTCGGAGAGAAGTTTACGACCGCGGTCTGCCGCACAGAGGAAGATACGCTGGCAGTGCTCTTAAGTGTGAACATGAGCAATAAGCATCTTATTACGGCATGCTGTGAGGAAATGCAGCAATGTGTGCGCCGTTATGTCAAGCTATCGGTAACGCTCGGCATCGGCAGCATCATTTCTTCACTCGCTAACGTACCAGCGAGCATGGAGGAGGCGATGTCTGCGATTCGAAGCAAGGTGTACCGTGGCAAAGGGCAAATCATCGTCTTTGATGCGAAAGAGCATGCCCAAATGAAATCGCCGATGCTTATCCCTACGGAAGAAGAACTCGAGCTCTTGCAACGACTTGCGACGATGGACTTCGCAGGCATTCAGGAACGGCTGGACAAATGGTTTCGCCATTGTGCGGAGGAAGGCGTATCGTATCAGCATGTTCAGACGCTCTGTGTGAAGCTTGTGGTGCTTGCGACAACGCATGTAGAGCAGATGGGCGTGAAGCGTACCGATCTGGATCCGGTGCTCTTGAACCCATATGATGAGGTGAAAAAGTATGAGACCGCGCACGATATGAAGCAGTGGCTCCTGAAAATGTTCGAATCGTTCATCCAAACCATTTCGCAATATAAGACAAGCCGTTACCGGAATATCGTCTCCGTTGCCATTCAATACGTTCAGGAGCATTACGCGGAGGAGCTGAAGCTCGAAGATATCGCGGGGCACGTCTACGTTACGCCGAATTATTTCAGCCGCGTGTTCAAGCAGGAGACGGGCGAGCACTTTACGGAATGGCTGAATAAATTCCGGGTGGAGAAGGCGAAGCCACTCCTGCGGGATGTCAGCCTCAAAGTGTACGAGGTTGCGGAACAGGTCGGGTATAACGACTATAAATATTTCGCTCATATTTTCAAAAAGTATACGGGCACTACACCTAAGGAGTATCGAAATCAGTTATAATGCGGTTAAATTGCACAATATGGACGAGAGGACAAGGACGGCTTGCGAGCTATCCTGTCCTTTTTTGCGGTATTGGCCGCGGGCATCCACAACTGACTGTCTATTCACTATGCTTTCTCCGCATTTTATCCGACTCAGGACTTGATCATTGACCATACCGGTTAACTCGCAATTAAACATAACTGACCAACCTGCCTTGCAGCAAATAAATGACTCGTCTGTTAGTCCCTTTTGCCCAATCTCCCACAGGCTCAGAAGCAAACATACCGCTTTTCCAACGACTAAAGTGATATATGCTCATAGGCAGACAGGAGTGGTTTCTATAAGAGCGGGAGAATTCGCATCAGTAGGTAATGGGGATTTCGGCAATCGGGATAAATAGACATGGCAAATGTTCGGATGTGAGCGGTTTTACGACTGGGATACTGACTCAAGGGGAGAGTGGGGCTAAGGGGAGAATAGAAGAGATAACATGGTGCTGAAATTTTGAAGGAATAGGTCCTGCGCTGCATTTTCCATATGATGAGTAACGATATTTCGTGAAAGGCACCCACGGGGGAAATTCAGGAAATAAAAGTAATAGTTACTCGAAGAGGCTAAAAAAACGGACATTTTAATAATTCTCTCTACTTATTTACTTGTATGAATTTCCTATACTTAAGTTGTAAACGTTAGCAAGTCTAATGAAGACATACACGAGGGGTGTACACAACATGAAAAAAGGGTTAAAACGTTGGACGTCCATGCTGCTTATTTCCTGCATGGCTTTGGTGGTTGCAGGCTGCGGCTCGTCCCAATCCTCTTCTGGCTCAGGCGAGCAGGCAGAAGGCAAGAAAGAACCAATTAAATTTATGCATATGTTTGACAAAAACGCAGAAGGCGGCGGCCTTCACCAAGCGGAATTGTTGGACACATTCATTACAGAAAATCCTGACATTAAATTGGATCAGGAAGTTCAGTCCCACGATAACTATGAGACGAAAATCAAAACATTGGCTGCAGCGAACGAGTTGCCAGACGTCTTCCTAATTAAGAGCTCGATGGTAACGACGTTCGTCGAGAACGGACTAGTAATGTCAGTCGACGAGATGCTTGATAAAGATGCAGATTGGAAAAATGGCTTCGTGGACGGTGCGCTTGATACGTATCAAGTAGACGGAAAAACGTACGGAATCCAATTCTCCGGCGGTCCGACACACGCTATTTACTACAACAAAGATCTGGTAGCGCAAGCAGGCTTCAATGAATTTCCGAAGACGTGGGATGATTTCCTGAAGCTTATTGATAATTTGAAAGCGAAAGACATCACGCCGATTGCTTTTGGAAACAAAGGAAAATGGCTCGCAAACTCTAGCTACATGTCTACGCTTGGCGATCGTTTCACCGGTACGGAATGGTTCAATAAGCTTGTTAACAATCAAGGCTCTAAATTTACAGACCCTGAATTCGTACAAGCGCTCACTCTGTTCCAAGACTTGGCGAAGCGCGGCGCGTTCAACAGCGACATGAACTCGATCGACAACAACCAAATGAAGACACTGTACTATAACGGTAAAGCAGCGATGTTTATTGAAGGCGCTTGGGCAAGCAACGCGGTTGAAACAGGCGGCCCGAAAGAAATTCTCGACAAAACAGAGCTGGCTATCTTCCCGGCTATTGACGGTGCCAAAGGCGAACAGAACGGTGTATCCGGCGGCGGCGGTTGGGCTTATGCCGTCAACGTAAATATCGACAAAGCCAAATTGGATGATGTTGCGAAAATGCTGAAATTCTTGTCTGACAAAGATGCAGCGAAAGTCATTCTGAAATATGGCGATATTCCATCCAGCAAAGTGGAAAACATGGATGAATTGAATCTGTCTCCAATGACGAAAAAAATGGTGAAAATGCTTGAAACAACGAAGTATGTACCGATTTACGATTCCCGCTTGTCTCCTGGCTTGACTGAATCGATGAACGCAGCGATACAAGATATGCTGATCGGTCAGATTACACCAGAAAAAGCAGCAGAAGTGATGCAAAAAGAATTCGACAACGAAATGTAGAGATAAATGGATTAGTTAGATAGATAGAGAAACTTGGATAGGATAGGGATAATTCTCCCGGGCGCATGCCCGGGAGAATCGTTATCCTGCTGAAATCGAAACAGAGAGAGGAGAGAACCGTGATGAATAACACCGCTATCCGTCCCAAACGTTGGACGTTTTTTGCATATTTGATTCCAGGCGTTGTCATTTATGCATTTATGGTGCTAGTCCCGTTGGTGCTCGCTTTACGGTACAGCTTCTATAAATGGTCCGGCGGTCCGAAGATGGAATGGATCGGCCTGAAGAACTATCAAATCCTCCTGCAGGATGAGAAGTTCTGGGGAGCCTTTATCAATAACTTGCTGATTGTTGGTTTTAGCGTTATCGGGCAGATTGGGATAGCTTTCATAATTGCCATATTCTTAATGAATAAATGGGTGAAATGGCGTGAGTTCCACCGTACCGTTATTTTTATTCCGGTCGTATTGTCGTCCGTCGTTATCGGCTTTCTGTGGTCGATGATTTATAACAACGATGCAGGACTTCTGAACTGGCTCTTGACAAGCTTGGGGCTGGAATCTTGGATTAAACCGTGGCTCGATGACCCGAACGTCGTCATGTATTCCGTAACAGCACCGATCGTGTGGCAATATATCGGGTTCTACTTGATTATTTTCATGGCCTCTATGCAAAGCATTAACGGTGAAGTGTACGAAATGGCGGAGATTGATGGCGCCACAGGCATGAAGAAGACGTTGTACATTACATTGCCGTTGATGAAAGATACACTCAAAATTGCTGTGATGCTCTGTATTGCGGGGAACATGAAGGCGTTCGACAGTATCTTCGTTATGACCGGCGGCGGCCCGGGCAACTCCTCGACTGTTATGGCGCAATACGCTTATGATACGTCGTTCAAAGCGTTCAAGCTCGGGTACGGCAGTGCAATTTCCATCGGCATTATGGTACTTAGTGTCGGGCTCATCATGATTAGCCGCTTGATTGGAGGGAAGAGCAATGACTAAGCTGAAGACGCTCATACCGCGGATTCTTATCAATCTCTTTTTGTTCATCATGTCGTTGTCATGCATATTCCCGATCCTATGGATGATTTACTCTTCGCTCAAGACACAGCAGGAGTTTAACACGAACATTATTTCTTTGCCGACGCGGTTGAATTTCCAGAACTATATCGACGCGTTCCGTATCGGGAAGATGGATACGTACTTCGTGAACAGTGTCATCGTAACCGTGCTGACCGTCGTGCTGACTGTTGTCATCAGTTTCTTGGCCGCCTATATATTGGCGCGGTTCAATTTCCCGGGACGTGGCGTCATTTATTTCATGTTCCTGGCTGGTATGCTTATCCCGGTGCACGGCCTGCTTATCCCGGTGTTCGTCGAGTTCAAGTCGCTCGGATTGTTGGACCAACGGATAACACTCGTCCTGCCTTACGTTGCCTTTAACTTGTCAATGGGGATCTTCCTATTCGAGAACTTCATCAAGACTGTGCCGCTTGAGGTGGAAGAGGCAGCAGCGATCGATGGCAGCTCGACGACACGCCGTGTACTGACGATTGTGCTTCCGATGTGTCTGCCAGTTATCTCGACGGCGATTATTTTGTATTTCCTCGGTGCATGGAACGAATTCCCGTTCGCACTCGTGTTGATTAAGAGTCCGGAGCTTCGTACACTGCCGGTCGGCTTGACCAATTTTAACGGACAATTTACGGTCAACTATCCGCAGATGATGGCGGCGATGGTTATCGTTGTGTTACCTGTCATTTTGACCTATCTCGCATTTTATAAGAAAATAATGCAAGGGATGACTGCGGGGGCCGTTAAAGGATAAGCCGCAACTCACTCATAACGAATTGGGGGTAGGCACAATGCTCAAAGACTCGAAGCGTAAACCGAACGTTGTCTTTATGGTAGCTGATGATCATCGTTATGAATCGATACGCGCTCACGGCAATACGGAAGTAGAGACGCCGACGCTGGACGCGCTGTCCAAGCGCGGCGTAAGCTTTCAGAGTACGAATATTATCGGCGGGATGGATGGGGCGGTCTGCGCCCCATGCCGCGCCTGCTTGAATACGGGTTCTTCCATCTTCGGCGCTACGGTGAAGCAAGACTTGGGAGATACAATGGAGAAGCTTACCATTGCTCCCCAGAAGGTAACGATGGCGGAAACGTTCAGAGCACATGGATATTACTCGTATGCGGTCGGGAAATGGCACAATGATAAGGCCAGCTTCAACCGCAGCTTCTGTGGCGGGAATCAGATCTTCTTCGGGGGCATGAGCGATCACCGCCAAGTGCCTGTCTATCCGTACGATCCGACCGGAGCGTACACTGCCGATATGCGCAAGATGGAGACGACCTTCTCGACGGAGCTGTTCGCGAATGAAGCTGAATCATTTATCCGATCCTATGAGAAGGAGGAACCTTTCTTCCTCTACGTGGCGTTCACTTCACCGCACGATCCGCGGACTGCGCCAGAGCCGTATGCGTCGCATTATGATGCGAATGCGCTGCAGCTCCCGGCCAACTTCGCAGTGGAGCATCTATTCGATAATGGCGAGATGCACATTCGTGATGAAGGGCTCGCCGCTTCGCCGCGTGATCCGGATGAGGTTCGTCAGCATATCGCCGACTACTATGCAATGATTACACATCAGGATGCACAGATGGGACGTATTGTGCAAGCGCTTGATGACAGTGGACGACTGCAGGACACGATCGTTGTGTACACGTCAGATCATGGGCTTGCCGTTGGACAGCACGGCCTGATGGGCAAGCAGAATCTATACGAGCACAGCATTCGCATTCCGTGGCTGATGGCGGGACCAGGCGTACCGGAACGAGAAGCAGTTGACGGACTGGTGTATCAGATGGACATTATGCCTACTCTGTGTGATGTTGCAGGCATTGACATTCCTGCTACCGTGGAAGGCTGCAGCATGAAGCCGCTCATGGATGGAAATGGAGACGAAGGACGGGAGACGGTCTACTCGTTATATAAAGATACGCAGCGTATGGTGAAGGACGGACGCTGGAAGCTGATACGCTACCGCCGCTCTGATTGGAGCAATGAAGGAACGGACACGCTTCAACTTTTTGATTTGACTGAAGATCCTGCTGAAACGCGCAACCTTGCGCATGAGCCGGGGATGAAGCAGCATGTGGAGCGTCTGGAGCAGGAAATGGAACAATGGATGCGCCGTGTTGGCGATCCTTTTGTCGAACATTTTTGTGCAACCTAATAAAGTTCGCTCTTTCATCTAGCAAGCTGAAACGTTTCCATGTAAACTGAAGGAAGTCACGACGGACAAGCCGTTCTTTTCAGCTCGTGCGTACTCGTGATTGTAGAGACATCATCATGTGGAGAACAAGTGGAGGATGAAATCATGGAACAATTCCGATTGCCGAAAATTGATGTGCCTAAGTTTGAATTGCCTCAGGCGGTACATCGCGTCTTGGAAGAAGCAGAGCAGAAGCTGGCGCATCGCCCTAAGCTGCTGAAGCTGTTCAAGAACTGCTTCCCAAATACGCTCGAAACGACGACGAAATTGCTGGATGACGGCACAACCTTCGTCTTGACCGGAGATATCCCAGCGATGTGGCTGCGCGATTCGGTCGAACAGGTTATTCATTATGTGCCTTTTGCGAAGGATGACGAAGATCTACAGCATATTATCGGCGGCTTGATTAAGCGCCATATGTACTATATCAATATTGACCCGTATGCAAACGCGTTCAATGAAACGGCTAACGACTGGCACTGGGATGCCAATGACCAGACGGACATGTCCCCTTGGGTATGGGAACGCAAATACGAGCTCGATTCCATGTGCTTCTCGATTCGCCTTGCCTATACGTATTGGAAAGAAACCGGCCGCACCGATATTTTCGATACGAACTTCAAAATGGCGATGCGCAAAATCGTTGACGTATGGAAAACAGAACAGCACCACTTTGAGAAATCGCCGTACCGCTTCATGCGCGAGAACTGTCCGATTATCGACACACTGCGCAATGACGGTCTCGGAATGCCGGTGAACTATACGGGAATGACCTGGTCTGGCTTCCGTCCGAGCGACGATGCATGCGACTTCCATTACAACATTCCTTCGAACATGTTCGCTGTCGTCAGCTTGCGCCAAATGCAAGAGATTGCGAAGTACGGCTTCCGTGACGAAGCGCTTGTCAGTGAAATGGCGAAGCTCGAGGAAGAAATCAACCACGGCATTCAATTGTACGGGGTATACAATCATCCGACATTCGGCAAGATCTATGCCTTCGAGACGGACGGCTTCGGCAATCATTGCCTAATAGACGATGCGGGTACGCCAAGCCTGATGTCGATTCCGTATATCGGATATACAACGGTAGAGGATCCGATTTATCAAAATACGCGCAAATTTATTTTGAGCAAAGAAAATCCGTTCTATTTTGAAGGGAAAGCTGCAAAAGGTATCGGCAGCCCGCATACACCGGACGGATACGTATGGCATATGGCGTTGTCCATGCAGGGCTTGACGGCTGACAACGACAATGAAATGCTCGCCATGATCAATATGCTGGAAGCTACCGATGCGGATACTGGCTTTATGCATGAAGGCTTCTTGGCGGATGATCCGAACGTGTTTACCCGCGCTTGGTTCGCATGGTCGAACAGCCTGTTCTCGCAATTGGTATGGAAAGCGATGCAGCGCGGCCTGTTGGATAAATAATAACAAGCTGGAGTCAGTGCCAGCGTTCATTATGGATACGATCAAGCAAGGAGTTATCCCATTAGTGATTGATACAATTTAGGGATAGCTCAGATTATTAAAATATTGTAGCGTAAAAACGAAAAAATGGTGGAGCAGGGACTATTCCTGCTCCACCATTTTGTGCTTTTGGCCGACTGGGCGGACCACGAATAAACGGGGACTGTCCTTCAAGTCATGCAGACCTGTCGGGACAGCCCCTTTGGATTAGTTATATTTTGTATTGGCTAATCATTTGATTCAAGGTATGCGCCATCTGCTTCAATGCTTCGGCATTGTTCATCAAAGCGGACATATCCTCCAGCTGCCGCGCGGTGAATTGCACTAGCTCTTGAGAATGATCCGCATTTTTCGAAGCGATGTGAGCTATTTCATTCACGGATGCGAGCACTTCCTCAGACCCTGCGGACATCTCTTCCGTAACCGCCGAGGATTCTTGGATCTGACCCGTTATATCGGTCACTTCTTTTACGATGTTTTGGAACATATCGCCCGATACTTGCACTTTAATCATGCCGTCGCCAACGTTTTGACGCACATCTTCCATCGACTCTACCGCCCTGCGGGCATCGCCGCGGGTTTGCTCGATAAGCTCCGCAATTTCATTGGCGGAAGCCGCCGAGCGTTCCGCCAGCTTTCTCACTTCATGAGCAACGACCGCAAAGCCTTGGCCGTGTTCGCCAGCGCGCGCGGCTTCAATCGACGCATTCAGAGCAAGCAGACTTGTTTGCGACGAAATTTGGGTGATGACATCGACGATATGCGCCATCTGCTCCGAACGCTCGCCTAAGTTTTGCACCAATGTCCCCGAGCTCCGCACAGACTCATCAATTGCGCTCATTTGCGTCACTGCTTGCTGAATGAGCACGTTGCCTTGCAGCGCTTGCTCGCTTGTGTCTTGAGACGTTTCGGATATGCTGGTCGTGCTTTCGGCGATGCGCTGAATGCCAATCGTCATTTCTTCCATCGCCTTGGAGCCTTCGTCCGTTCCTCTCATTTGCGTCACCGCTCCGTCAGCTACTGTCTGCACGATGGAATCGACTACTTTTAACTGATTCGCACTTTCTTCCGTATGCGCGGATAGCTTCTCCGACGATGCGGCCAGCGTATTCGCAGCACCGCGTATCTCCATGACCAAATTCCGGATGGATGATTGCATCACTTGCAATGACTGCCCAAGTGCGCCAACCTCATCCTTCTTCCGCTGGATATGGGCTGGAACTTCCTGTGTGAAGTCGCCTGAACTGATCTTCTTCAGGTTGGCAACGACTGTCTGAATCGGTTTGGAAATGTTCGAGGCAACCGCAAGCGCCAACAGTACTGCCAAGATGGCACATATAGAGCTAGTTATGAGATTGACCATGCCGATTTTGTCAGCTTCTTGCGTCAGCTCGCTTTTTTCAACGACAGATAAGTATTTCCAGCCCGTTTGTTTTGATGTGTATAGATTCGTCATGTAGTCAGTTCCGTCTATTTGAACATCGAATTGATCCGTTGTTTTTTCTTTGATATTTGCAAATTCGGGCACACCTATTTCAGAGATGTTTTTGGAAATAAGCTTAGCATCCCGCGGGTGAGCAAGAATGGTTCCGTCTTTGGAAAGCAGAATGACATAGCCTGTTGAGCGGATTTTAATGTTTTTGAGTTGCTCGGTCAGACTGCCTAAGCTCGTATCGATCCCGACTACGCCAACCGGGCTGCCACTGTCGTTTTTAACGACGGCAACGCTGCTCATAGTCAATAATCCGCTAACCGAACTCAGATATGGCTCGGTCATCACCACTTTATCAGGATTCGCCTGCGCGCTTGCATACCATGGGCGGGTTCGCGGATCATATTTGGCCGCCATTTCTTTTTCCGGCCATTGGACATAGCTTCCTTGAGCGCCTGCTAAGAACACGGCAGAGGTTCTCGGATGCGATGCGGCAAAGCGTTCGAATTCGTTATAAATGTCACTTTCGATGCCGCCGTTTTGTGAAAATGTTGAATTCGTTGTTTTCGTTTGATTCGTGTAAGAGGTGATCGTGTGATCTGCTTTGGTTACGATCGGGCTGTTCGCCAACAACTGCACATTCTCATTAACCGTTTCAAAAAAAAGAGAGATTCTGCCGTCTACCTGCGAAATTTCGTTCGTCGTCGATGTAACGAAATTAGTGGTGATCTCATTTACCATACTGCGATGTACAATTACGCCAATCAATGAAATGGGAATCAGAATCGTAACTAGAAATGAAAGAATCAATTTAGCTTTAATACTTTTCAACATAGTTGCCCTCCCTAAGGTGCATTCGAAAGAGATTCGACATTTTATGAATTAATTCGACATAAGTATTTATCGCCAAAAAAATGACCATTCTTAATATGTGAATCGTTTGGTCGCCGATTTTATTTGAAAAATAAGAAAAAAAAGAGAAACATCGCGGATTTATGAACAAGGTTTGGATGCGCCATACGAGAAGATAAAGCTTTAGAAGTAGTTCTTTGTGCTCAAAATACATATAAATGCACATTTTTATTGAAAAACAGACAAATGATCTAGTGATCGACTCCATTGTTTTCAGTATAATAGTCATATAGAAGTGGGCGTATAGGACGTTCGAATGATATCGAACATTACTCCCTCATTGTCGGAAAGGGGCGAAAGATACAAAGATGAGAGCCGAATGGATTCATCCTTTTTTGCAATCGGCGTGCACGGTCATTGAACAAATCGTGCAGGTCCGTCCGGAACGGGGAGAGCTTGAGATGTTATCTTGGAGCGGAGCTCATGATTTCCGCATCCAGGTTGGTCTGACGGGACAATTATCGGGTCATGTGGCATTTGGACTAAATGAAGATGTGGCGATCAAGATGGCTTCGGCGATGATGGGAGGCTTCCCGCTGGAAGCACTTGACACTATCGGGGAAAGCGCGATTTCGGAGTTAGGGAATATGATAAGCGGCAACGCTACGACGTTAATGTATAACCAAGGATTGCGTGTCGATATTACACCGCCTCAATTGCTGGTCTCCTCTGATCACTCGGGGCCGATTAATCAGGCGATGGCCGTACCGCTCATTATGGGAGGCATCGGGCGGTTTGATGTGCTCATGCATTTCGGCTATAGTGATAAGGTTAGTATCGTATCCTAACGCATGATGCAGAGGCTGCAGCGATTCGGAAGCGGAAATGTGGCGGGCTGCAGCCCGGGGCAGGATTAAAGGAGTATGAAGAATGGATTTGAAGGGTAAAATCGTGCTGATTACGGGCGCGTCGAGCGGTATCGGCGCATTGACCGCACGTGCCGTGGCTGCGAAAGGGGCAATCCCGGTGTTCACCGGACGTTCCCTGCAGAAGCTGGAGGCTTCCGTCTTAGGCATTGCATCAGAGCATGCCGTCTATACGATGGACGTCACGAACGATGACGATGTTGAACGTGTCGTAGCCAATGTGCTGGAGCGGTACGGCCATATCGATATTTTGCTTAACAATGCGGGCTTCGGACAATTCGAACGTGCGGTAGACATGACTGTGGCGCAGTTTGCCGCTATGATGGACGTCAACTACATGGGTATCGTGCGCTGCACGAAGGCGGTGCTCCCGCATATGCTGGCACGTCGTGACGGGCATATCGTGAACGTGGCCTCAATGGCAGGCAAGATCGGATCCCCTAAATCTACCGGGTACAGTGCAACGAAGCACGCCGTGCTTGGCTTTACGAATGCGCTGCGCATGGAATTGTCAGGGACCGGAGTTGCGGTGTCTGCCGTCAACCCAGGCCCTATCGACACACCCTTCTTCGAGCTGGCTGATCCGTCAGGTCATTATGTGAATAATGTCCGCTGGTTCATGATGCCGCCGGAGAAGGTCGTTCGCCATCTGGTGCGCATCATGGAGACGCGCAGACAGGAAGTAGACCTGCCGTGGCTGGGAGCCATTGGGACGCGCCTTTACTCACTTTTTCCCCGTTTGTCCAATCGTGTAGCAGCCAAATTCCTGAATAAGAAATAAATGAACTACAGTTGGCTCTGAATCAAATAATCAGCTTGATAGGCCATAGAAAGGTCCGCTCATGCTATGTTGCGTATGGAAGCGACAGAGAATGAGCGGACTTTTTTGCTTGCTTTAGCATGGAGACGAGGTTATGTTTCGGTACCGCTTTGACGGTGGGCTTCGTTCATTTGTTTCATTTCTTCGAATAATGAGCGAACAGCGGCTTTGCCCTCTGGATGCGAATCATTCCAGTGGCGGGTCAGGTTCGGCATCGTCTTGTGCATATGATTGTACAGCGCCCATAACTTGACCTTCTCTACGGTGGCTTCATCAGAATGCCCGGTGAGAAGCTCCGCATATTTTACAATGAGCGCATCGAACGAAGCTGTCCAACTATGATTAGAATCGTTCATACAGCGACCTCCTCTACAGTTCGAGATAGATGTATGATTAGGCTAACATAACTTTGCCGGGAAAGAAAGTTGGAGGAGTTGACTCTTTTCGATATAATGAAGGCACACGTGGAAATACTTCCATAGAGAGGAACGATGCATGTTGAGTACAACCTTTGCTTCATTACAAATCAATGAGGAGCTGCTGGGACGGTTGCAGGCGAAGGAAATCGTCACCCCGACCCCGATCCAAGTCGAAGCGATTCCAGCTGCTCTCGCAGGGCGGGACGTGTTGGCCGGGTCACAGACGGGAACGGGAAAGACACTTGCCTATTTGCTTCCGCTCCTTATGAATATAGATAAGGATCAGCGGACAACGCAAGCCGTCGTCGTCGCTCCTACGCAAGAGCTTGCCATGCAAATTGTGCGGGAAGCGGAATACTATTGTGAGGGCAGCGGCATTCAAACGACTGCGCTTATCGGCGGTGCCGCCTTGAAACGGCAAGTGGAGAAATTAAAGGAGCGGCCTCAGCTCGTAGTCGGAACACCGGGACGGATACACGAGCTTATTGAAGTGCGCAAGCTGAAAATGCATGAGGTACGCACGATTGTCGTGGATGAAGTTGATCATGTCCTGCAAAAGGGCGGGGCTCGCGATACGGAGGCGATTATGCAAAGCGCTTTGCGTGACCGTCAGCTGCTGTTCTTCTCCGCTACGCTGCCGACGGAAGTAAAGACGCTGGCCGAACGGTGGATGCGCGAGCCGCAGCATATCGGCATCGAGCCCGAGAAGCGGATAGCCGATACGATTCAGCATCTCGTGTTCGTAAGCGAGGAGCGCGACAAGATCGATACATTGCGCCGCCTCGTGCGCCATTGGAATCCGAAGCAGGCGATCATCTTTGTGAACGACATGAGCCAGATCGGCGAATGGGAAGCGAAGCTCGCTCACGTCGGACTGTCGGTCGCTTCCTTATATGGAGATGCGCCGAAGCAGGAGCGGGTCAATGTCATCCGCCGCTTCCGGGAGGGGCAATTCCAACTGCTGCTGGCCACTGACATTGCTGCACGCGGCCTAGATATACCGGAGCTGCCGTACGTGTTCAGCGTGCAGCCTGCGTTTGATGCCGAGCACTACGTGCACAGGGCAGGCCGCACGGGACGTATGGGACGGCGCGGGACATCGGTAAACATCATTACATCGCGGGAGCGCTTCATCATGCGCAAATTCGAGCGCGAGCTTGGCATCGTCATTCAAGAGCGAGCCTACTATGACGGACGCATCTATGATCCGAACGATAAACGCGTGGCGAAGCCGACACGTTCCCGCCCGCGTGTCTCTGCCAATGAAAGTGATCCGCGCCCGAAAGGGGAGCGCCATCACGATCGGAAGAACAAAGGCGCTCCAAAATGGTTGAAGGAGAAGCGTCAACCGAAAAAATAACAGAAATAATAGGGATGGTCGGAGAAAGAGCCGCTGCACAAGAGAGTGCGGCGGCTTTTTTTGTAGAATTACGGCGAATAAGCTTAAGTTTTATCAACAATAAGCTTAAGTTTTTATCACAATTGTTGGATACTGGTAACGGAGCGATATACTTATGGGTGGAAGATGGAGAAAGGGAGATGAAATTTTGTCTGGAAAATGGAAAATCGCAATACTGATGTTAACCGTAATCGCTCTCATTAGCGGCTGCT